>CAILYP010000035.1:0-24966 GCA_903838475.1 uncultured Actinomycetes bacterium | reverse complement strand
CGTTCTTGCGAAATCTTCGGTCACCTCTATCGAAAAGTCAGCGGCAGAAATCGATGCTCTTATTTCAAAGTGCGATGGATTAGTTGCATTTCACGCAGAAATTGTTGACGGCAATATTTCTAGTTATGCAGTTTCCTTAAATAGCACTGAGGTTTTTGTTGATCCAGCAGGGGTACCGGGCGGCTGGTTGGCTGATAGCGGTGTTAAGAAAATTGTTCATGGTTCAAAAATAATCGCCAGATACGTTGATATTGAAGGCATCGAATTTGATACTGAGTTAGCAGCTTATTTAATCAATCCCGGCGGGCGCAACATCGCCATTGAAGATCTTGTTGAGCGCTATCTTGGACTTGAATTAGCTCAAGTTGCTGATGATCTATTCTCATCATTTGATGGCTCAACAACCGCCCATTTACATTCGTTACGCTCCATATTGCAGAAGGAAATTGATGAGCGAAATATGGGCGCACTGCTCAAGGACTTAGAACTTCCAACCTCACTGCTGCTTGCCCAAATGGAGTCAACTGGCATAGCCGTAGATACGCCTCACCTGACTGAGCTGGTGGAATATTTTAGGGGAGAGGTTGCTAATGAGACTATCTCAGCTCATAAGCATGCAGGCAAAGAGTTCAACGTTGGTTCACCCAAGCAACTTCAGGGGATTTTATTTGATGATTTGAAGCTGCCGAAAACAAAGAAAATAAAAACTGGATTTACTACAGATGCAGAAAGTTTGGAATGGCTCTTTGCTAAGACTGGGCACCCAGTTCTAAAGAATCTGCTGCGCATTCGCGAAACAAGTAAGTTAATGACCACTATCGACGGATTGATGGCTGCCACGAGTTCGGAAAATCGAATTCACACGACATTCCAACAAACCACGACCGCTACGGGGCGTCTGTCATCCACTGATCCAAATCTTCAAAATATCCCGGTACGGACGGAGGAAGGCCGTCGAATCCGAGATTGCTTTATTGCTTCCAAGCCATTTGATGAACTATTGACTGCCGATTACAGCCAGATCGAGATGCGAATCATGGCTCATCTATCTAAAGATGTTGGACTAACCGAAGCATTTAAGAGTGGAGAGGATTTGCACAATACGGTCGCCTCGCGCGTTTTTGGTGTTGATACAGCTGATGTTAATCCTGAAATGAGACGTCAGATCAAAGCGATGTCTTACGGACTTGCGTATGGGCTTTCTGCATTTGGACTTTCCCAACAGTTAGATCTCTCCCCGACAGAGGCTGCCGCTTTGATGGGACATTACTTTGAACGTTTCGGAGGTATTCGAGATTATTTGAAAAATGTTGTCGAGGAGGCGCGCAAGGTTGGTTACACAGAAACCATTTTGGGTAGAAGGCGTTATCTTCCAGATCTTTCGAGTGAGAACCGCCAACGCCGAGAAGTGGCAGAGCGAATGGCACTCAACGCTCCTATCCAAGGTTCAGCGGCAGACATCATTAAAGTTGCCATGCTTCATGTCGATGCAGCTATAACGAAGGCGAAACTTCAATCACGATTGCTGCTGCAGGTACATGATGAACTCATCATCGAAATCTTTCCTGGAGAAAAAGAAGAGTTGTCGATTCTTGTTCGAAATGCCATGGAAAGTGCTGTTGAACTATCTCTTCCGCTGGCAGTTAATATCGGCACGGGCAAGAGTTGGGATCTAGCAGCTCACTAGTCCTGCACTGGAGTTTTTTTATTTGCTTTTTGTAAATAACGCTGTCCACCAAAGGTTATGAGCGCACCTGCAAGCACGCATAGCGTTGAGAGCGCGAAACAAAATTGAGGTCCCACAGATTCAGAAAGCGTTCCCGCCACAGCGCTACCAATCGCACCTGCACTACCTTCAATCATCCACATCCAGCCAAGAGCTGAAGCTGCCGCGCCCTTAGGACGAATATATTCAAGAATCTCAAGGTAGAACACTTGTTGAGCTCCAACAAAGAGTCCCATTACACCGCCTACTAACATCAAACTCCAGCCAGGAGTTGTGAATGCAAGTGGCAAGATTGCCAGGGTCCAAAATATATAGTTTCGCTTAAAAGCTTGTAGCGGCGTCCAGTGCTTGCCAATCGTTCCAGCGAATAAACTTCCGATAATCATTGTCGAAGATTGAATAGCCAGAATTACTGAAGTCATACTTGGAACGTGTTCTAACGTTGTGAAAGCAGGAAGCGCAATAGAGAAAATTCCCGTTCCTAAACCGATAAAAATTCCCTCGATGGCGAGTAGTCGAATGCCTGGAATTCGAAAGAGTTTTAGCTCTGAAGGATTCTTCTCTTCTGGAATCCATCTATTTACAACGTCCAATAGCGAGATTGAAATTCCGCCGCACAAAAGCGCGAGTGAACAAAGTACAAGTGCTAATGCAGGATGCGATGAGAGCGCTAGCGCAGTTACGGCTAGCGGTCCAAGGATTGACGCGATTTCCATAGATGTAGAGTCAATTGCGTAAGCAGTTCGCAGCTTTGTTTGGGGAACGATAGATCTCCATAGTGGACGAACCGAAAGATTGATCGGGGGAGCACACAGTCCAAGTAGGACTGCAAAAATTAGAAGAAGTGTCTTGCTGTGCGAAGCATTAACGAGCAAAATGCTAAGAGAGTATGAAGGGACGAAAAATCGAATTGGCCACTTGAGGCCATATTTGTCTAGAAGCGCGGCTCTGGCGCCCGTTGTAACTGAACCGGCGATTCCGTTAGCCCCGGCAGCAAAGCCAGCAACGGCTATCGAATGAGTTTCGTGGTAAACCTTGAAGTACAAGCCCAGTCCGATCATGCCGTAGGCAAAACGCGCCGGAAATGCTGCCGCCAGAAGTGATTTAGCGCCTGGAGTCTTAAGAAACAGCAGATATTCGCGCATATCCTCACCCTATCTGCCTTTACGGAAGGCTCAGATTCGTTTTGACCCTCGACACGCTCCGCAAGTACCCTAAGGGACTCGGTTCAGAAGGAATCGAACTTTTCCATCTCTGATTAGGGGACTAATCACTGAGAAGAGAAGCCACCTACTACATCTATCCACCTACGGAGCAACTTGAGCACTCAGATTACTTTAAACGATGTTGGAACTGCAGAAGATTTTCTTGCGGCAATCGAAGGAACAATTAAGAATTTTAACGACGGGGACTTGGTCTCAGGAATAGTCGTACAAGTAGACCGCGAAGAAGTACTGCTTGATATTGGTTATAAAACCGAAGGTGTAATTCCTTCTCGTGAGCTTTCTATTCGTCACGATATCGATCCATCAGAAATTGTAAAGATTGGCGATCGCGTTGAAGCGCTCGTACTCCAAAAGGAAGATAAAGAAGGTCGTCTTATCCTTTCCAAGAAGCGCGCTCAATATGAGCGAGCATGGGGAGAGATTGAAGGCAAGAAAGAGCGTGACGAAGTTGTTGTCGGAGTTGTTATCGAGGTTGTTAAAGGCGGCTTGATCGTTGATATCGGTCTACGCGGATTCCTTCCAGCATCATTGGTTGAAATGCGCAGAGTTCGTGACCTCACACCTTACATCGGCAAAACTGTTGAAGCACGCATTATTGAACTCGATAAGAACCGTAACAACGTCGTTCTTTCACGTCGTGCCTACCTTGAGCAAACTCAATCTGAATCTCGCACGACTTTCCTTAATCAGCTTACAAAAGGCCAGGTTCGCACAGGTGTTGTATCTTCAATCGTTAACTTTGGTGCATTCGTTGACCTTGGTGGCGTAGATGGTCTTGTGCACGTCTCTGAACTTTCATGGAAGCACATTGATCATCCAAGTGAAGTTGTCGAAGTTGGCGATGAAGTAACTGTTGAAGTACTTGAAGTTGATTTCGAGCGCGAGCGTGTTTCCCTCTCCCTCAAAGCAACGCAAGAAGATCCATGGCAAGCATTTGCTCGCACTCACACAATTAACCAGGTTGTGCCAGGTGAAGTAACTAAGCTTGTTCCGTTCGGTGCCTTTATCCGAGTCTTCGAGGGTATTGAAGGCCTAGTACACATTTCCGAACTAGCTGAACGCCATGTCGAAATTCCAGAACAGGTTGTTCAAGTCGGAGACTCTTTGTTTGTAAAGATTATCGATATCGACCTTGAGCGTCGTCGTATCTCACTTTCTCTCAAGCAAGCCAATGAAGGACATGAAGTTGAAGTCGAAGCATTCGATCCATCGCAATATGGAATGCCCGCTAGATACGACGCAGAAGGTAACTTCATTTATCCAGAAGGTTTCGACGCTGATTCACAAGAATGGCGTCCTGGCTTTGAGACACAACGTGAAGAGTGGGAGCGTCAGTATGCTGAAGCTCAGACTCGTTTCCTAGCTCACAAGAAGCAGAAGAATGAAGCACGTGTTGCCGATGAGGCAGCCGAGGCAGCAGATTCAATAATTACCTCCGAGACCCCTGCGGTAGACGAGACACCATCTGCGGAATAGCCAGCACATAGCGTTGAAGGTCCTGACTTCGGTCGGGGCCTTTTTCATTTATATTTCATTTATATTTCAATTCCCCCCGAGTAGGTAGGTAGGCTGTAACTGTGCTTATTGTCGCGTTGACCGGAGGGATTGGTTCAGGCAAGTCACTTGCTGGCCAATACTTTGCGAGCCTTGGCGCAATTGTGGTCGACTCAGATCAACTTGCCCGCGATGTGATCGAACGAGGAACGGAAGGGTTTGACGAAGTCCTTACCCATTTTGGAGATGGCATTCTTACAAACGGGGAAATTGATCGTAAAAAACTAGGAGAGATAGTTTTTGCAAACGAGCAAGAGCGATTGGAATTGGAAGGAATCATTCACCCTCGAATACAAGCCCAATTCGCCCAAATTATCGAGGATGCTCCAGAGAACGCAATTATCATCAACCAAATTCCATTGCTTGTCGAAACTTCAGCAGCCGACCGTTTCGATCGCGTTATTACCGTCGTATCTCCGATTGAAATGCGCATCACTCGTCTTGAAAGTCGGGGTCTTTCGCGTAGCGAAATCGAAAAACGAATGAGTGTCCAAGCCAGCGATGAGCAGCGCATCGAAGTTTCAGATTTCATAATAGAAAATATTGGAAGCCCAGATGACTTACTTCGTGAAGTTGAGTCAACCTTCGAGGAGCTCCAGACGGAAAATATCGGATGAGGCCGATATCAGATCTACAACGCACAGTTAATCCATTTAAAGTAATTAGTGACTACATTCCCTCGGGTGATCAACCGGCAGCTATAGCTGATCTAGCGCGCCGAATCGAAGCTGGAGAAGAGAATGTTGTCCTACTCGGAGCTACAGGCACCGGGAAATCTGCAACTACTGCTTGGCTCATAGAGAAGCTCCAGAGACCTACCTTGGTCATGGCTCCCAATAAAACCTTGGCGGCCCAGCTTGCAAATGAATTTCGTGAGTTGATGCCAAATAATGCTGTTGAATATTTTGTTTCCTATTACGACTATTACCAGCCAGAAGCATATGTTCCGCAATCTGACACTTTCATTGAGAAGGATTCGTCGGTCAATGATGAGGTGGAGCGACTTCGACACTCAGCTACGAATTCACTTCTTACCCGCCGAGATGTAATAGTTGTTGCAACTGTTTCTTGTATCTATGGACTGGGAACCCCGCAAGAGTATGTAGATCGAATGATCCGGCTTAGAGTGGGTGAAAATATTGAACGGCAATCCTTATTGCGCAAGTTCGTTGATATCCAATATAAACGTAACGACATGGCCTTTGAACGCGGTACTTTTCGAGTTCGCGGGGATACGGTAGAAATTATTCCTATGTACGAAGAGTTGGCTGTTCGAATTGAAATGTTTGGCGATGAAATCGAACGTATCACAACGCTTCATCCTCTCACTGGAGAGATAATTCGTGACGAAACTGAAATGTATATTTTCCCAGCTAGCCACTATGCCGCAGGCCCTGAAACCATGAAAAGAGCTATGGGAGGGATCGAGGCAGAGATGGAGGAGCGAGTTTCTTTATTTGAGAAACAAGGCAAACTTCTAGAAGCCCAGCGTCTACGTATGCGCACAACCTTTGATCTTGAGATGATTCAACAGCTCGGATTCTGTTCCGGAATTGAAAACTATTCGCGCCACATAGATGATCGCGACCCTGGATCTCCACCAAACTGCCTACTCGATTACTTTCCTGAGGATTTTCTTGTCGTCATTGATGAATCGCATGTAACTGTGCCGCAGATTGGCGCGATGCATGAAGGTGATGCTGCTCGTAAGAGAACGCTAGTGGAACACGGATTCCGGTTGCCAAGTGCGATGGATAATCGTCCGCTGCGATTTGATGAATTTGAGGCTCGTAAAGGGCAGACGGTTTATCTCTCAGCTACGCCCGGGAAATATGAGATGGCTAAGGTGGATGGAGATGTTGTAGAACAAGTCATCCGTCCGACTGGTCTCGTTGATCCACAAATTGTCGTAAAGCCAATCAAGGGTCAGATTGATGATTTAGTTGAGCAAATTAGAGTTCGCGCCGCTAAAAATGAGCGCGTCTTGGTTACGACTCTCACCAAGAAAATGTCGGAGGATTTGACTGAGTATCTAGTTGGTCTTGGTATAAAAGTTCAATACCTGCACTCTGAGGTCGACACCCTTCGCCGAGTCGAGCTTCTTAGAGAACTTCGCATGGGCGAATTTGATGTATTGATTGGAATTAACTTACTTCGTGAAGGCCTAGATTTACCAGAAGTTTCACTCGTTGCAATTTTGGATGCAGATAAGCAGGGATTCTTGCGCTCTGCAACGTCACTTATCCAGACTATTGGCCGAGCAGCCCGTAACGTTTCGGGTGAGGTGCATATGTATGCCGATCAGATGACTGCGGCTATGACGACGGCTATCGATGAGACAAACCGTAGGCGAGAAAAGCAAGTTGCCTACAATGTTGCGAATGGAATAGACCCAACACCGCTGCGCAAGAAAATTGCCGATATTACAGACCTCATTACGAAAGAGATTGAAGATACGGCAGAAAATCTTCCACAGCATAAGCGAGAATCTGTTGCCCCTGGTCTATTTACAAAGAGTTCTACATCCTTGCCGCGAAAAGATCTTATTTCACTTATCGAGGCCCTCACCGACCAGATGAAGAATGCAGCCGGGGACCTGCAATTCGAGGTTGCTGCTAAGTTACGCGATGAGATTCGGATTTTGAAACGTGAGCTCCGAAGTATGGAAGAGGCAGGGGTATGAACTCAGATCGCTTAGTTGTTCGGGGTGCTCGCGAGCATAACCTCAAAAATGTTTCAATCGATCTACCACGCAATGCTCTGATAGTTTTTACGGGACTGTCAGGATCAGGAAAGTCATCACTGGCCTTTGATACGATTTTTGCCGAAGGCCAACGTAGATATGTTGAGTCTCTTTCTGCTTACGCTAGACAATTTCTTGGTCAGATGGATAAGCCCGATGTTGATTTCATAGAGGGACTTTCACCAGCTGTTTCAATCGATCAGAAATCCACAAATAGAAATCCGCGCTCTACTGTCGGAACGATTACCGAGGTCTACGACTACCTCAGATTGCTCTACGCACGCGCGGGACGACCACATTGCCCAAGTTGCGGAAAGGCAATTGCAAAACAAACCCCGCAAAACATCGTTGATCAAATTCTGGCGCTGGAAGAAGGTGCCAGATTTCAAATCTTGGCTCCCGTTGTCAGGGCGCGTAAAGGCGAATTTCTAGATCTCTTTCGTGAATTTACTACTCAAGGTTTCTCGCGCGCCCGAGTAGATGGTGTTGTCTATCCGTTAGCAGAAATCCCAAAACTCAAAAAGCAAGAGAAGCACTCCATTGAGGTTGTCGTAGATCGACTAGCAGTAAAGGCAGATGCCAAAACTCGACTTACTGACTCGATCGAGACAGCGCTAAAGCTAGCCAATGGCTTAGTTATCCTCGATTTCGTTGATGTGGATGCAAAAGCAGCCGACAAAGAACGAACTTTTAGCGAGCATATGGCTTGTCATGATTGCGACCTATCCTTCGAAGAGATGGAACCTCGCTCATTCTCTTTCAACTCACCCTTCGGAGCCTGCCCTGAGTGCACGGGTATTGGAACAAAACTCGAAGTTGATGAAGAGTTAATAATTCCTGATGATTCAATTTCGATTTATGAAGGCGCGATTGCCCCGTGGTCGGGCGGGCAGTCCTCGGATTATTTTGAACGCCTGTTGGAAGCGCTATCAAAAGATATAGCTTTCTCATTAGATGTTCCATGGAAGAAGATTCCGGCTAAAGCGCGGGAAGCCATTTTGAACGGCTATGAGTATGAAATCAAAATGAAGTACAAAGGTCGCTATGGAACCAAGAATTACACGACGGGTTTTGAAGGAGTAATTCCATTTATTCACCGCCGTCACACTGAAACTGATAGCGATTACAGCCGCGATAAATATGAAGCGTATATGCGCCAAACCCCGTGCCCAGCATGCAACGGTGCACGTCTTAAGCCTGAAGTACTTGCAGTTACATTGGGCGGTAAAAATATTGCACAGGTCTGTGAACTTTCAATCAGGCAATGCGCAGAGTTCTTAAAAAAGATTTCACTTAACGCCAGAGAGAAAAAAATTGCCGAGCGCGTACTGAAGGAAGTGCACGCCAGATTGGGATTCCTACTCGATGTTGGACTTGATTATCTCTCTTTGGAACGTGGGGCTGTAACGCTCTCTGGCGGAGAGGCACAACGTATTCGCCTCGCTACGCAGATCGGATCAGGGCTTGTTGGAGTGCTTTATGTTCTAGATGAGCCAAGCATCGGCCTGCATCAACGCGATAATCGCCGACTTATTGAAACCCTTACTCGGTTACGCGATCTTGGAAATACGCTGATCGTTGTTGAACACGATGAAGACACGATCCGTACGGCTGACTGGATTGTAGATATCGGGCCTGGAGCCGGTGAGCATGGTGGAAAAGTTGTCTCCTCTGGCAGTTATGAAGAATTAATCACTGCAAAAGAATCCATTACTGGGGCATATCTTGCCGGTCGAATGAAAATTGAAATACCAGAAAATCGCCGCCCCCAGGCCAAGGGTAGGGAAGTCGTAGTTAAGGAAGCGAAGGAGAATAATCTCCAGAATATTTCTGTCACTTTCCCCTTAGGTAATTTTGTAGCCGTAACTGGCGTTAGTGGTTCTGGAAAGTCCACTTTGGTCAACGATATTTTGTATTCAGTGCTCGCGAATAAACTTAACGGAGCACGAATTGTTCCAGGCCGACATCGTTCGGTATCGGGTTTGGAAAATCTTGACAAGGTTGTGCATGTTGATCAATCGCCTATTGGGCGTACGCCTAGATCAAACCCAGCTACATACACAGGAGTCTTCGACAAGATTCGCGCACTCTTTGCAGAAACTGCAGAAGCAAAGATTCGTGGATATCAGCAAGGACGATTCTCGTTCAATGTAAAGGGTGGACGGTGCGAGAACTGCTCCGGGGACGGAACCATCACGATTGAGATGAACTTCTTGCCCGATGTCTATGTGCCATGCGAAGTCTGTCACGGTGCCAGATATAACCGGGAAATCTTGGAAGTGCATTACAAAGGCAAAACAATTGCTCAGGTCCTCGATATGCCCATCGAAGAAGCGCATGGATTTTTTGAGTCAGTTCCAGCTATCGCTCGCTTCTTAAAAACTCTTAATGACGTGGGCTTGGGATATGTCCGCCTTGGTCAATCCGCTCCAACCTTATCGGGCGGAGAAGCTCAACGTGTGAAACTTGCAACCGAGCTACAACGTCGATCCACTGGTCGCACCATTTATGTTTTAGATGAGCCAACTACTGGCCTGCACTTCGAAGATGTCCGCAAGCTGTTGATTGTGCTCAATCGTTTAGTGGATTCAGGGAACACAGTGATCGTAATCGAGCACAATTTAGATGTTATCAAGTGCGCCGACTGGGTGATCGATATGGGCCCAGAAGGAGGTAGTGGCGGGGGGCTTGTGATTGCCGAAGGGACTCCAGAACAAGTTGCGAAGGTTAAGGCAAGTTATACCGGACAGTTCCTTGCACCATTCTTGAAGTGATATGTATGAACTCCGATGACTGATCCGCAGAGCTATCGTCCTAGTGGGTTACCGACAGATCCCGGTGTATACCGTTTTTATGACGGTGCAGGGAAAGTTATTTATGTTGGCAAGGCTAAAAATTTAAAGAACCGACTCAATAGTTATTTTGGCTCCAATTTAGCCGAGAAAACTTACCGGATGGTTCATACCGCAGTGAGAGTTGATTGGACAGTTGTAAATACAGAAGTCGAAGCACTCCAGCTTGAATACACATGGATCAAATCCGAAAATCCCCAATTCAATATTCAATTCCGTGATGATAAATCTTATCCGTATGTCGCAATTAGCCTGAATGAGCCATTTCCGAAAATGTTTATCTCGCGCCAAAAGAAAGTAAAAGGCGTTAAATATTTTGGACCCTTTGCCCATGCTTGGGCTTTGCGAAGTACATTTGATACTTTGTTGAAAATCTACCCGATTAGAACGTGTAGTAATGCTAATTTTGATCGAGCAGTAAAGAACAAGCGGCAGTGCCTACTTGGCGACATCGGCAGATGCGCTGCCCCATGCGTAGAGTGGATTTCAAAAGAGGATCACTTCGCCATGGCCGAGCGGCTTGCAGATTTCTTTAGCTCGGAAAACGTTGACATTACAACTCACATTGAATCAGAAATGCAGAAGGCTTCAGATGCCCATGAATTTGAGAGGGCAGCAGTTCTTCGAGATCAACTCACGGCGTTGCGTAAGGCAAGTGAAACAACGGATGTAGCACTATCTGAAAATATTACTGCCGACGTGATTGCAATTCATGAAGAAGTTACGCATGCGGCTGCTTCACTTTTTTCTGTTCGCCTTGGGCGGATAGTTGCTTCACGGTCGTGGGTTTTAGATTTATCAAATGTACTTGAGGGTGAAGAGGTTGTGGCGGCCATTCTTTCCAAGATTTATGCCGATCAGTCGCCCCCTTCTGAAGTTCTGATCGATCGAGAGCTTAAAGAGAGCGATCAATATGAGGAATGGCTCTCAACTCTTTCGGATAAAAGGGTGAAGATATCAACTCCTCAGCGTGGCGATAAATTCGAGTTAATCCAAACGGTCAAGCGCAATGCAAACCAAGCCTTGATTCAATACCTTTCTAAGCGCTCAAGTGATTCTGCGGTATCAGGTAAGGCCCTTGAAGAGATTGCCGAGCTACTTGGGCTCAGCGAATTACCATTACGAATTGAGTGCTTTGATATTTCAAATATACAAGGAAACCACATGGTTGCATCAATGGTGGTTTTTGAAGATGGCCGGATCAAGAAAAGTGACTATCGAAGATTTGCAATATCGGATGATGAAAATTTCGATGACACGCGCGCTATGCATCATGTTATTACCCGGCGAATGAAGCGTTATTTGGCGGAGAAAGATATTGATTTAGATGAGCTTCGAATCGATGGGGGAGCAAGACCTAAATTTGCCTACCCGCCACAATTAATAGTGGTGGATGGCGGTAAACCCCAGGTTGCAGCCGCCAATCGAGCGTTAGCTGAGTTGGGTATCACTGATGTCGCGCTCTGTGGGTTGGCTAAACGACTTGAAGAGGTCTGGCTGCCTGACTCGCCAGATCCCATCATTTTCCCCCGTCACAGTGAAGGTCTTTATCTATTGCAACGCATTCGCGACGAAGCGCACCGTTTTGCAATCACATTTCATCGAAATAGACGATCGAAAGTAATGCTGGAATCACTACTAGATGAAATACCTCATCTGGGAGAGGTTCGCAGTAAGGCTCTGCTAGCACATTTCGGTTCGGTCGCTGCACTCAAAAGAGCGGCGCTCTCGGACATTTCTGGGGTACCGGGTATCGGCGAGAAGATTGCAACGCTTGTTTACGAGCATCTCCAAGATGCAGAGCCGACTGTAGATATTTCTACTGGTGAGATTCTTGAATAATAAGGCATGATTGGGATATGTCCAGCGAGGTAGTAGTTGTAACAGGTATGAGTGGAGCCGGGCGTTCCACCGTTGCTCATGCGATGGAAGATCTTGGTTGGTATGTGGTTGATAATTTACCACCAGCTCTGCTCGCAAACCTTTGCGATATGGCTGCTAAAACAGTCACGAATATTGCAGTTGTGATTGATGTTAGAGGAAGACAATTTTTTGATGATTTGAATATTGCTCTTGCCGAATTGGGTGAGCGCGGCATCGCGCGCAAGATTCTCTTTGTTGATGCAGCTGATGAGGCTCTTATCCGTAGATTTGAATCTACTCGCAGACCACATCCACTCCAAGGTGGCGATCGCATTGTCGATGGGATTGCAAAGGAGCGAGATCGACTTCGTGAAGTCCGCTCAGTAGCAGATATCGTTATCGATTCATCTAGCCTGAACATTCACCAATTAGAGTCAAAAATTGAAGAACTTTTTCATTCAGACTCAACCGCTGATTTACGAGTAAATATTCTCTCATTTGGCTACAAGTATGGAATTCCGGTAGATGCAGATTTAGTGATGGACTGTCGCTTCATTCCAAATCCACATTGGATTCCAGAGTTAAGACCACTCAATGGTCTGGACTCCGCTGTAAGTCAGAACGTCTTGAGTGCGGAAAATGTGCAAGAATTCTTAAGTCGATATCAGGCACTTTTTGAAACTATGTCAAAAGGATTCATTTCTGAAGGTCGAAAATATCTCACTCTGGCGGTGGGATGTACCGGCGGAAAACATAGAAGCGTGGCTATAGCCGAGGAAATCGTTAGGCGGTTCAACCAAGGCAATATCCCCACTAACCATACAATTTCAGCTTCATCGATTCACCGCGACCTTGGTAGAGAGCTTTGAGTTCAAATCCAAAGCTAGTTTGTTTGGGCGGCGGTCATGGTTTGGCGGCCACTCTTACGGCAGCGCGCTCTTTAACAACGGATATAACGGCCATAGTGACTGTTGCCGATAATGGTGGTTCAAGTGGTCGCCTGCGTTCGGAATTTAATTTCTTACCACCTGGTGATTTACGTATGGCACTTGCTGCACTGTGTTCCTCAGATGAGTGGGGACGTGACTGGGCTGATATTTTGCAATATCGTTTTACAACATCCGGTGATTTAGATGGGCACGCGCTAGGAAACTTATTACTTACAGCTTTGTGGGATCGCGATGGGGATCCAGTTGCCGGTATCGATCGAGTGGGTCAGTTGCTCAAGATAATTGGCCGAGTTTTACCGATGGCGATTGAGCCATTAGATATTGAAGCCAGATTTAACACTTCAGCCGGACCAAAAGTTGTTCGAGGGCAAGTAGAAGTTGCAACCGCCAAAGGGGAGATCGAGTCCCTGAAACTGATACCAGATTCTCCTAAAGCTACTCCGCAAGCTTTAGACGCTATTGCTAAGGCAGAATGGCTTACCTTTGGTCCCGGCTCGTGGTTTAGCAGCGTGATGCCACATTTTCTACTCAGAGAACAACTAGCTGCCATTGAAAGTTCGGCTGCAAAAAAGATTATTATTTTTAATCTTCCTGAACCATTGAGTGCAGATGAATTTGCTGGGGTGAGTGCCGCGCAACATTTAGAGCTCATCCTTTCTCACTCTCCACACTTTCAGCTCGACTACGCAATTGTCGATCCATCAGCACTTGGGGAGAAAAGCAGGCTTCAACAAGTGGTTGAGGGTTGTGGCGGAAAGCTTGTTGTATCAGATGTGGCAAAAGCTGTGGGGTCCTACCACCACTCTGCAGAAAAATTGGCTATGACTTTCAGCCACATTTTCCGCTGATGTTTGCTTAGATACTCGCATGGCAATGACAGCATCAGTAAAGGACGAACTTAGTCGTCTAACAGTTACAAAACCTTGTTGTCGAAAAGCAGAAGTTTCAGCAATTCTACGATTTGCTGGCGGGTTACATTTAGCTGCAGGTAAAATATTGATTGAAGTTGAATTAGATACTGCACAAACTTCTAGACGACTACGTAAAGATATAGCTGAAATTTTTGGTCACGAAAGTGAATTAGCAGTACTTTCACCAAGCGGCCTACGCAAAGGAAGTCGCTACGTTGTAAGAGTCACTAGTGATAGTGAGGCGCTGGCGCGCCAAACTGGGTTGATTGACGCCAATAATCGCCCCATTCGTGGGCTACCTCCTCAAGTTGTTTCAGCTGGCTTGTGCGATGCAGAAGCGGCATGGCGCGGGGCATTTTTGGCCCATGGTTCATTAACTGAGCCAGGTCGCTCATCAGCCCTTGAAATCACTTGTCCTGGGCCAGAAGCGGCGCTTGCACTTGTTGGAGCAGCAAGAAGGCTTGGCATTGCGGCAAAGGCGCGCGAGGTAAGAGCAGTGGATCGTGTTGTGATCCGCGATGGAGATGCGATTGGTGCGTTGCTTACTCGACTTGGCGCACATGAAAGTGTTTTGGCTTGGGAAGAACGACGAATGCGCCGAGAGGTTCGAGCTACTGCAAATCGTCTTGCAAACTTTGATGATGCCAATCTGCGCCGCTCGGCTCGCGCAGCAGTTGCTGCATCCGCGCGAGTTTCACGAGCGATGGAGATTTTAGGCGAGGAGATTCCTGAACATTTGAAGGAAGCGGGCGAATTGCGCATTACGCATGGTCAGGCAAGTTTGGAGGAACTTGGCTCATTAGCTTCTCCTCCCATGACCAAAGATGCCATTGCAGGTCGAATCCGCCGACTCTTAGCTATGGCCGATAAACGTGCGCACGAATTAGGAATACCTGATACTGAAGCTGGCCTAAGTCCTGATTTGCTTACAGATTGAGCCTAGATTCAGACTTTAATGAGCGCTGTAGCGTCGAAGAACTCGGTACCGGGGGATTTGGACTGATAAGGTAGGGCCATACACAACGTTGTGATTCGCCCTTAACCGCAAATTTGCCACAAGATTCTGGCGCACCTTATATAGCGGGGAAGAGGCCATACTTTTCTTAAATTGATAGAAGTGAGGACTATTGTGGTTCGCGTAGGCATAAATGGTTTTGGTCGCATTGGCCGTAATTTTTTCAGAGCAGTTCTGGTTTCAGGAGCAGATATCGAGATTGTTGGCATCAATGATCTGACCGATAACGCCACGCTGGCCCATCTGTTGAAGTATGACTCGATCCTTGGACCTCTTGGTCTACCAGTAACTCACGACGAGACCTCAATTACCGTTAACGGTAAGACTATTCGCGTTTTCGCTGAACGCGATCCTGCGGCTCTTCCCTGGGGAGAGGTAAAGGCTGACATTGTAATTGAATCAACAGGATTTTTCACTAAGGCGGCCGATGCTAAGAAGCACATTGCTGCTGGAGCTAAGAAAGTAATCATTTCAGCGCCTGCCTCCGATGAGGACATCACAATCGTCATGGGCGTCAATCACGAGAAGTACGATGCCGCTACGCACAATGTGATCTCGAATGCATCTTGCACAACAAACTGTCTTGCTCCTATGGCTAAGGTCTTGGATGATGAATTTGGCATTGTTAAGGGTTTGATGACAACTATCCACGCTTACACAAATGATCAATCATTACAGGATCAGCCTCACAAGGATTTGCGTCGTGCCCGTGCTGGCGCCCTATCAATGATTCCTACATCGACAGGAGCTGCAAAAGCAATTAGCTTGGTATTGCCAGCGCTCAAGGGAAAACTTGATGGATATGCAATGCGTGTTCCAGTACCTACAGGTTCAGCAACAGATTTAACTGTTGAACTTGCAAAGGAAGTAACAGCCGATCAAATTAATGCAGCAATGAAAAAGGCGGCCGAAGGGTCACTCAAGGGTTATCTACGTTATACAGAGGATGAGATCGTTTCTGCAGATATTGTCACTGATCCAGCCTCTTGTATCTTTGACGCAGGTCTGACGAAGGTCATCGGAAATCAAGTGAAAGTCCTTGGTTGGTATGACAACGAGTGGGGTTATTCAAATCGCCTCGTTGATTTAGTCGGCTTTGTCGGCGCCAAACTCTGACCGTTGATCAATTTTCCAAGCGATAAAGGGTACTAGCTCATGAACGTGGTTTCACTGGAGTCCATTAACGTAAAAGCAAAACGGGTTCTGTTGCGCTGCGATCTAAATGTACCCATTAAAGATGGAGAGATTAAGGATGATGGACGAATTCGCGCCTCTCTTCCAACAATTCAATATTTGTTGGATCAAGGCGCGTCCATTGTTATTACAGCTCACCTTGGGCGTCCAAAAGGTGAGCGTAAACCTGAACTCTCCCTTGCCCCAGTTGCGATTCGCTTAGAAGAGCTTTTGGGAAGAAAGGTTATTTTTTCATCAGAAATAATTGATGCCAAGGTATCGCAGATACAGCCTGGTGAAATAGTGCTGCTAGAAAACATTCGCTATGAAGCGGCTGAGACAAGTAAGGACGAAGCCGAGAGATTAGTTCTTGCGCGAGTTCTCGCCTCTTATGCCGATGTATTTGTATCTGATGGATTTGGTGCCGTGCATCGCAAACATGCTTCTGTTTATGACGTGGCAACTTTGTTACCACATGCAGCAGGGTATCTAGTAGCGGCGGAAGTAGAAGTTTTAAAGAAGCTAACTCTTGATCCGGCTCGACCATATGGGGTAGTTCTTGGAGGAGCTAAAGTTTCAGATAAAATTGGAGTCATCTCCAACCTCCTAGATAAAGTAAACGTTTTAGCAATTGGCGGCGGTATGCTCTTTACTTTTCTAGCTGCCCAAGGTTATGAAATAGGAAAGTCACTTGTTGAAGTCGATCTCATTCCTACAGTTAAAGAACTCCTTGCGCGAGCAGAAAAACTTGGCGTGAAGTTACTACTACCTACTGACATTGTTGTTGCGCCAGAATTCGCAATTGACGCCAAACCAACTCTTGTACCAGCAAGTGAAATTCCTAGCGATCAAATGGGACTCGATATTGGGCCTGAGAGTGCCAATACTTTCGCAACAGCGATTTTGGAATGCGAAACGGTTTTCTGGAATGGTCCGATGGGGGTATTTGAATTTCCTAATTTTGCTTATGGAACAAGGGTCATAGCCAAGGCGCTATCAGAAATTAAGGGATTATCGGTGGTCGGGGGAGGAGATTCGGCTGCGGCAGTTCGAGCGCTTGGTTTCGCAGATTCAGCCTTTGGTTACATCTCAACTGGGGGCGGTGCTTCCCTTGAGTACCTAGAAGGCAAGGATCTTCCTGGCATAATCGTTCTACAATAATTTTCACGCGCTAGGATTTTCACATACTGGTATTTTGTTCTAACAATCCGTAAAAGAGGAGTAAGAAATGCGTAAGCCACTTATCGCTGGAAACTGGAAGATGAATTTAAATCATCTCGAAGCCATTGCAGTGACCCAGAAGCTTTCCTACTCCCTTGAGGATAAGGATTTTGATGCTGTGGATGTTTGCGTGATTCCACCATATACAGATATTCGTTCTGTGCAGACTCTTATTGATGGTGATCGTCTACGACTCACCTATGGAGCTCAAGACCTTTCTCCGGACGTTTCTGGGGCATTTACAGGTGATATATCTGGCGGCATGCTTCACAAACTCGGATGTACGTATGTTGTAGTGGGGCATTCGGAGCGACGAGCGATTCATGCTGAAACCGATGCGATCGTAAACAAGAAAATTAAGGCCGCAATTGCTAATGAACTCACTCCGATATTTTGTGTTGGAGAAGAGCTTGCTATTCGCGAGGCAGGTACACATGTTCAACACGTACTTTCTCAGATTAAGAATGGGCTACATGGATTTCATAAGCCCGATTTGAAAAAGATCGTCTTTGCATATGAGCCGGTATGGGCAATTGGTACTGGTAAAACAGCGACCCCGGAAGATGCGCAGGAAGTTTGCGCCGCCATCCGCGCTGAACTGGTAAAAATAGGTAGTGATGAGATTGCCCAAGCAGCAAAGATTCTCTATGGTGGATCGGTAAAGTCTTCTAATATCCTGGAAATCATGAAAAAAGAGGATGTCGACGGTGCCCTTGTGGGCGGGGCCAGCCTAGATCCGGAAGAATTTGCACGTATTTGTAAGTTTCATAGGTTCTCCTAAGGTCAGAAGAGTTGCCCCCTTGGGGTCTGGGGTATCCTTCTCGCGTTGTCCTGTTTTCAGGTCTGCTCTTGGAGCTATCTTGTTAAACGTTTGCTTAATCTAGTTTGGAGATTTGGAGATATCGTGGTTCTAACTCTTTCAATTGTGTTGGTAATTACCAGCATCTTGATGGTTCTTTTGGTTCTCTTGCATAAAGGCAAGGGCAGCGGTCTTTCTGATCTCTTCGGTGGTGGCGTCTCCTCTAATTACGGTGGATCCTCAGTCGTTGAGCGAAATCTAGATCGCATCACAATTGTCGTGGGTGGTCTTTGGTTTGCCGGAGTTGTAGCGCTCTCCTTAGTTCTCAAGAAGTAGTTTTCTTTTCTAACCTGAAGGAGTAAGTAATGGCTGGAAGTGCAATTCGCGGTAGCCGTGTCGGCGCTGGACCAATGGGTGAAGCTGAACGCGGTGAAGCAATCGGACGTTTTCGCGTCTCGTATTGGTGTGCGAATGGACATGAGACTCGTCCATCATTTGCTGAGGATGGAACTGTTCAGATTCCTGCAGAGTGGGATTGTCCACGCTGTGGATACCCAGCAGGGTTAGATAAGAACAAGCCACCTCTGCCAGTCAAGAATGAGCCGTACAAAACTCACCTTGCTTATGTAAAAGAGCGTAGAACAGAAGCTGAAGCAACAAAAATACTTGCAGATGCTTTGGCGCACTTACGCGGCGAAGATTAATTAAAACGTACTAAAAATCTCTTTTAACTCTCGAATTCCCGCACTTCGGTTCTTAAGATGGAATCGAATGAGCGGGAATTTTCTTTCCAGGAGCGCTTCGCCATCACCTAGCGCTTGCGCCATCAGCAAAGTATGAAAACTATATTCTTGCCCAGGAATTTCTATATCTTGTGAGTTCTCACCAGTTATTTGGATGAATGCCCCATTCTGTACTCCACCCTTATGGTATTGCCCAGTTGAGTGCAAGAAACGTGGCCCCCATCCGAAACTAGTTCCAGCGCCAGATCCTTTTGCCACACTAGAGCGAAGATCAGTAACAGCATCATCGATTCCACGCGCTAGATAGGCCATGATGGCAATGTAATGCGGAGTAGTCGCGTAAAGCTGGCGTATCTGTTCTGTTAAATCTCCTCCAGAAAATTTAGAGAAGACCTGAACATTTTCACTTTCAAAAACCGGAGTGAGAACCGGAACACGATTCTGCCATGTGTTTAGCAAGGCAAGGGCGCGGATTTTTGCTTCGGTTACATTTGGTTGATCAAATGGATTAATCTGCATTGGAATCGCAACAAGCGCGGTCACCCATTCCCAAAGGATGAACTGTTCACCCAGGCTACCTTCAACGACTAAATCAACGTTATCTTTTTCCGAAAGTGAAAAGGCAATTTTCAAGGCATCGGCGGAAACTGGAGCAGAAGCGTTCTCCAGTGCTATCGGCAGAAAGCCTTTTTCCTCTTTGCCTGTTGATTCCGCTATGAGCTGCTCAATCCAATCCGAGAGACCTGGGACATTTGAATCATGATCAGAGAAGGCAATAATTTGTTTCTTACTTTCCAATATGAGAGTTGCTATCTCGACCGCCGCAGACGCAATCAGGGTAAAAGAATCAGCCGCGCGAGCTGCATCGGAAAGTAAAGTCGCGACATCAATCCCAATGGCCGCAGCTGGAACTAGACCAAAAGCGCTAAGTACGCTGAACCTGCCGCCAACATCTGGATCTGCGTTGATAACAAAATATCCATCTGCCCTTGACTGAATATCAAAGGGCGAGCCGGGGTCGGTAATGATGATGAAATGATTCTTTGGGTCCAGTCCAGCATCGAGTAGCTTCTTCGTGAAATATGCTTTTTGTGATGCGGTCTCGGCGGTAGATCCAGATTTAGATCCAACTATTATTGCAACGTGTGAAAGATCTGGGGGAGTCGCAGCGGATACTTGGTCTGGATCTGTTGAATCTAGAATCGTTAGAACTTTTGAGTACGTCTTGGCCAGCACCTCAGGTCCAAGGGAAGAACCCCCCATTCCGGCTAGAACAAACTGCTGTAGCGCATTTTCCTTAATCCATTGCTGCATTCGCGCTAGTTCAGGAAGGAGCGCAAGACTTGTTGTTGGTAGACCGACCCAATTGAGCCGGACCGCGCTTTCAGCTTCGGCAGCTTTGCCCCAAAGAGTAAAATCTTTTGCGGCAAGCTTTGGAGCTGCCAGGAGAAGTTGCTTATAAATTTCACTTTCCCGGTCAGCGGGTTTTTTACGCGTAAGTGAAATACTCATTCTTGGACCGCATGAATGTTGCCGAGAAGCTCTTCCCATGCCTTTTCAAATTTTGCTACACCATCATCTTCAAGGAAATTAACAACAGAGTTAAAATCTATTCCAGCCGCAGCGAGGTCATCAAATATTTGCTGGGCTTTTGAGATAGCCGGTGTAATTGTGTCTCCATCGATGATTCCATGCTTGCGAACTTCATCCAGAGTTGCTTCGGGCATCGTGTTGACACAATGAGGCGCGACTAATTCGGCAACATATCTAGTCGAGTCATAAGCCTTATCCTTCACGCCCGTCGATGCCCATAGTGGCCTTTGCATATTTGCTCCACGTAGAGCTAGTTTTGACCAACGCTGCGAGCCAACCACTTTCAGATAAGCCTCGTAGGCTAAAACGGCGTTAGCAATTGCTGCGCATCCTCTCAATCGATGATTGGGAGATATAGCATCTAGCTTCTTATCAATATCGGCATCAATGCGGCTTACGAAGAAAGAGGCCACTGAATGGATACCCGTTACTGAAAGAGCGTTTGCCAAGCGACGCTCGATGCCTCGCATGTATGAATCCATAACAGCCTGATAACGCTCCACCGAAAAAATGAGAGTGACGTTGACGCTAATGCCTTGAGCCGTTAACTCTTCAATGGCCGGAAGTCCATCTAGGGTTGCTGGAACTTTAATAAGTACGTTGGGGCGATTTACCAGCGCATGTAAAAACTTTGCTTGCGAAATTGTTTCAGTGGTGTTGTATGCCAAACGCGGATCCACTTCGATGCTGACTCTGCCGTCAATCTGGTTACTTTCTAAGAAGGTAGGCATGAATAGATCGCAGGCGCTTCGCACATCTGACGTTGTTAACTCTGTAACAATATCAATCGTCGAAAGTCCTTCAGACTTTAGGGCGAGAATATCTTCCCTGTATAGCGTCGAACCAGATATCGCTGCTGAGAAAATACTTGGATTAGTGGTGACGCCTACAACATGGGAGTCATCTATCAATGCACTAAGTGAGCCACTTTGTAGTCGTTCACGAGATAAATCATCGAGCCAAATCGAGACTCCTGCTTCTGATAAGTCTGATAACGAGGTAGACATCATTTGCCAACTTTCTTAATCGAATGAAGAGCGGCATTAGCTACGTTTTCAGGAGTGAATCCAAATTCTTTGAAGAGAACATCCGCGCTGGCTGATGCCCCGAAGTGCTCAAGTGATATTGCTACACCGGCATCTCCGATTAACTCGCGCCAACCCATTGCAATACCTGCTTCGATTGAGACTCGAGCCTTGATACTCGAAGGAAGTACGGAATTTCGATACTCGGGTGTTTGTTCTGCAAACCACTCAAGGCAAGGCGCACTTACGACGCGAGCGTGCACCTTTTTCGCTGCAAGCAGTTTTTGCGCAGCTAGAGCAAGTTGGACTTCAGAACCCGTCGCAATGAGGATGACATCTGGCTTAGCAGCAGAATCGGAAAGTATGTAAGCACCAAAGGCAACACCTTCGGCTGAGGTGAATATCGTCCGATCTAAGACCGGCAAGTTTTGCCGGGAGAGTGCAAAGCCAGCAGGTTTGCGGCGCTTGATGACTTCACGCCAAGCAATCGCAGTCTCGTTGGCATCTGCTGGCCTAATAACGGAAAAATTCGGAATTGCACGTAGGGCGGCCACGTGTTCAACCGGCTGATGAGTTGGGCCATCTTCACCCAATCCCACCGAGTCATGAGTCCAGACAAATGTCGAGGCGATATTCATGAGCGCAGCAAGCCTTACGGCGCCACGCATGTAATCGGAGAAGACGAGAAAAGTTCCAGCAAAAGATTTTGTGAGCCCGTGTAGAGCTATACCGTTAAGTATTGCGCCCATGGCGTGTTCACGAATTCCGTAATGAATAACACGGCCATACGGGTTGGCATCTTTCATTTCACTTGCACTTGGCAAGAAGGAGTCTCCTCCTTCAATAGTTGTGTTATTTGACTCTGCCAAATCTGCAGAGCCTCCCCAGAATTCTGGAAGCACTGATGCAATCGCATTAATAATCTTTCCAGAAGCAGCTCGCGTAGCGATTTCTTTATCGGAGGAAAAAGTTGGAATAGAACTTTCCCAGTCATCAGGGAGCCCGTGAGTCTGTAGGCGATTCAAAAGTTCTGCACGCTGCGGATTGGCCAAGCTCCAACTCTTAAATTGATTTTCCCATGCAAGTCGATCACTAGTTCCGCGCTCAATCACTTTACGCGCATGTGCGACTACAACTTCGGGAGCGGCAAAGAATTCTTCTGGGTTTAACCCAAGTTCGACCTTAGTCGCTGCTATCTCTTCATTACCCAGTGCTGATCCGTGAGACTTCGAAGTTCCGCGGGCGCGAGGAGCCGGCCAAGCAATGACAGTTTTCAAGCGAATGAGAGTTGGCTTATCTGTGGTGCTTTCTGCTACTTCCATTGCATTTTCTAGCGCGTTCCGATCAACATCACCATTGCCCTGAGCTGCTACATCAATGACGCTCCAGCCATACGCGCGATATCTGGCAGAAACATCTTCCGTGAAAGAGACGTGAGTATCTCCCTCGATAGAGATTCTATTGTCATCATAAATAACTTTGAGGTTTCCAAGTGCCTGAGTTCCGGCCAGCGAAGAAGCTTCAGCACTGACACCTTCTTGCAAATCTCCATCAGAGCAAATGACCCAAATATTGTGGTCAAAGAGTGAGGTTTCGGAATCTGGATCAAAAAGACCCTTCTCATATCGTTGCGCCATAGCCATTCCAACTGCACTTGCGATGCCAGAGCCAAGCGGGCCGGTAGTAATTTCAACGCCATCTGTGTGGCCGTATTCAGGGTGACCAGGCGTTAATGAACCTTGCGTTCTAAATGATTTTAGATCATCAATAGTCAGGCCATAACCGGATAAAAATAACTGTATATACAAAGTCAGCGAAGAATGTCCGCAAGAGAGTACAAAGCGATCACGTCCAAGCCAATGAGGATGAGTTGGATCATGCTTGAGGAATCTTTGGAAGAGGGTGTACGCAACAGGTGCAAGTGACATTGCAGTTCCTGGATGTCCGTTCCCGACCTTCTGTACAGAATCTGCTGCGAGTGCACGCGAAATTGCTACGGCTTTATCATCTAATTGATTCCAAGTGGTGCGGGAATTGCTGCTCATCTACTACTCCTATAGCTTTGCCTCAAGTGGAAAATATATCAACTACGTTTCAATAGTTGAGTTGAATAAGTGAACGAACTTATTGATGTCCACACCAGTGTGGAGCCTAATAAATGAGCCCCTACTAGTAGCTCAGGCACTCCTGTGAAATATTGAGTGTATCCAATCAATCCTTGAGCGAGACAAATCACTAAAAAGAGCCCAATTTTCTGAGCAGCTAAATCCTTGGTATCTCCTACTTCGATGGCCTTGATTAAAATCCAAAGTCCGAAGGAGATCGAAATGAGAGCAATGACGCTATCTGCGTGAAGCCATGAGATTGTGCGAGGGTCTAAATGGAAACGTTTTGCTTGTACGTCACCAGCGTGTGGTCCGCTACCCGTTACAAATATTCCAAGATTAATCACCATGAAAGAAAGAAGCAGAACGAGGCGGCCCATCTTTTTTGAGAGTGGCGCAATTGTCACTCGTTTTACATCCAACATGCGCTGGCGAAGCCAGAGAGATGCTGCAATAAGGAAAATCGAAAGAAGGAAATGGGCACCTACTGCGAAAGGGTTGAGATGCGTTAGTACGGAAATTCCGCCCACCACTATTTGAGCAACTAAACCGAGCAACTGAATTGCCGTTAGCCAAGCAATCGCTTTGGAGTCGAGACGATTTCGTCCCCACCTAAAAAAGCCAATAACAACAGCAAGAATTGCGATTACAAGCAAGATTGTCAGAAGTCGATTTCCAAATTCAATCCACGAATGAAGGCGACCCTGGGCTTGATGGGGCACTGGGGTGTATGACCCTGGCGTGCATTGCGGCCAGGTAGGGCAACCGAGCCCAGATCCGGTCAATCGGACCGCTCCGCCGGTCACCACAATTCCTACTTGGGCTACCAAGAGGAAGGTATAGATAAACCGCTTCACGCTCGTAGCCTAGAGCGTCCCGAACATCAGCCGGCGCATCAACCCGGCCGGTGGAAATCCAGTGAGACCAGCATCTCAGGAGGGCTTGTCGGGAAGAGTGAGTCCGGTTGGTCAAATGGAGCGAATTACGCAACACTTATGTTGTGAAAAAGAATGAGCCAGATAAGACCCGCGATCTCGTGGCTCGATCCATTCTTGAGCGCGGACCGGCTACGGCTGTGGATCTTGCCGAGCAACTTTCAATTACCCCAGCTGGCATACGCCGGCACCTAGATGGTCTGGTCGCAGATGGAATTCTGGAATCGCGCGAAGCTCACGTAACCAGTGCCAATTTACGCGGACGCGGACGACCAGCAAAAGTTTTTATTATGACCGATGAAGGCAGAGAGAAGTTTGAGCATTCCTACGATGATTTAGCTGTCTCTGCTCTGAAATTTATGTCAAGTAAAAGTGGTTCCCATCTTGTTTCAGAGTTTGCGATGAACCGTGCTGAAGAGATTGAGCGTAAAGCACTGAAGAAAGTCGCATCTAAGGTCAGTATGAAAGCGCGAGTAGATGCACTAACCGAACATCTTTCTGCAGAAGGATATGCCGCTACAACGGCTACGCG
>CAILYP010000034.1:0-17030 GCA_903838475.1 uncultured Actinomycetes bacterium | reverse complement strand
TGTACGAGATCTAGCGCGAGCTTCGATCGAAGATCCATTGCTGATGCGTGTGAATGGTGAGAAATGGAGCGACCCATGGATGGTCAAGATGTGAAGTTCGCCGTTGCAACAATTGATAACGGCAAGTACGGAAAGCGCGAGATTCGTTTTGAAACAGGACGTCTCGCAAAGCAAGCAGCAGGAACTGCTGTTGTTTATTTAGATGATGATTCAATGTTGTTGTCCGCAACAACTGCTGGAAAATCTCCTCGTGACTCATTCGACTTCTTCCCGCTAACAGTGGATGTTGAAGAACGTATGTATGCCGCAGGAAAGATTCCAGGTTCATTCTTTCGCCGTGAAGGTCGTCCTTCCGAGGAAGCAATTCTTACCTGTCGTTTAATCGACCGCCCATTACGTCCAACATTTATCAAGGGACTTCGTAATGAAGTTCAGATCGTTGTAACAGTGATGGCGTTAAACCCAGATCACATGTACGACGTCATTGCTATTAACGCAGCATCAATGTCAACACAACTTGCAGGATTGCCATTCTCTGGCCCAATCGGTGGAGTGCGTGTTGCTCTCATTGAAGGTCAATGGGTTGCATTCCCAAATCACAGCCAACTCGACAAGGCAACTTTCGACATGGTTGTTGCTGGTCGCGTAACTGCTGACGACGATGTTGCAATCATGATGGTTGAAGCTGAAGCAACTGTCCAAACAATTAATCTCATCAAGGGCGGCGCTGCTGCTCCAACTGAAGAGATTGTTGCTCAGGGACTTGAAGCATCAAAGCCATTCATCAAGATTCTCTGCGAAGCGCAGATGGATTTAGCAAAGGTTGCTGCAAAGCCAACTGGCGTATTCCCAGTCTTCTTGGATTACCAAGACGATGTATACGCTGCAGTTGAAAAGGCCGCTCAAGATGATCTTGCAAAGGCTCTAACAATCGCTGGTAAGCAAGAGCGCGAAGAGGCACTCAGTGCGATCAACGCTTCTGCAACAGAGAAGTTAGCTGCTGATTTCGAAGGCCGTGAGAAAGAAATTTCTGCAGCTCTTCGTTCAGTAACAAAGAAATTGGTCCGCCAACGCGTACTTCGCGACAAAATCCGTATTGATGGACGTGGTCTTCGTGACATTCGCCCACTTACAGCTGAAGTAGAAGTAATTCCTCGCGTACACGGTTCAGCAATTTTTGAACGCGGAGAGACTCAGATCCTTGGAGTTACAACTCTGAATATGCTAAAGCTTGAGCAACAGCTCGATACTTTGAGCCCAGAGACTTCAAAGCGTTATATGCATAACTACAACTTCCCTCCTTACTCAGTAGGCGAGACAGGTCGCGTTGGTTCACCAAAGCGTCGCGAAATTGGACATGGAGCACTCGCAGAGCGCGCCCTACTTCCAGTTCTCCCAACTCGTGAGGAATTCCCATACGCAATTCGTCAAGTTTCAGAAGCACTTGGATCTAACGGTTCAACATCTATGGGCTCTGTTTGCGCATCGACAATGTCGTTGCTCAATGCAGGTGTTCCGCTGAAAGCTTCAGTTGCTGGTATTGCAATGGGCCTTATCTCTGATGAAGTTGATGGAAAAATTGAATACGTAGCTCTTACAGATATTCTCGGCGCTGAAGATGCATTTGGCGACATGGACTTTAAGGTTGCTGGAACGAAGGATTTCGTTACTGCGCTACAACTTGATACCAAGCTTGATGGTATTCCTGCTTCTGTATTGACTGGTGCTCTTCACCAGGCGAATGAAGCTCGACTACACATCCTCGGCGTAATGAACCAAGCAATTGATGCACCAGATGAGATGAGCTTGCTCGCTCCTCGCATCATTTCAATCAAGGTTCCAATCGACATGATCGGTGCAATCATCGGACCTAAGGGCAAGATGATTAACCAGATTCAAGATGAGACTGGCGCAGATATCACCATCGAAGATGATGGAACTATCTACATCGGTGCACTTGAGGGATCTCAAGCCGAAGCTGCACAGGCAATGGTTGAAGCGATTGCTAATCCGGTTGTTCCAAAGGTTGGAGAACGTTTCAACGGCACAATCGTTAAGCTCGCTACTTTCGGTGCTTTCGTTTCACTTGTTCCAGGTAAAGATGGCTTGCTCCACGTCTCGCAAATTCGCAAGATGCATGGCGGAAAGCGCATCGAAAACCTTGAAGAAGTAATGAAGGTAGGCGATAAGGTCGAAGTTGAAATTGCTGAGATTGATCCAAAGGGTAAGTTCTCTTTGGTCCCAGTTCTTGCCGATGGCACAGTGCCAGGAGCATCTGAGGAAAAATCTGAATAATTGAAAAAAAGTGTTCTGCCTAGCGGACTGCGAATCGTTACCGAAGAGGTAAACACGGTTCGCTCCGCTGCCGTGGGCATATGGGTCAATGTGGGCTCCCGTGATGAGACATCGTCTGTCGCGGGAGCTTCGCACTTTCTGGAGCATCTGCTTTTCAAAGGAACTAATTCCAGAACAGCAATGGAGATATCTTCATCGATAGAAGCTGTCGGCGGAGAGATGAACGCTTTTACAAGCAAGGAATACACCTGCTTCTATGCGCGAGTTATCGATACAGACTTATCACTGGCTGTTGATGTTATTGCTGATCTGATTACCTCATCGCTGGTAACTGCAGCCGATGTAGATTCGGAGCGAAGCGTTGTTTTAGAAGAAATTGCTATGCGCGATGATGATCCCTCAGATCTTATTCATGATCTTTTCATGGAGACGTACTACGGCGATAATGTTTTAGGTCGACCAATTTTGGGCACAGTAGATTCAATAAAAGGCATGTCAAGAAGTTCTGTTTATAACTACTATAAAAAGAAGTACTTACCTCAGGATTTAGTAATTGCCGTTGCGGGTAATATAAAACATAAAAAAGTTGTTGAACTTGTCGAACGCGCACTCTCACGAGATGGATATCTAGACGTTCCTGATGCGAAGCCAAATCTTCGCCAATCCTCAGTAATTAAAGCTCGAGGTAAAGGCTCGGTTGGTTTGATGTACCGCAAAACTGAGCAATCACATTTACTCCTAGGGCTGGATGGAGTCTCGCGTACAGATGATCGTAGATTTGCGCTAAGCATTCTTGCTTCAGCACTTGGCGGAGGAATGTCCTCACGTTTATTCCAAGAGATCCGCGAGAAGCGGGGCCTGGCATATTCCACATATTCATATGTGCAACAGTTTGCTGGTTCCGGTTCACTTTCATTTTATGCGGGCTGTGCGCCTAGCAAAACTGAGGAAGTTGTAAAGATTATTCGCGATATCACTCATGAAGTCGCTCGTACGGGGCTCACCGATGAAGAAATTACTCGCGCCAAGGGATCTGTTTCTGGGGCGCTGGTTTTGAGCCAGGAAGACAGTGGTTCGCGCATGAGCCGTATTGGAAAGAGTGAGCTTGTGTATGGTGAAGTCATGAGCTTTGATGAGATTCTCAAACGCATTGCCAGCGTAACGCCAGATGACATTCGAGAAATTGCCAGCGCAATCCTGCCAACTTCTTCTACCCTTGCCATTGTTGGGCCATTTAAAAACGAGTCAAAGTTTGAGAAGGTAATCTCATGAGTCAGATAAAAGTTGCAGTACTTGGGTCTAAGGGACGGATGGGCGCGCAGGCCTGTAAGACTATTTCGGATGCTCCGGATCTTGAACTCGTCGCACAAATAGATCTTGGTGATTCACTTGATTTGCTGATCTCCTCTGGAGCGCAAGTAGTTATTGATTTCACCCACCCAGATGCCGTCATGGGAAATCTTGAATTTGCAATTAAAAATGGCGTAAGTGTCGTAGTTGGAACAACCGGATTTGATGAGAAGAAGTTGGCCTTAATTACCCAATGGCTTAACGCAGCACCAAAAGTAGGCGCGCTGATAGCACCAAACTTTGGATTGGGCGCAGTTTTAATGATGCAATTCGCAGCCAAGGCGTCAAAGTATTTTGAATCAGTTGAAATCGTCGAGCTTCATCATCCTAATAAAGTTGATGCACCATCTGGTACCGCAGCTCGAACCGCAGAATTGATTACAGAGGCGCGTGCTTCAGTTAAGAAGCAAGCGATGCCAGATGCCACCTCAACTTCGCTGGAAGGTGCTCGAGGAGCCCTAGTGGGCGATGTTCGCATCCATTCGGTGCGCTTGCGCGGTTTAGTGGCTCACCAAGAAGTAATCCTTGGCGATATCGGTGAGACTCTTTCCATTCGCCATGATTCTATTGATAGGACTGGATTCATGCCTGGAGTTCTTCTTGCAGTGAGGAATGTCCTCACGCATCCTGGACTAACATTTGGCTTAGAACACTTTATGGATTTAAACTAGTTAAAGTAAATGAGAAGTTAAAAAAGGAGCAAGAAATGTCAGAAGCAGCTCGCGTAGTACTTTATGGCGCTGAATGGTGCGGAGATTGCCGCCGTTCAAAGCGATTCCTTGATTCCAACACAGATGAATACACCTATATCGACGTTGAAGCTGATGAGTCGGCTTCAGATAAGGTGATCGCAATTAATGGGGGAGTGCGCTCTATTCCTGTTATTTTGTTCGAGGATGGAACTCACTTGACTGAGCCTTCAGATGCTGATTTAAAAGCAAAACTTGAAAGCCTCTCAATACTTTAATTGAATCGATAGACCAAGGCAGAAACAATTGCCGCACCAAAGACGGCAACTGGAAATGGTAGTTTTGCAATGAATGCTGCTACCGCAAAACTAACGCCAGCCATTCGGTGATCGACGATAATTCTTGTTTTATCGGTAAACGCCTGGATTGCAACGAGCGCACTTAAGAGTGCTACGGGAATGAGTAAGTTAATTCTCTGCACTCGAGGATGGGCTAGCCAAGATTCTGGAACGCAGTGGCCTAAGTATTTAAATAGAAAGCATGCAGCGCTTGTACCCAAGGCGGTAATCCAGTAAATACTCACGCTCGCGGACCCTTCCATCCCATTAATATTGCAAGCATCGATGTCGCAATAATTGGAACTCCGGCCGGAACGAAAGGAGCCAGTGCGAGAGCAAAAATAAATGCGAGCGCCGCCAAGTAGATACTCTTTTTATTTGTGAGTCTGGGCCAGACAAGTCCTACGAAAGCCGCTGGAACCAGCGCATCGAGCCCGAAGGCAGCAGGGTCTTTTAACAACCCAGCACTGAGTGCGCCAAATAGAGTAAAGAGATTCCAAAATATAAATACTCCAAAACCAGTCCACCAAAACCCAGTGCGCGCATCTTTTTCATTAGCTTGGGCAAGTGCAATCCCAGTTGATTCATCAATCGTCATATGCGCTGCAACGATTCTTTTAGCCCCGCGAACATTTAAGAGTGGCGCTAAGCGAACTGCATATAAACCATTTCGGGTTCCAAGGAGAGCGCCAGTTGCAATCGCGCTAAATGCTCCACCTCCTGCGCCCACAACGCCCACTATGGCAAATTGCGAAGCACCAGAGAATGTCAAAAGGGAGATGGCGCAAGTTTGAAGGACTGAAAAATGTGCCGCAACGCTGGCTGCGCCGAAGGCTGCGCCATAGACCCCAACTGCAAAGGAGAGGCTGAGGGAGTCGCGTTTCACTGACACGCCGATATTGTGCCCTAATCCAAGAGCTGTGGGTAACGAATAGATAGGGTCGCGCCTATGAGCGAGCATGAGATTGTTTTTAGGGAAGATGTCACCGTTGAACTGATCAAGGCAAGCGCAAGTGATGCTGATGTGATCTGGGCTGCTCGCGTCTCTACGGCTGGTGAAAATTCTCGAGATTCAGTCGGCGGTGAGTCGGATGCAAAAAAGGATGCCGGGCTCATTAATTATTTAGCTCGTGAACGTCACGGCTCGCCATTTGAGCATACCTCGATGACGTTTTTTATATCAGCACCAATCTTTGTATTCCGCGAATTTATGCGCCATCGAATTGCTTCCTACAATGAGGAGAGCGGTCGATATCGCGAATTACGTCCAGTCTTCTATATTCCATCGAAAGAGCGCAAACTCGTTCAAATTGGAAAAACTGGCGCCTATGAATTTATTGACGGCACACCCGAACAATATGAAATAACTGTTGCAGCAATCAAAGAAAGTTCCACCGTTGCCTATGAAAATTATCAAAAGATGCTTGACGCTGGAGTCGCTCGCGAAGTTGCCCGAGCTGTATTGCCCGTGACTCTCTTCTCTTCGATGTATGTCACGATGAATGCTCGAGCTTTGATGAATTTCCTCTCCCTTCGAACCGCTCGAGAAGGATCTCATTTCCCTAGCTACCCCCAGCGGGAAATCGAGATGGTGGCAGAGAAAATGGAAGAATTTTTCGCAGAACTTATGCCTATTACGTACGGAGCCTTCCAAAAATCTGGGCGTATTGCTCCTTAATCTCAGGTAACCTTGCGTCATGCACATTAAAGCCCCATTTGGCCGATTGATTACGGCCATGGTTACCCCTTTCGATAAAGATGGGGCGATCGATTGGGATGGCGTGGCAAAACTGGCGGAGCATCTAGCCGATACTGGCCATGATGCAATTGCGGTCAATGGCACAACCGGTGAGGCTCCAACGACAAAAAGTTCTGAGAAGCTCGAGATAATTCGCGTAGTTAAGAGCACGGTAGGAGATCGCGTAAAAGTTCTTACAGGTGCTGGCGATAACGAAACTTCTTACACTGTCGAACAAGCAAAGCGCTCAGCAGATGCAGGCGTTGATGGTCTACTGATTGTTACCCCTTATTACAACAAACCACCGCAGGCTGGAATTGAGGCACATTTTCGTGCAGTTGCCGCTGCAACTGATGTTCCAATCATGATGTACGACATTCCAGGTCGCACTGGAGTTGAATTAGAGCCAGACACTATTTGCCGTTTGGCAGAAGTTAAGAACATCGTTGCCCTCAAAGATGCAAAGGGCAATCCAGCGTCTACATCTTGGGTAATTAAACGCTCTGGAATTCCTGTCTATTCAGGCGATGACATCCTCAACCTCCCACTTCTTGCAGTTGGCGCAGTTGGATTTGTTTCTGTGTGTGGCCATACTGTTGGAAAAGATTTACGCGAAATGCTTGATGTCTGGTTTGCAGGCAATGCAGAGCGCGCACTTGAAATTCATCAAAAACTATTACCGGTATACACCGGAACCTTCCGCACTCAAGGTGCGATTTTGACTAAGGCTGCCCTCACATTGATGGGTCTGCCTGGCGGATTTACCCGTTTGCCACTTGTCGATGCCACCGATGCGCAAATCGCGCAGCTGCGGGAGGATCTACGAGCAGGCGGAGTCCCACTTAAATAATGAATCACCCACATCCAGATCTCCCATATCCATCCAAACTCGCAAAAAATACTCTTCGAATAGTCGCACTAGGCGGCCTCGGAGAAATTGGTCGTAACATGACTGTGTTTGAGTACGAGGGACGACTTCTTATTGTTGACTGCGGAGTACTTTTCCCAGAAGAAAGCCAGCCAGGAATCGATCTGATCCTTCCCGACTTTTCCTATATTGCTGAACGGCTGACTGATATCGAAGCAGTTGTACTGACACATGGACACGAAGACCATATCGGCGCTCTTCCTTATTTACTTCGTGAACATGCTGATATCAAGGTCGTGGGTTCGAAGTTAACGCTCGCCTTTGCGAATGCAAAACTTAAAGAACGTCGTATTACTGCTCCGCTTATTGAAGTGAAAGCGGGAATGCAGATGAAGTTTGGGCCGTTTGATCTTGAATTTGTTGCAGTAAATCACTCAATACCTGATGCACTTGCAATCGCTATAAAAACTCCCGCTGGAAATGTTCTTGCCACCGGCGACTTCAAGATGGATCAACTTCCACTAGATGGCCGTATCACTGATCTCGTAACATTTGCCCGGCTCGGAGCCGAAGGAATCGATCTCTTTATGGTCGACTCAACGAATGCTGATGTTCCAGGATTTACAACATCAGAGCGCGACATTATGCCAACCCTAGATCGCGTCTTTAATCAAACTAAGCGCCGCGTTATTGTGGCTTCATTTGCTTCGCATGTACACCGAATTCAGCAGATTCTGATGATTGCCGAAAAACATAATCGAAAGGTTGCGTTTGTCGGTCGTTCAATGGTTCGTAACATGAAGCTAGCCGAAGATCTTGGATATCTTAATGTTCCAGCAGGCTTAGTCGTTGATTCAAAGAATATCGATGAGTATGGCGATAAAATTGTTTTAATTTGTACCGGTTCTCAAGGTGAACCGCTAGCTGCTCTTTCTCGAATGGCAAATGGCGAGCATCAGATACAGGTTGGTAAAGGTGACACCGTTGTTCTCGCATCCTCATTGATTCCCGGAAACGAAAATCCTGTTTATCGCATAATCAACGAATTAGTGCGGTTTGGTGCCGAAGTTATTCATAAAGGAAATGCCATGGTGCACGTATCGGGCCATGCGGCTGCTGGCGAATTGTTATATTGCTATAACATCGTAAAGCCAAAACATGTCATGCCCATTCACGGAGAATGGCGTCATATGCGAGCAAATGCTGAGCTTGCGATTAAGACTGGTGTTCCGCGAGAAAAGACTATTGTTGTTGATAACGGAATCGTTGTTGATATGCACGATGGCTACGTAGATGTGGCTGGAGCTGTACCTGTTGGATTTGTTTACGTTGACGGACAGAGTATCGGCGAAATTACCGAAAGTTCTCTGAAAGATCGACGAATCCTTGGTGAAGAAGGATTCATCTCGGTGGTAGTCGTTATTGATTCACAGAGTGGAAAGATCGTGGCTGGGCCAGATATCCATGCTCGTGGTTTTACTGAAGATCAAGCAATGTTTGATGATGTAAAAGTTCACATTGAAAAAGCTCTTGCAAAAGCTGTTAGTGGTGGCATCAACGGAACTCATCAGTTGACACAAGTTGTGAGACGCACCATTGGAAGTTGGGTTGGCGAAGAGCATCGCCGTAAACCGATGATTGTTCCTGTCGTTATTGAAGTTTAACGGCGCGCCTTATCTGCTTAGTGTCGAGTAATTCTTTAGACTTAGCACGATATGGCTACGCGTAAGAAAGCAAAAAGTAAAGCAAACTCAAAGAAGTCCACTTCCTTCCTTGGGTTAATTCTGCGCGGTCTCAGTGGACTCTGGCGATTGATTGCCAAGGCAATTGGAAGTGCGATTAGATTTGTTTTTCGTGGCGCCCAAGAACTAGAAACAGAACATCAGCGAGATGGATTTGCTTTCCTTATTGTTATCTTTGCTCTTATCGCCGCAGCTGGAACGTGGTTTCATCTCAATAATTCCGTAGGTGATGTAATACGGGCCGGACTTTTTGGCGCTGTTGGTCGGGCCGCTGTCCTGACGCCAGTCATTTTTATTTACTTTGCTTTTAGACTCTTTAGAACACCGGATGAAAGTCGAGCTACTGGGCGAATTACCATCGGAACTCTAGTCCTGCTCTTAACAACAACTGGACTTGCTCACATTTTTAATGGCTCAGTAGGGGATTTGGGTAAAACTTCAATGCAAGGTGGTGGTGGATGGTTTGGCTACGCCGTAGCTACTCCGCTGGTTGGGTTAATGACAAATATTCTTGCAGTACCAATTCTTTTGTTACTTTTCTGTTTTGGTGTTTTGGTAGTTACCGCGACCCCCGTTTCAAGAATTTTCGAACGAATAGCTTTGCTATTCAATTGGTCGCGCGGCAAAGTTTCCGATGCTCGCCAGGCACGCGCCCTAGAACGAGCATTAGAAGAGGAAGCTTTCGAGATTTCAGATACGCCAGCTTTCGATACGCCACTGGTCCAAGATTTCTCGCATAGTAATGATCAAGATGAAATCGATGAAGAGGAATTCGATCAAGAGTTCACTGTAGAAGTACCTTCCGAGCACAGACCAGAACCAATAAAAGTTACAGCTCCCACTGGTCCGGCACATCAATTGCTCTTAGCTGCTGATTCGACGTACACACTACCTTCCATGGATTTACTCAAGAGCGGTCCTGCAAGTAAAGGTAAATCGAAGGCTAACGAGGTGGTAGTTGCCGCATTAACTCAAGTTTTCTCACAGTTTAACGTTGAAGCATCAGTGACTGGATTTATGCGAGGACCAACAGTCACGCGCTATGAAGTAGAACTTGCTTCTGGTGTAAAAGTCGAGGCCATTACAGCGCTTTCAAAGAATATTTCTTATGCCGTTGCAAGTGGAGATGTTCGGATACTTTCCCCAATTCCAGGAAAGTCGGCCGTAGGTATTGAAATTCCAAATGCTGATCGTGAAATTGTTTATCTTGGAGATGTATTGCGTTCATCAGTCTCTGTCAATGACACCCATCCAATGGTGGTTGCGCTCGGCAAAGATGTTGAAGGAGCTTTTGTTTGTGCTAATTTAGCAAAGATGCCTCACCTACTCGTCGCTGGAGCGACGGGCGCAGGAAAATCTTCGATGATTAACTCCCTCATTGTTTCGGTATTGATGCGTGCCACACCCGATGAAGTGCGCATGGTGATGATTGATCCAAAGCGAGTTGAGTTAAATTCCTATGAAGGAATTCCCCATCTCATAGCTCCGATTATCACTAATCCAAAGAAGGCTGCCGATGTACTTGCTTGGGTAGTTCGCGAGATGGACCAAAGGTATGACGACCTTTCAGCTTTCGGATTTAGGCATATTGATGATTTCAATAAAGCAGTCAGAGCTGGAAAAGTTAAGCTGCCAGATGCGAGTGAGCGAATTCTTGAGCCATATCCATACTTACTCATAATCGTTGATGAGCTTGCGGATTTGATGATGGTGGCTGCGCGCGAAGTTGAGGAATCAATTGTGCGTATTACCCAGCTTGCTCGAGCAGCCGGGATCCATCTTGTCCTAGCAACGCAGCGTCCGAGCGTTGACATCGTCACTGGTCTTATCAAGGCAAACGTCCCTTCACGTCTTTCCTTTGCAACATCTTCGCTTGCAGATTCACGAGTAATTTTAGATACCCCGGGAGCGGAAAAATTAGTTGGTCAAGGCGACGGACTTTTTCTCCCTATGGGAGCAAGCAAGCCTGTTCGAATTCAAGGTGCTTATGTTTCAGAACGTGAGGCGGAAGCAGTTGTGCAGTTTGTAAAGTCTCAATTACAACCTGTCTACAGAATAGATCTTAGTGCGCCTATTAAATCTAAAATTGTTGAGAACGATATCGGTGATGATATGGATCTACTATTGCAAGCAATCCAATTAGTAGTTGGAACTCAATTTGGATCTACATCTATGTTGCAAAGAAAATTACGAGTTGGTTTTGCAAAAGCAGGACGACTAATGGACCTGATGGAGAGCCGCGGAATAGTCGGTCCGTCTGAGGGGTCGAAGGCTCGAGAGGTCTTGATAAACGCCGAGCAAATGCCAGATGTCCTGGAGGAGATCCAGGGCTTCAACTAGGAAAATGCAGGTGAACTTTAGGGTGAGCACTGGGCTTACGCTCAGTTTGAGGGTTGGCCCAGTTGTTAAATTCTTGTAGTTCGTTTTACGCTTAGCCTCTCAAATTCCCCATTTGAACGAGGTTAATCATGTCTGTTGGAATATATCTACGCGAGGCTCGCCAAGCCGCGGGATATTCCCTTGAGCAAATTTCTGCACAAACGCGCATTCGCGTAGCAGTATTGCGTGATTTAGAAAATGACCAATTTGAATCAGCTGGTGGCAACGCTTACGCGCGCGGACACATTCGCACCATCGGTCAATTACTTGGGGCCAACATTGATCTGCTTCTTACGGAATTTGAAGCAACAACTGGGCACATTGATCGTCCGATGATTGATTTGCTTACCGAAAATAATGCGACCACCTATGATCGCCAAAAGCACTTCCCAAAGTTTTCATATAAGTTCTTGGCAACATCTGCCGCCGTATTAGTGGGTTTGATGATTCTGGTACCAACAGCTAGTTCAATGTTTAAGTCAACAACGAAGTCCGCGCAAAAAGTTTCTATAGCAGCGAAATCCGTCGCCGTTCCAGCAACCCAGGCAGGTACCACTAGTAAGAGGAAGCAACAGAGCGCAACGACGCCAGTAGTAACTACCGGCAATCTCGTACTCTCTGCTGATAGTGGAACAACCTGGATTGCTGTTACCGACGCAAACGGAAATAATGTTTTCACCGGTAAATTAGTCAGAGGCCAAACTCAAAACTTTGATGCTTCCCAGCTCCTTAATATCACACTTGGAAATGCTGGTGCGGTCAACATCACTCTCGATGGTAAATTTCTAGGCATAGCTGGCACGCAAGGCGAAGTGAAATACCTTCAATACGGTCCTGGCGCCACATCCAACACAACTATTACTCAAGGGTAAATCGGGTAATTCTGCATAAGCGGTAGAGTGGTGCCAATGAGCATCGATATAGCCCCCGCATCTAGAACAGTAGCTCTTATAACTATGGGTTGCGCCCGTAATGATGTGGACTCCGAGGAATTAGCTGGTCGCTTAGCTGCCGATGGATGGACTCTAGTTACCGATCCAGCTGAAGCAGATGTCGCAGTAGTCAACACGTGTGGATTCATTGAAAGTGCTAAGAAAGATTCGGTGGATGCACTTCTCGAAGCGCACGCGCTTAAAGGACATGGAAAAACTCAAGCTGTCGTTGCAGTGGGTTGCATGGCTGAGCGATATGGCAAAGAACTCGCAGAAGCGCTACCTGAGGCGGATGCAATCCTTGGTTTCGATGACTATGTTGATATTTCCGCTCGCCTCAACACAATTATTAGTGGTGGGCATGTGCAGGCGCATACCCCTAAGGACCGTCGATCACTTTTGCCGATTGCCCCAAGTGAGCGCCAATCAGAGCAAGCTTCTAAAGCACCTAAACCCCCCCAGCGCACCCGCTTAGATAAGGCCCCAATTTCACCGCTCAAGATTGCAACAGGTTGCGACAGGCGTTGTTCATTCTGCGCAATTCCTATTTTTAGAGGCGCCTTTGTATCTAGGCGCCCGACAGAGATTTTGGATGATGCTCATTGGCTCGTCAGTGAAGGCGTATCAGAACTCTTCCTCGTCAGCGAAAACACTACCTCGTATGGAAAAGACCTTGGGGATATGAAAGTTCTTGAGAAGTTACTCCCTGAAATTGCAGCTATTGAAGGGGTGGAGCGGATTCGCCTTTCATACCTTCAACCCGCTGAAATGCGACCAACCCTGCTTCAAGCCATGGTCTCGACCCCAAAAGTTGTTCCTTATTTCGACCTATCTTTTCAACACGCAAGTGGGACAGTTCTTCGCCGCATGCGACGCTTTGGTGATGGTGAGAAATTTCTACATCTGATTGAACAAATTCGTGCGCTCGCTCCCGAAGCTGGAATTCGTTCCAATTTCATTGTTGGGTTTCCAGGGGAAACTGAAGAGGAATATCAGGAACTCATCGACTTCATCAATGCAGCTCGCTTAGATGCTATCGGCGTCTTTGGGTATTCAGATGAAGATAAAACTGAAGCCTTGACGCTAGTCGGCAAATTAGATGAAGATGTAATTCATCAACGTACCGAAGGATTGTCGACTCTTGTAGATGAACTCTTATTGCAACGGGCCGAGGAGCGTATTGGGGAGAAAGTCAGAGTTCTGATTGAAGACGAAGAACTCCAAGAAGGTCGCTCAGATCATCAGGGACCTGAAGTAGATGGCTCCACGTTTATTAAATCTCGCAATAAATATCGTGTCGGTGAATATGTCGATGCAGTAGTGATTGATGTTGCTGGAGCAGATTTGGTTGCGCAGCCGTTATGAAAAAATTGATATGAAGAAGAATTTCAATCTACCCAACCTCTTAACAATCCTTCGGATCCTGGCAGTACCTTTCTGTACTTATGCCCTTTTTAAAAATGGCGGAGATGACACGAGCTGGCAGTTGATCGCATGGACTGGATTTTTCGTTGTAGGTTTAACAGATTTCTTTGACGGCCGAATTGCCCGCTCACGTAAGCAAGTAACAAGCCTGGGTACATTCCTGGATCCTGTTGCAGACAAGATTGCTATTGGAACTGCGATGGTTGGACTTTCTCTTCTCGGAAAATTGTGGTGGGTCGTAACAATTATCATTTTGGGGCGAGAAATCGCAGTGACGATTCTACGAGTACTTGTTATCAAAGATGGCGTGATTCCAGCTAGTAAAGGTGGAAAGCTAAAGACACTTTTTCAAGGATTTGGAATTGGATTCTATATTTTGCCACTGCCTTCATATCTACATCTCCCAAGAGACTTATTTATGGCAGTTGCCGTCCTCTTAACGTTAACTTCTGGGTTTGATTATTTCAAGAAAGTATTAAAGTAATGAATGAGATAGCCGTAAGCGTTGTAAAGAAACTTAAGAAGAAGAAAGTCACGCTTGCAACTGCTGAGTCGATAACCGGTGGCGGTTTATCCGCGGCAATCACTGATGTTGCAGGATCATCTGACGTTTTTCTCGGCGGGGTTGTCACATATAGTGATAAGAGTAAAACTAAATTTCTTGGTGTGACCACTGCACTATTGAAAAAAGAATCAGCGGTCTCTGAACGAGTTGCTATCACCATGGCCGAAGCTGCGCGCGCTGAATTTAAAAGTGACTTTGCAATTGCTACAACCGGGGTCGCGGGTCCGGGCAAGGCCTACGGTCAAAAGGCGGGAACGGTTTGGATTGCGATCGCCTCAAAAAAAGAGACCGTTTCAATCGCACTTTCCCTCTCGGGTGACCGTGAATCTGTAAGAAACGCAACAATAGTTAGCGCGCTGGCCACTTTTGAGCGTATTCTTTCCTCGTGACTTTACTTCGGACACACATCGGCTCCACGTTGCGTTCAGCGCGCGTGGCTCAGGGTCGTACCCTGCGCGAAGTAGCAAAGAGTGCTCGCGTCTCATTGGGTTACCTTTCTGAAGTTGAACGCGGACAGAAGGAAGCGTCATCTGAGCTTTTGAATTCAATTTGTAGTGCACTTGACTTGACCTTAGGGACAGTCCTTTTTGAAGTATCCCGCCAAATCAAGAGTACAGAAGTTCCAATCCTCGTCTCACTCACTGTTGTGGATGAAGCCGCCGCTTAAGGTGTCTTCACCCCAGAAATACGCAAAGCAAATGGCTATTCACCAGCGTTCTCGCGAAGCAATTCTTAGTGGAGCCAAGAAAGTTATTGCCGAGGTTGGTTCATATGAATCAAATATGATCAATATTGCTACCCGAGCAGAAATTTCTCGTGCAACTATTTACAACCACTTTGCAGATCGCGAGGAGATGATGCTCGCCATCGTCGAATCAGAAATTGAAAGACTTTCAGAGATGGCAATGAACGCCGATTCGAAAGTTAGTGCCTTGTTTTTACTTTCGCGTGAGATTTCTATGGACCAAGCGCTGGCTAAAATGGTGGAAACCGATCATGGTGATATTGTGAAGCTAGTTACCGTTTCAGGCCATCCGCTCTGGATCAACGTTCATCGAGCTCTTGCAGATGTCTTCGGTGCTAATGAAAATAATGTTGGCTTAATTCTTCGTTGGCTCCTTGCGCAAGTTACCTCACCGCTCACTGAGCCACAGTCAAAAGAGCAAGCTGAGAAGTTGGCTTCGCTCCTCTAAATGCGAATCACTGAACTTCGTACACGCTTAAAAGATTACTTTCCTGATTCAGATACCTACGCCCATGACATTGTGCACTCAGAATTAGGCGGTCAAACAGTTAATCAAGCGCTAGATATGGGTATGGATGTCGCTGAGATTTGGAAAGCAGTAGTCAGGCATAACCCAGAGATGCCTGAGAAGTTTCGGTAAATTTGAATTCGTGGGAGACTAAACCATGCCGAAAATTCAAGCTCCTTCAATCGCAGAACATCGCGAGCTTCGGCGCCATCAGCTGATAACAGCGGCTTTAGAACTCGCAATGAGCGGGGGAGCAGAAGCAGTTACGGTTTCTGCGGTTGCTCAAAAGGCTGGCTTATCACGAAGTTCTATTTATGAATATTTTGCTAGTTCTGCAGATCTGATTGCCGACCTAGTCGTTGAAGAGTTGAACTACTACACAGATCGATTAGCCCTTGCCATTAAAGATGCGCATGATCCATTTGAGAAGATTGAATTATGGATTGCCGAGGGACTTCGCTACGTTCAAGATGGCCGCCACATGCTAGTAAAGAGCCTCAATACGATCTCAACCCCTGAATACCGTAAAGAGGAGGTTGCGATGGGTCACCGCAGATTAATCTCCCCACTTCGCCAAGCACTCGCCGAGACTGGTATTAAGGAGATTGCTTCCGCTGCAGCCTTTCTTCAGAGCGTGACAGATGCGGCAAGCGTTCGCATTGATGCCGGAAATGACGCAGAGCTCGAAATCCAGAACGCAGTTACTTTTGCGCTTGCTGGACTCCGAGCCCTAACAAAATAGTTTCTACTTCTTAATTGTTAATACAAAGCTCTGATTAAGTGCTTTGTAATTATCCATTGCCATCGCAGAAGCGTTAATTTTGCAGCTTCCAGCTTTTAGCGCCTTCAACGAATTCCCTTTTATGGAGCAATTCTTGGAAGAACTCTTATAGGCAATAACTTCGCCAAAATTAGAAATCTTGGCCAAGAGTAAGGACTGTCCAACCTTCAGAGAACTCTTTCCAAGGCTTGCACTTTGAGTACCTTGGAGAACATTGAATGGAAAATGTGAAGTTTTACTTCCGACTGTGACTGCGATGTCGCACTGTCCAGAGCCCTTAAGAGCAGTAACAGTATTTCCGGTTACGGGACAAAGCTCGGGAGTGTATGACTTGAACGCTACCGGAGCAGTAGAGTTTGAAGTTGCATCAAAGGTAAGAACCTGTCGGTATGCAATAGTTCCTAGAATATTCTCTTGAGTAGTAACGCCATTTATTTTCACTGACAACGTAAATGCAGAAGTAGCAGTTACCGGAGTTGTTCCTGTCGTTGGGAGAATATTGAAGGTAAATGGAACGAATTGATCTTCAGATAGATCTGTTGATTTTGTATGATCAAATTCAAGCCAGAGGCCACATTGCTGATGCGCACAATCGGCGCCCCATGCATTTCCGTTATCAATAGTAAATGCAATCACTTTAGTCGGAGCAAACGATGCTTGAGCATCAGTGCTGAT
>CAILYP010000033.1:0-6883 GCA_903838475.1 uncultured Actinomycetes bacterium | reverse complement strand
ATCATCTGGATAGACCAGCTGGGTGGAGCCGTCCAAATATTTAGCGTCAAAATCATAGAATTCATGATCTCCAAGAATCTTAATCTCCCCTAATGGAGAGGCGGTTGCAACGCCATCAATTTCTAATACAGCGCATTCAATTTCACGCCCAATAATTCCACTTTCAATGAGTACTTTTGAGTCATATGCCAGGGCTTGTGATACCGCAGCACTAATTGCGGAGGCTTCTTTAACCTTTGTCGTTCCGCGGCTTGATCCCCCACGAGCAGGTTTAACAAATAGCGGAAAAGTTAAGTGAGAAGTATCAATCGGTGAATTGGCTTTGACCGTAATCCCTGGTGCGACATGTAAGCCATGGGCAGCGAAGATTGGTTTTGCAAAACTTTTATCCATAGCCACGGCACTTGCAAGTACTCCAGAACCTACATACTTAACGCCAAACATTTCGCATAAGCCTTGAATAGTGCCATCTTCGCCAAACGGGCCGTGCAAAATAGGAAAAATAAGATCAAGGTCTTTTACGAGCTCTTCAAAGTGTTTACTCTCCCCTGCGAGGATTTCAGGAAGTACGCCTTCGTGAATCGCTAGAACTTGATCGGCCGTAGGTAGAACCCATTCGCCTTTCTTCGTTATACCAATCAATACTGGCTCAAAACGATTACGATCAATAGCGGCAAGAACCCCGCCAGCCGAAATACATGAGATTTCATGTTCGCTGCTCTGCCCGCCTGCAATGATTCCTACTTTTAATTTTTTGGTGTTCAACTTAAATCTCGCCTTCAAGCGGCACAGTCATTAGGCGATCTAGCGCCTGGCGCGGGGTGATGTTTCCACTTACAACATCTGCGACCGCTTCGATGATGGGAACTTCTACACCGACGCGATGGGCAAGTTCAAGAATTGCGGGAGCCGACGCGACACCTTCGACTGTTTTCGCAACTTGAGAACGCGTAAGTTGCATGGACCCGGTGCGACCAAGCACTTCTCCAAAAGTTCGATTTCGTGAAAGACCTGAGCCACAGCTTGCAACTAGATCTCCCATCCCGGCAAGTCCAAGGTTAGTGAGCGGGTCTGCGCCATATGCCTGACCAAAACGAGCAACTTCGCTCAAACCTCGCGTAATAATCATCGATTGTGTGTTCTCGCCTAATTCAAGTCCAACAGCCATTCCAACTGCTAGTGCGATCACGCTTTTAGTCGCACCAGCTAACTCACATCCCACAAGATCGTGTGATGGGTAAACTCGAAAATAAGGAGTTGTAAAAAGGTCAATGATCAACGCTGAAATATCTGGATTGACCGACGCCGCAACCGCACCTGCGGGCTGACGCAAAATCATTTCTGCCGCCAAATTTGGACCTGTTATTAAGCCAATTTGTTCAATCCTTGATCCGAGTTCCTCAATAACAATTTCAGTCATGCGCGAATGAGTTTGAGCTTCAATTCCTTTAAGGGTACTTATAATTGGCTTGTCGAGTGGAAAGCTATCTTTCCACGCTAAAAGATTTTCCCTCAGGCTTTGTGCTGGGATTGCAAGAACGAGTGCATCTCCGAACTCAAAAACTTCGGCGACATTAGTTGTCGCGCGGATCGAGGAGGGAAGTTGAGCTCCTGGCAAGAAACTGTGATTAGTGTGGTCATTGTTGATTTCAGCAACAACAGAAATATTTCGGCCCCAGACCAAAACTTCTTGACCGGCATCAGCAAGTACCTGGGCAAGGGTGGTACCCCATGCTCCAGAACCTAGGACGCTAACGCGACTCATTCCTTATCTCGTTTCGCTTTCTTATAGTTGCCAGTTCGTGGCAGTTGTGAAGTATGTGGATCAAATATTTCAGCAGGGGCATATTCTCCCCTAATTTCCTCCAGGAGACGAGTTATCGCCGCCATCACGTATTGGGTAGCCTCTGTAAGCGCTACCGGGTCATCTTCCTTGCCTTTCCAGCGTGAAAAATCGAGAGCGCTACCTGCCCTAACGCTGACTTTGGTTCTGGTCCAAAATCTCGGGATCTTTCCGTAGCGAGGTAGAACTTTTTGAGCACCAAATTGAGCACATGGGATAACCGGCACCTGGGTAATGATGGCCAAGCGAGCAACGCCGGTCTTGGCGCGCATCGGCCAAAAATTCTCATCACGCGTCAGAGTTCCTTCGGGGTAAACGCCTAGACAATGCCCAGCTTTCAGAATTGCAATAGCGTGTTGAAGAGCATCGCGCGCGCTTTCAGTTTCTCGCTCAACTGGAATTTGGCCAGAGCCGGCAATAATTTTTCCAATAATTGGAACTTTGAAAACAGATGCTTTTCCGAGATAGCGAGGAGCACGGCCATTTTGATACAAGAATTGAGAAAAAATAAGTGGGTCTGCATACGAGATGTGATTGCATACAACAATCACGGGACCGCTCTGTGGAATGTTCTCCACGCCTTTCCAATCTCGCTTTGTAAAGAGAGTCAATATTGGAATGATTACACCTGCGCCGAATTTAAAATATGGATTAGTACCAAGTGGCTTGCCCGTAGGTGGCGCATATGTAATTGAGTTAATTGGTGTCTCGCTCATGTGTTTAGCCTAATCACAAATGAAAAAGAGGGAACCATTACTGGTCCCCTCTTTTATTAAAGTTTATTACTTCTTCTTTGCAACTTTCTTAACTGCCTTTTTAGGAGCTGCCTTCTTAGTCACTTTTTTAGCTGCCTTTTTAGGAGCTGCCTTCTTAGTCACTTTTTTAGCTGCCTTTTTAGGAGCTGCCTTCTTAACTGCCTTCTTAGGAGCTGCTTTTGCTGCCTTTACAGGAAGAACCTTTACAGGTGGCTTTGGAGCTGCTTCAAGCTTACGAGCACCTGAGATAACTTCCTTTAGCGCCTTTGCAGGGAGAAAACGAACTTTCTTGCTTGCCTTGATCTGAATTGTCTCGCCTGTGAAAGGGTTACGACCTTTACGTGCTGGGCGATCGACCTTCTTGAACTTACCGAAATCGTTAACCATTACATCTTCACCCTTGGAGATATTGCGAACGATGCTATCGAACACGATATCTACAGCGCGAGCTGCTTCCTTCTTTGAATCACCGAAGTGTGGCGCCAAGTAGGCGATGAACTGGGCTTTGTTCATGAATTTTCCCCTTAAATGCTTGAGTTTGTTAAGCAGTCGCTTAACATGAGTGAAAATCTACGCATAAATATAGGGTTTTTACGCAAGTATCACGGTGTGTCGCGAAAATAATATTTACTCTTACCTTCTTCGACACCGAAAAATCCACTTTTTATGCGTAAAAAACTCTCAATTACAGATTGAGTGTTACCACTGTTGAGTATTAGTTTTATTTAGCGGGAATGGTTTGAGGCTTGAAAGATGGGCGTTTTGCTTCAAAAACATCAACATCTGCAATGTTTTTGAGCGTTAAGCCGATGTCATCGAGCCCTTCCATCAAGCGCCAACGCGTGTAGTCATCAATCTCGAAGGCTACGATTTCAGAGTTAAAGCGCACGTTTTTTGCTTCTAAATCAACTGTGACCTCAAGCGCAGGGTTTGATTCAACCGCGTCCCAGATCGCTTCAATTTTCTCCTGCGGGATGATGACCGTTAACAATCCGGCCTTCTGTGAGTTGCCACGAAAAATATCTGCAAATCTGCTCGACAGTACGACCTTAAAACCATAGTTCTGTAGCGCCCACACCGCATGCTCGCGAGAAGAGCCGGTTCCAAAATCAGCCCCAGCAACAAGGATTGTTGCCCCTTTGTGCTCGGGCTTATTCATAACAAATTGCGGATCATTGCGCCAGGCCGAAAAGAGTCCATCTTCGAAACCGCTTTTGGTAACTCGCTTTAGATATACAGCAGGAATAATTTGATCGGTATCAACATTGGTGCGACGCAATGGAAGAACTGACCCAGTATGTGAAATAAATTTATCCATTTTTTCTCCTTACAAATCTGCCGGTGATGAGAGAGTCCCACGAATGGCAGTTGCTGCTGCTACTAGCGGACTAACTAGATGGGTACGGCCGCCTTTACCCTGACGACCCTCGAAATTGCGATTGCTCGTGGAAGCAGAACGCTCGCCTACGGCAAGTTGATCAGGATTCATACCAAGACACATTGAGCAGCCTGCTTGCCTCCACTCAGCTCCGAAATCCAAGAAAATTTTATCTAAGCCTTCTGCTTCGGCTTGGATGCGAACGCGAGCAGACCCAGGAACAACGAGCATGCGCGTTCCTGAAGCGAGCTTGTGGCCCTTGAGGACATCAGCGGCTGCTCGAAGATCTTCGATACGACCATTTGTGCATGACCCTAAAAAGACTGTGTCGATATGAATCTTTTTAAATGGCGTACCTGCTTCAAGGCCCATGTACACAAGTGCCCGCTCCGCCGCGCCACGCTCTTCGACATCTGCGATGTTGGCAGGGTTGGGAACAGACCCGTCTAAAGGTGCACCTTGCCCAGGGTTTGTTCCCCATGTGATGAAAGGTGAAATATCTTCAGCTTTGAGCGTGATTTCGTGGTCAAAAACTGCATCGGCATCTGAATTCAACGTCTTCCAATACTCAACTGCAGCATCCCAATCCGAGCCTTGTGGCGCGTGTGGCTTGCTCTTGAGGTACTCAAAAGTTTTTTCATCCGGCGCAATCAGACCAGCACGAGCGCCGGCTTCAATCGACATATTGCAGACAGTCATGCGAGCTTCCATAGAGAGCGCGCGTATCGCACTGCCACGGTATTCGATGACATATCCCTGTCCCCCACCAGTACCTATTTGGGCGATGATTGCAAGAATAATATCTTTTGACGTAACGCCAGCTTTAAGAACGCCTTCTACATTAATGGCCATTGTCTTTGGTTTTTCTTGCGGCAACGTTTGTGTTGCAAGGACGTGCTCAACTTGTGAAGTACCAATTCCAAATGCGAGCGCACCAAATGCGCCGTGAGTTGAGGTGTGCGAATCTCCGCAAACTATTGTCATGCCAGGCTGAGTTATTCCGAGCTGAGGCCCCACAACGTGGACGATGCCTTGGTCAATATCACCCAGCGAGTGAATACGAATTCCAAATTCTTTTGCATTATTGCGAAGAGTTTCGATCTGAAGCCGCGAGACTGGATCGGCAATCGGCTTATCGATATCAATGGTCGGCGTATTGTGATCTTCCGTAGCAATAGTGAGATCAGGGCGGCGAACTTTTCGGCCAGCTAGGCGCAATCCATCGAAAGCTTGTGGACTGGTGACTTCATGAATCAAATGAAGATCGATATAAAGAAGGTCAGGTTCCCCCGCAGCACTTCGCACCACGTGATCTGCCCATATCTTCTGCGCTAGCGTCTTTCCCATTGTCGTGCCTTTCGTTCCCATCAAGGCCGCGAGAGTTGCTTCTCACGGATTGAGATGGCAATATTAGAGTGTGGACAAGAAGAATAGCGGAGTCGGCGTTTTAGACAAAGCCGTAAAGATTCTCGCAACGCTAGAGAGCGGTCCGCACTCACTTTCAGAGCTTGTGGCTGCTACCAATATTGCCCGCCCAACGGCCCATCGATTGGCTGTAGCACTTGAATTTCATCGCATGGTCTCGCGCGACCTTATGGGTCGGTTCGTCCTTGGATCGCGTTCTGCAGAACTTGCCGCCGCTGCCGGAGAAGATCGATTGCTCGCAGTTGCAGGTCCAGCACTTGGAAACTTACGAGATGCAACGAGTGAAAGTGCCCAGCTCTACCGTCGCCAAGGTGATCAACGAATTTGCGTTGCAACGGCCGAAAGATTAAGCGGGCTTCGCGATTCGGTTCCTGTTGGAACAGTTCTCTCGATGCAAGCAGGGTCAGGCGCTCAAATTCTGATGGCCTGGGAAGAGCCCGATAAATTGCATCGTGGCTTGGTGGGGGCGAAATTCAATGCTGCCTCCCTCTCTGCTGTAAGAAGGCGCGGCTGGGCTCAATCAATTGGTGAACGAGAGGCTGGTGTGGCTTCTGTGTCAGCGCCGGTTCGTGGCCCGAATAACAAAGTAATCGCTGCTGTGGGAATTAGCGGCCCGATCGAACGGCTTGGTCGCCAACCTGGTCGACTACATGCAGCACAGGTTCTTGCTACCGCTGCTCGGTTAACTGAATATTTAGCTCAAAAGTAATAGCCAAATAAAGCCAAATAAAGAAGGACCAAACAACGTTTTAGTTGCTTGGTCCTAGTTGTAGCCCCGAAGGGATTCGAACCCTCGTAGCTGACTTGAGAAGCCAGAGTCCTAGGCCGCTAGACGACGGGGCCCTAGTACATATCCAGTACATATCTAGTACATTTTTGAAACCGTTCTTAAACAAACCTATTTCTTAGGTTTATCGCTGGGGTACCAGGACTCGAACCTAGACAGGCTGAACCAGAATCAGCTGGGCTGCCAATTACCCCATACCCCAATTACTGCAATTACTTAGATAAGTGAGAACTCTGCGTCCCCAACTTTTCGGCTGGCAAAGAATACCCCGTGAAGGCCATCCCTACTAAATCGAGTTAAATTAAGCTTTTTAGGCGTGAAAGTGAGATCTCGCGCCCGAGCAATTCCATCGACTCAAAGAGAGGCGGGGAAATATGGCTACCGGTAACGGCAATGCGAATGGCGCTAAACGCAATGCGCGGCTTGAGCCCCAACTCTTCAATCAAAGCCTTACGCAGAACTTCCTCGATGCCTTCGTGCGTCCAGTCGCCAACCGATTGCAGACGATCGTAAGCAACTGATAAGAGTTTCTTGGACTCTTCATCTGTGATCTTAGACAGTGAGCTCTCTTCGACTTTAAACTCTTTTACGAAGAGGAACTTCAACATTGCTGGAACTTCTGCCAACGTTGCAACTCGCTCCTGAATGATAGGAAGGGCCTTGCCCAATACCGCAAGCTCTTCGGCTGAGCCCGT
>CAILYP010000032.1:0-2761 GCA_903838475.1 uncultured Actinomycetes bacterium | reverse complement strand
GGGTCTGCACTGCATTCGAAGTTTCCCCCTTTGAATGAGCTCGGGTTGTTAGCTCAGTTGGTAGAGCAGGTGACTCTTAATCACCGGGTCGGGGGTTCGAGTCCCTCACAACCCACTTAGGTAAGTGAAGCCGAAATGCAACTTCTACTTCGCAGGCTTTGCCAATGGGGTTGCCATTAGATCCTCGCCGCGATTCCAAAGTAACTTCTTGCCAACTTTTAAGCAGGTGAATTTCTTGGCATTGTAATAACGGATCTGGTTTATCTTTGGGCAGGATTTGCTATAGAGCGTTGGGGTTGCGGCAAAAGAATTGTCGCTCAGTATTACGGCAAGAAGTAGAGCTGATGTGACAAGTGACTTCTTCATCAGTTGATTGATGAGTTAGTGAAGGCGCCGGTACCCATTGGGGTGCCAAGACCAGTTGGGCCATCCCAACCTGGGCCGGTTGTGCACCACTTGGCGGTAGTACAGTTACCATTCTTTCCGGCAACGACAACGTCATAGATGTTTGTCCCGATGATGGCTTTGTTGTAGAGAAGAGCGCCGGCATAAGCGCCTTGTACTGGTGTGTAACCAGCAACAGCGAAGATTGACGCAATTATTGGAGATGAAACACTGGTGCCGCCATATTGATAAACCTTGCCGCCGTAAATAACACCGACGCCGGTGCTTGGGTTTGCGACAGCTGAGATATCAGAGACTGCCTTCTTAGAACACGACGTTGTTGCTGAAGATTGTTGAGTTGGACTTGGATTCTGGGTCGAACAACCACTTCCGGCTAAAGTCCAAATGATTTCCGTATTTCGAGTTCCATCTGTTTTCAGGGTAAGACTTGTTCCGCCAACGCCAATGACGTTTGTGAAAGATGCGGGTGATTGTGCGCCATAACCAGAGTCCCCTGATGACGCTGTCACTGCAACGCCACGAGCTGCTGCGGCTTGATAATTATCGACTGCAGGTGCCAATCCGGTTGAAGCGAAATCTGCGCCGCCATAACTGTTACTGATCGCAACTACATTGGAGTAGGAGTTTGCTTGACCAACGGCCTTATTTAGATCCGCGAACGTGGCTGAGTTTGCTGCAACAAAGAGAATGCTGCACTTTGGACAGATGGCAGTTGCCATATCAATATCAAGGGCACCTTCTTGATTCCAGCCGGTATTTGACTTAGGAAGAGGTGTTGTAAGTCCGGTTACTCCACTGATTTGAGCAAAGCAACCTCGCTGATCGCTTGCTGCTGGAAATGTTGGCTTGCTACCCGTGTTTGGACAAGCAGTCATGGCTGCAGTGTCAACGCCCACACCGTAATTTGCGCGGTAGGTGTTCAAGTCTGTTAGTGCAGATGGATAGCCATATGCATCAACAATTGCAATAACAGTTGCAGGAGATCCTAAACCGGTAATGCCATAAGCCGAACGTAATTTTGCTGAGTTAAATCCAACAAGGGTGAGCTTTGGAGTCGCGGCGCTCGGTGTTGCGTTTGCTGCGTTCTGTTCAATCTTTACACCGCGCTTGAAGTAATTGCGCTCGATTGCAATACAAGTTGCTTCACCTGGTGCTGCCGGTGGGCAAACACGGGAATCCATGTGTGAATCGCCCATTGCATTGCGGTCACCAGAGTTGTTGGCAACGAGTTGGTTTAGGACATCATCGGATTGGGAATTCTCTTGGTCACTTGCAAACGAACTCAAGGATGCCGGAATAACAACAAGGGCAGCGAGCATCGGAATTGCTAGGAACTTCACAAATTTTCTCATGCGTGAATTGTACTTAGATTCCAAAATAACGTCTCCTTGCTTGTGGGTGAAACCCGTATGGACAATGTCATCCGATACGCGTCAAATCTGATTATTTCTTTAGAAAACCTTTAGGGCAAGTGGCTGTCTTATCAGTTAAGTGCAGTGTGGATTGGCCTCGAACACAATCGGTAGCAGCTGGCTTTGTCCACTTACGAGCCCTTTCATTTCTTGTTTGAGCGCCGGTCTTTGCATTTGGTCCGGCCTGTGCTGCTTGACCAGCACTGCGTTGATCATTGGCGTTTGCACCAGAAACTTCTTGGACTTTATCTGTTGTTGTCTTTGTGTTTTGGGATTGGCAGGCCGCTTTCTGGGCCGCATTTCCTTTGCTGCAATCGGCGGCGCTTGAAGTCGAAACATTCATGGGAAGCACTGCAAGGAGAAGTGATGCAACAAGTGCTGCACGAAACTTTCTCTTCTTCATGAACCGATCAGAGGCGGTAATTATTTTCATTTGATTGACCTTTCGCGCTGCTTTCATGGGTGGACCGTTGCTAGTAAATCTATGACGAAAATGAGAGTTGAATTTGGAGCTATTTTTCCAGAGCCCGTGCTGCCGTAGGCAAGTGAAGGTGGAATTACAAGCACGCGGCGGCCACCAACTCGCATTCCGGGCACGCCTTTTTGCCAGCCCGCAATCACCTTTGAAAGTGAAAGGGTTGTCGGTCCTTGTTTCCAAGTACTTTCTACAACTTCGCCGGTGGCCCAATCTTTCAAAACATATTGCACTGTTACGTTATCTGAAAGCTGAGCAATGGCGCCGGTTCCAGGGATGATTTCACCAATTCCAAGTGTGGTAGGTGCGGATCCGCTTGGTGCACCGATTGCTGGTTCTTCACCAAAAACTTTGCTTATTGTAAAATTGAGTTTTATAGGTGTTGGGGTTGGCATCGGAGTTGGAATAACTATCGACGCAGGATCGGTTACAACCTTTGTGAAGTTGGTTGCATCAAAATAATCCGTAG
>CAILYP010000031.1:0-16339 GCA_903838475.1 uncultured Actinomycetes bacterium | reverse complement strand
CCCATAGGAGTCCATTTTCCAAAAATGAGAGCTGCTAGAGCAATGAAACCAGCACCGGCCGTCATCTCTTTTCCGAAACTACCAACAGATCCAACAGTGAAATATGCCCCACCTAGCCCTGAAACAAGTCCAGCGACAATGACATTGCGGAAACGAAGCTTATTTACATCAATTCCTACAGAGTCAGCAGCTTCTGGATGTTCACCAATGGCTCTCGTTCGCAAACCCCATTTAGTTTTAAAGAGTGAGAAAGTTACTACGCCAACAATGACGTACATCAGATAGACAATGATGGTTTGATCAAAGAGGATAGGACCAATAATTGGTAATTTTCCAAGAACTGGAATTTGTAATCTGGCAAACGATGGCCCAGTGTTCCATGTCTGCGCATAAGGAATAAGAAGCTTTTTATATAAGAAGTCGGTAAGGCCAATGACCAGCACATTGAGTACGAATCCAAGAATCACTTGGTCAACTGAAAATTTAATAGCGAAAGTTGCGAGTAAGAGTGAAATCAGTGCTCCGGCCAACGGCGCTACCAAAAGCCCCCACGTTGTTTTGTGAGTCAGGCTAGCCACAACTCCGGCTGCAAATGCACCAGCGAGTAGCTGTCCTTCAATCGCAATATTGATTACTCCAGAGCGTTCGCACAGTAAGCCCGACATCGATCCGAAAATAAGGGGAACGGCCAGCAACAAACTGCCTTGGAGGAGACCAGTTAGTGGAATAAATTTGCCATTAGCTGCCCAACATAGAAATGACATGAGAAGTGAGAACGCAGCAATGGAAGTGCCTGCCAGTGGAGATCTATTTGCTCGAACGAGAAATACTCCAAGAGCGGCAGCCAGAATTCCAAGTCCTGAGAAAATCTTTGAACCAGTAGTGGATTGAATTACCCATTCGTGAATAATTACCCATTCCTTACCAAGTTGAAATCCAAAAGTTGTCTTATTGGCAGATGCTTTAGCAAAGCCAAATGCATATAACTCAGCAAGCAACAATAGAAATATTACTGCGATAAGTCGAAGTTGGCGCTTCTGCACATTTGTGAGAACCATTATCCGTTCCAACCCTTCGCAGTCATGGCGGCATCGGTTTTCAAATTCTTCACTTTAAATAGCATGCGGACCAAAGTAGGTGATGCGATGAAAAGAACAATGAGTGCTTGAATAACAAGAACGATATCGAGTGGTGTTGTTGTGTTGGACTGCATAGTGCGGCCGCCCGTACGAAGGGCGCCGAATAGCAGCGCAGCTAAGACTGTTCCAAAAGGCTTTGCTCTTCCTAACAGCGCAACGGTAATCGCATCAAATCCAAAGGAGCCACCAATATCTGCAGTTAGCGCGTATTGGCTACCAAGAACGTGAACAGCCCCACCCAGCCCTGCTAGCGCTCCACAAAGGGACATGGTGGCTATAGTTACTTTAGAAACAGAAATTCCAGCAGTCTTTGCAGCTGAGGCATTTGCACCAACAGCTCTAAATTGGAAACCAATTGTTGTTCGATTGAGAATCCACCAGACAAAGTAAGCCGCAGCAAGTGCAATTAAAATTCCGGCATGAAGGCGGAAGTTAGCCCCCGCTAAATGTGGAAGTTGAGAACTGGGATTTACTTCAGGAGCGATTGGATCAATACGACGAGGCCGCAAGAAAGTAGTAGTTTTCAAAATCCAGAGAATAAAGAATCCTGCAATGTAGTTGAGCATGATGGTGACAATAACTTCGTGCGCTCCAGTACGAGCTTTCAATAATCCAACAAGCCCACCGTATAGCGCGGCACAGATAATTCCAGCCAGTAGAGCGAGGGTCACGTGTAGGACGGGTGTGAATGTGAAGTGAAAGCCGACGTAGGAGGCACCTATCGCGCCAAATATAAATTGACCTTGCGCGCCGATATTAAATAAGCCGGCACGGAATGCAAGAGCGACTGCGAGGCCAGTCAGAATAAGAGGTGTTGCGGTAACGATGGTTTCAGAAAGTGGATAAAAACCTCGCATGAACCCATGACCAGTTGTGAGATTTGGGTCAAAAATAGATCCCTGGAATAGCGCAAGATAGGCGTTGCCGACCGTAGATAAAGCTGTTGTAATAAATTTTCCAGGATGACCGATATTTTTTAGAACTGTCGAGTCGGAGAAAGCAATGACAAAGCCTGAGATAAAGAATGCGAGTAAGAACGAGAGCGCAGGGAGCAATGCAGTCCCAGCAATACGGTTCCAAACTTTTTTCATTTCTTTACACCCGCCATTAATAGTCCAAGTTCTTCTCGAGGAACATTCGAATCTACGATGGCAAGAATTTTACCCGCGTACATGACAGCAATGCGATCGGCTAATGCAACGACTTCGTCAAGCTCTGTACTAAAAAGAAGTACGGCTCGTCCGGCATTTCGTTCAGCGAGAATCCGTTCATGTACAAATTCGATGGATCCAACGTCTAATCCTCTTGTTGGTTGAGATGCTACAAGTAATTTCACGGGCCTAGATAACTCTCTTGCGACAACAACTTTTTGCTTATTTCCACCTGAAAGAGAAGAGACGGGATCTTGGATGGATTGAAAACGAATGTCGAATTCTTTAGCTTGTTCTTCACCGCGCAGGGCAATGGCTTTAGGGGAGAGAGCAAAGCCCTTGGCATACGGTGCTTCGCGATGTGTATCTAGGATCAAATTCTCGGCAATACTAAATGATCCGATCAAACCGTTTAATTCGCGCGATTCAGGAACAAAGGCAATTCCTTTGTGAAGCGACTCATGAACGGATTTACCCACAATTTCAACGTCTTCAAGTTTGATGGAACCTCGCACGTGCGGTTGTAGGTTAATCATTGCTTCGGCAAGTTCAGATTGGCCGTTACCTTGGACTCCGGCAATCGCCAGAACTTCACCCCCTCGGACCTCAAAATTCGCATCCGATACTAAAGGCCTGCCCGAAGGATCTAAAACATCAAGACCTTTTACGACAAGGATTGGTTGCTCAACTTTAGGTTGGGTCTTTTCGGGCATTAAATTCACAGGCCGACCAACCATAAGCGCAGCTAACTCTTCTTGGCTGGCACTTGGTTCGGCAGTCGCAACAACCTTGCCTCGACGAATAACAGTTATGCGATCTGCTACCGCTTTAACTTCACGCAACTTATGGGAGATAAAGATGATTGACGTACCACTCGCCCGAAGACGTTTCATTACTTCAATAAGCTCATCAGTTTCCTGCGGGGTTAATACCGCAGTGGGTTCATCGAGAATCAGAACCTTAGCCTCATAAACAAGAGCTTTTAAAATCTCAACTCGCTGCTGGACACCAACAGGGAGATTCTCAACAAGCGCGTCAGGATCAATGTCGAACCCAAATTCGGAAGCGATTTTTAATAGTCGTTCACGTGCCTGACCAAGCTTTAGCCTGCCGGTTTTAGAGCTATCTTCGTGGCCCAAAACTATATTTTCTAAAACAGTAAAAACAGGTATCAACATAAAGTGTTGATGGACCATGCCAATACCAACAGCAAGGGCGTCGCTTGGTTCATGGATAGATACAACTTTGCCGTCAATTTTTATTTCACCGGAGTCAGGTTGTAGTAAACCGTAGACAATATTCATTAGCGTAGATTTGCCAGCGCCATTTTCACCCAGAATTGCGTGTATCTCGCCGTCATTAACAGAGAGGTTGATTTCATCGTTGGCAATTAAGGCACCAAAACTTTTTGTAATTCTACTTAGCTCTAAAGACACGTCAATATTCTATTGTAAATAAGCAAAAAAAAATACGGGGTCACGTTAGTGACCCCGTATTTAGGACTTAGTTATTAGATCTTAAGAGAACCAGTCGCAATCTGACGACCAATAATCTTAATTTCTAGCTGTAGTCGCGCTGAGACCTTTGATGAGTAATCATGCAATGGAGCCATTGACACTCCACCATTCTTCAAAGTTCCAACGTAAGAGGCGCCTGTGAAGGTTCCCTTTTTGACATCGGTTATTACTGACTTAACAGCAGCGCCAAGACCCTTAGCAACTGTTGTTAGAAGTACTGAACCGTATTGTGGAGCAGAGTAGTAACCATCGGTATCAACCCAGATTGTTACTGACTTACCGCTCTGTTGTGACTGCTTAGCAGTAGCTCCACCAAGACCACCAGCAACAGGCATGATTACATCTGCGCCTTGCTGTTCAAAGCCTTGTGAAAGCTGACTTGCCTTTGAAGTATTTGAGAAGTCACCAACGAATGTTCCGGTCTTCTTAACTGGATCCCAGCCCAAAACCTTTACATTCTTGTTCTTGACCTTGTTGTAGTACGCAACACCCTTGGCATAGCCATCCATGAAGATAGTTACTGTTGGATAAGGAGCGCCGCCATATGTAGCAACGATTCCTGACTTTGAGTAACCAGCTGCAAGATAACCAGCTTGGAAAGCTGCTTGGTCTGTTGCAAATGTAAGACCCTTAACGTTTGCTACTGGATTACAAACTGAGTAGTCAGCGTTGCAATCGTATGCTCCGTCATCTACAACTGCGAATTTAAGTGAAGGATTTGCTTTTCCAGCTTTAACAATTTCACCACTGATTGAGAATCCAACGCCAATGATGACGTTGCACTTCTGATCAATAAATTTCTTGATATTTGGCGCGAAGTCTGCTGCCGATGCTGAAGGCAAGTATGAGACGTCTGCGATTGAAGTTGAAGCCTGTGCTCCAGCCCATGCGCCTGCATTGAATGAGTGGTCATCAACACCACCGGTGTCGAGCACTATGCATGCCTTTATCTTTGCTGCGTGTGAAGCTGGCGCAACTGCAACACCCGTTACGAGTGAAACTGCAGCAACGAGCGATAAGTACTTAAGTGTCTTCTTCAAGATATTTCCTCCTGAGGGCCCTCACCATGAGGGTTAGTTGTAGCGAAATCCTAGTGAATAAAAGTTAAATATTTGTAACGAAGAGATATCAATTAACTCTCGACCGCTACTTCATAGTTGTGCGGAAAATACGGGAATCGATGAAAATTAGAGTGATTTACGCGGTGGCCTTGCGCCGATATTGCTTATACAAATACTTGCCAAGGAGATTCCCTGTTTAAGTGCCATTTTCAGGTCTGGAGCGCCAAACCAAGAGAAAATAAATCCAGCCGTGAACGAATCTCCAGCTCCTGTTGTGTCAATCACATTTACCTCTTCAGCAGGAATTTCGATAATGCCGGCTCCTTCAGATATTGCAGATGTTGCAAATATTGCCACAACTCCTTTTTCTCCCCGCTTTACTACAACTAATGGCGTACTGGTCGAGAGGTTTACTAATGCACGTTCTAGATTTTTATCGTTACCTAGGTATAAAGCTTCCTCTTCATTAAGGATCAGGAGATCAGCTAAGGCAAGCCATTCGCCCAAAAGTGTGGTGGGTATATTTCTTAAAGCACCAACTGTGCCTGGATCCAAAACTATCGGGATCCTAAGTTCTTTTAAGCGGCCAATGATTTCCATTACATTCGCGCGAGATTTCGGATTAATCAGCGCGTAGCCAGAAAGGTAGGCAGCGCTGAAGTGATCAAGGAGCGGTAGATCTGCGATGCATAAACCTGAATTTGCCCCAGAGTCAGGGAACATTGTTCGCTCACCTCGCTCATTTACCAGAATTACAACTACGCCACTTTTTTCGCCCTTGAAGCGTTGATCGCTATGTCGAACTCCATAATGATCTAAATCTGAGTGCAAAAATTGACCGTTAGGGTCATCGCCAACTCTTGAGCAAAGAAATACTTCACTTCCAAGGGATGCAAGCCAGGTCGCAACGTTTGCCGCCGCCCCGCCTCCTTGAGTAGAAATAATCGCTTGCGTATCGCCTTCTGCATAGATTTCTGAATCAATGACAACACTGACATCTAGCATGATGTCGCCGATACAGAGAAAGTTAGGCATTTATTAAAGCGCCAGTGCTATTTCCGCAGCGAGTTTAGAATTTGATTTAATTATTTCGACATTCACATCAAGACTTTTTCCGTCACTTACTCTATGGAAAAACTCTAATAAGAAAGGCGTCACGGCCTTACCAGATATGTGATTTGCTTCTGCCGCAGCAAGCCCGTCACGTAAGAGTTGATCATGAAGAATGGGATTTAGTTCAACGTCAACTGGATTCGTCACAATAATTGCTGAATCCGATGTATTTACATTTTTACGTTGATTCCAAATTGATGCAACTTCTGCCGGTGTATCAACACGGTGCTCAATTTTAAAGCCAGAATCGGTGAGGTAAAAGCCAGGAAACTTATTAGTTTTATATCCCAAGACAGGAACAGCTAAGGTTTCTAAGCGTTCTAACGTTGCTTCGACATTTAAGATCGATTTAACGCCAGCGCAAATAAGAATTATTGGAGTAATCGATAGTCCGCGTAGGTCTGCAGACTCATCAAAACCATCACCGCGGTGAACTCCACCCAAACCGCCAGTAGCGAAGACTGAAATGCCAGCCATCGCTGCAATGTGAGCAGTCGCAGCCACGGTTGTTGCAGCGCTCCGCTTGGTTGCTGCAAGAACAGCGAGATCTCGCGTCGAAGCCTTTACGATTCCATTTTCGTTAGCAATTCGTTCCAATTCATCGGCTTCAAGCCCAACGTGAATTTCTCCGTCAAGTATCGCAATAGTTGCGGGAACGGCGCCGGTTGCTCGCACGATATCTTCAACTTCTTGGGCAACGGTGAGGTTACGCGGCCGTGGCAAGCCGTGGCTAATAATTGTGGATTCGAGCGCAACGATCGGTTTCTTAGCAGAAAGCGCAGCGGCAACCTCTTTGGAGTAATGAATCATTACCTCAGATTACTGCCAGAAAGAGATGACAGGTTAACTTGATAGAAATAGGCTAGTGAAATGGCCTATAACGTCGAACGAATTCGAGCAGATTTTCCCTCCCTTCAATCAGGAACGGCTTACTTCGATGGCCCTGGGGGAAGCCAAACTCCACTCGTAGTTGCGCAAGCCATGCAGCAGGCCTTGATTGCGCCTCTCTCAAATCGTGGCGTTAATACCGAATCAGAGCGGAACGCTGATGAGATTGTTCTCGAATACCGAAGTGCTGTCGCAGATTTGGTTGGAGGCAAAGCGGGCGGAGTTGTATTCGGTAGGAGTTGGACTCAGCTTGCATATGATTTTTCGCGAACTCTTGCTAAATCCTGGGGTCCAGGAGATGAAATTATTGTTTCAACACTAGATCATGATTCGAATATTCGCCCATGGGTTCAAGCCGCAGAATCGCGGGGAGCAACAGTCAAGTGGGCGACTTTTGATTCCACAACAGGGGAGCTCCCAGTTGAAGCTGTTGCACAACATCTATCGACTAAAACCAAGTTTGTCGCGATTACCGGCGCAGCTAATGCGATTGGCACAAAACCCGATCTTGTAGCAATTGGCAATGAAGTTCACAGTGCCGGCGCACTTTTTGCGGTAGACGGAGTTCATTTAACACCTCATGCACCAATAGATATGAAAGCCATGGGGGCTGATTTCTTTGGATTCTCTTCCTACAAAATGATGGGTCCTCATTGCGCAACAATGATTGCAGATCCCGCGCTGCTGGAATCACTTAACAATGACAAACTCCTACCATCAACTATGGCCGTGCCTGAGCGTTTTGAATTTGGCACGCTTCCGTATGAAATTTTGGCTGGTGTTATTGCTGCAATTAATTACACAGCGACCCTAGACGCAGAAGCTAAAGGCACGCGCCGCGAGCAAATTCTTTTCTCTATGGCTTCTCTTGATAAATACGAGCACTCACTTTTCTCGTACTTGGAAGCAGAAATTGCTCAAGTCGAAAGTATTACGACATTTGGCCACGCAAAAGATCGTACGCCGACAATCTTCTTTCAATTGAAAAATATTGAAAGCGCTGATGTTTATAAAGCGTTAGCGGCAAAAAAGATCAATGCTCCAGCTAGCAATTTCTACGCGCTGGAATGCTCGCGTGCTTTAGGGCTTGGCGAAGCGGGCGCAGTCCGCGCAGGATTAGCACCGTATTCAACTAGGGAAGATGTGGATCGCCTTGTGAGCGCGCTTAAAGAGCTTGCCCGCAACTAAGCAGTAGCACCTGTGTTTGCAAATGTCTTACAGGTAATTTGCCAACGACCATCGAGTATCGCAAGTTGGAAATAGTCAGTGAACGCCAACGTTCCCCAGAAACCAACTTCTCTTAACGTTGCCGTTGCTGCTGTTCCGTCAATCTGGATATCTGTGATTTTGCATTGAAGAGCGCCAGCATCTCCTGGAGTTCCAACCATAAGTGAGATGAATGCGGCCTTGTCTAAGTCATAGTCGACTCCGCCTACTGTGCCAAACCAGCGTGCACTTTTATGGAACGCTTCTTCAAGTTTTGCTCCATCGCCCTTTCCTGCACCTTCTATATATAGGTTAATCAATCGGGTGATTTCAGATATGTCTTTACTCATAGTTACACCTTTCCTTGCCCTTGATTGCCTCGGATTGCTTGGATTTACTTGGGATTGCCTAGATTTGGCTTAACTATGGCTTGACCATCCGAGGCTCGTCAATAGTTTTTTTACTTAGATTGACCGTAAATTTGATACTTTACGTGGGTGAGTCTTACCAGCAAATTAAATACTCATAAATCAGAAACCTAAGGGGAGAACAATGATCGCTACTTATTCATGTGCTAAATGTGGAATGTCAGTCAATGCCACGTGCGCAAAATGTAACCAACCACTCGTAAACGATTCGCTTGTTATTGCCGATGGTAGTAAAGTGCAAATCTCTCGTTGTCCTCAATGTGAGGGAAAAATAAAGTCTCCAATGTGTTGTGGCTCAGATATGAGTTGTTCAGCTTAGAGATTTCCCTTATCGCGGGTTAATTGTTACTTGCACTACAAACTTTCTAAAGGAGAAAATTATGGGATTATGTCAATGTGGTTATACAACTGACCCTGAGAAAAATTGCAACGGAACACATAAAGTTGTTGCTGCTGTAAAAGCAGATGTCGCAACAAAATTGGCAGAAAATGGATTTACTGAAGCATCAGACTACTTAAAGAGCAATTAGAACAAATATTCGCCTATTAGCACCTTAGTTTGTGGGTGTGGAGTTAGGTTTTTACCGCGATTTCCAGCACGCTGGAAACTGCGGTAATCTCCGCTCTGCCGTAAAAACAACCTGGCGGGTTGCCCGAGCGGCCAATGGGAGGGGACTGTAAATCCCCCGGCTCTGCCTTCGAAGGTTCAAATCCTTCACCCGCCACCATTATTGAGTACATCAATATTTGGTTTTGAACTTGATTGATTGCTGAGATCTTGTCGAATGTGGCTAAAGGGTTATCTGTTCGTTCACCACGCGTTTACCTATCCACCCATAACTTGTAATCAGCCACAACTATTTTCTGCGGGTAATGGTTAATTCTGGACTCAATCCCTAGGAGCAATTTTGAAACTTTCACCGAAAATCTCACTTGCAGGCGTTGCGATTGCAACGGTTCTTGCAGGATCATTTACACCAGTGGCTCATGCCGCTGATGCACTCCAACTTTACGCAGCACTCGATTATTCAACAGACGTCGCAACGGCATTCACTGCTAAGACGGGAATTCCGGTAAACGTCACAGCGCTTTCAACAGGACCACTTCTTGCAAAGATTACAGCTGAGAAGAACAACCCACAGTGGGGTGCATATTGGGCAGACGGTGCAGAACCATGCGCTGCATTCGATCTTGATAAACAACTCTTGCACTACAAGCCAAAAGGCATACGCCTGAATGCAATCGGAGCCAAGTTGGCTCCAAAGACTGGTGCGTACCAGGTTCCAGGTTTCACAGAGATGGTTGGAGTTGTATACAACTCTGCAAAGGTTCGCAAGCCGACCTCATGGGATGATCTTGCTTCTGCCGATTTCAAGAACCAGGTAGGCATGAATAACCCATCTGTTTCGGGTCCAACATACCCATTCATTGCAGGTCTCATTCAACAACTCGGTGGCGAAGATGCAATGAAGACTTACCTAAAAAATCTCAAAGCAAATGGTTTGCGTGCATTTGATAAAAACTCAAAGACACTTGCTGCGCTGAACACAGGCGTCATCAATGTCGGTCTCGTTCAGTCATCTGCGGCAATTACAGAAGTAGTTAAATACAAGGCATCACCAGTTGCTGGCCTCAGACCAGCAGTGACCTATCTTCAGAAGACAACAGTTCTTCCTTCATGTCTTGCAATCGATGGAAAAGCCTCAGCTTTCCAGCAGGATGCAGCAAAGAAGTTTGTCGACTTCGTAATGTCCTCAGAGGCAGTACAGATAATGATCAAGTCAAATACTGGAGATTCACTCTTCTGGCCAACACTGAACAGCACTTTTCCAGCCGCGGCAACCACAACAATGCCCTCATTTGCATCAGGTCTGATTCAGGTTGTGGACCCATACAAGTACGCAACTATTCAGGGTGAAGTACAGGACTGGTTCACAAAGAATATCGCTTAACCGCGAAATTTCGAGAGACACTTAATGCCAAAAGTAGAGCCTTCGAGATATTCATTCTCTTCGAGGGCTCTACTTTTTGTTCGAACAAAGATTTCGCCGATGACCATCTTCTGGTTAGTTATCGTCAGTATTTTAGTTCTACCGATCATCCTCTTTCTCGCAGTAGCTTTTAGTCCCAAGCTTCTTGATCAGGGCCCAGAATGGTTTACCTTCAATAGTTTTAAAGCCGCAGCGGATCCGTATTTTATGCGATCGATTTGGCATTCATTTGTAATGGGTGTGGTTTCATCAATTCTTGCAACAGTGATCGCGCTAGGAGTTGCGTGGATTGTGCTTCGCACAAATTCGGCAGCGCGCAAAGTTTGGAACCTTGCAATCTTTGCACTACTTTTGGCCCCGTCGTATTTGATTGCTTTGGGCTGGGAACGCATATTCGAACGAGCTGGTGTACTCAATATTGCGGGAATTGATTTGCCATTTGTACGTGATTTACTTTATGGACCCGTTGGTATAGCGATGATTCTTACCTTCAAAGGAATTCCCTTCGCTTATCTTGTGATCTCCAATGCAATGCGTGGCCTTGGCGAAGAATTCGAACAAGCAGTTCGCGTGCACGGCGGTTCTCGAATCGCTGCATTTAAGATGATGAGCACGCTACTCCTTCCAGCTCTTTGGTCAGGAATCGCAATTGTTTTTGCCGAAAGCATCAGTGACTTTGGTGTTGCATCACAACTTTCTTCTCCTGGTCGATATTCGGTAGCAACATTTACTCTCTATAAGTCAGTAATGTCACTTCCAGTTTCCTTTCCATTGTGCGCGGCAATCTCAATTATTCTTCTGATGCTTATTGTGGTTGCACTACTTGCCCAATCTCGCGCACTGCGGGGACGCTCCTTCCGAGTTTTGAGCGGTCGAACACGGCCTATTACTCGACAGAAATTATCTCCCCTAGGTTCGGTTACCTCAAACTCGGCAATTTATATACTTCTTATCCTTACCCTCGGAGTGCCGGTATTTGGCGCTATTTCAGCATCCATGATTCAAGGTCTTGGAACCGTCATCTCTAACTACCAAATTAACTTTGACAATTACATTCGCGTTATCAAGAGTCCATTACTTCGTAGCCCACTTCTATTCTCAGCGGAAGCGGCTTTGATAACTGCATCAGTGGCGGTCGTATTGGCAGCAATTTCATCGCGTATGTTGGTTTCAACCAAGAATGGGGCTGGAAAGAAGTTCCTTGACTTCTTTCTACTTGCAGCTGTCGGACTACCTGGCATCGTCTTTGCAATTGGTTATATCTTTGCTTACAACTTGCCACTCGCACAAAGGTACGGCTTCCATTTATATGGAACGGTTGCTCTCTTGGTACTCGCATACATCGCAACTGCGCTTCCATCAACGACGCGATCCCTTGTCGGAAATATGAACCAATTCCAAGAATCTCTTTCTGAAGCTTGTCGGGTTCATGGCTCAAATGGAATTAAGACATGGTTGACGGTTGTGCTTCCATTGATTTCACGACCGCTACTCGCTGCATGGTGCCTTACATATTGCGGAACGCTGCTAGAACTACCTGTTAGCCAAATTCTCTTCCCTCCAGGACATGCACCACTAGCTGTTGGTATCGACCACGCTTTGGGAAATTATGATTTTGGAGGGGGAACCGCGATGGAAGTCTTTGCAATCATCTCGGCACTTATCGTGGTAGCAGTTGCATTTGGATTGTATGAAAAACTGGCACCAGTCGGATGGAAACAGTTAGGGAGAGCACGCTCATGAGTAATGGTCACCAAGTAAAGATTGAAGGTGCTCGAAAGAATTACGGCTCACTCGCAGCTCTCGATGGCCTTTCCCTGAGGATTGAACCGGGACAGTTCATGGTTCTACTTGGGCCTTCAGGTTCAGGTAAGTCAACGCTCATTAGGTCCCTCGCGGGAATCGAAAAGATTGATACCGGGTCCATTTTCTTAGACACACTTCAAGTTAACAAAGGCCCGATAAACGTTGCCCCTGAAAAACGAAATCTTGGCATGGTCTTTCAAGATTACGCCTTATGGCCTCATTTAAGCGCCTTTGAAAATGTTGAATATGCACTGCAGCGGAGAAAATTGGCTAAAGATATTTCAAAGCAGAAGGTTGATACAGCGCTAGAAAGAGTTGGCTTGGCTACGAAGGGAAAGAATTATCCTCACGAGCTTTCTGGTGGAGAACAGCAGCGCGTGGCACTTGCTCGTGCGATCGTTGCAGACCCTGCTCTATTGCTCTTTGACGAACCTCTCTCAAACCTTGACGCAGATTTACGAGAGCGACTACGGATTGAAATTTCTACGCTTACACGCGAAATTGGCGCGACAGCGCTTTACATTACACATGATCAATCAGAAGCATTTGCACTCGCAGATAAAATTGGCGTTATCAATCACGGCAAACTTGAACAAGTAGATCTGCCAGAAGAAATATATGAACGCCCCCTTAATCGCTTTGTCGCTAACTTCACTGGGATTGCAGGAACATTCACTGGAAAAGTGAAGCGAGTCTCTAAGACCAGCTGTATAGTTTCTCTAGGCGAGGATGAGTTAAAAGTTCGCCACACAGTTGGAGTGCAAGTTGGACAGAGCGTTGATATTTTAATCCGACCGGCTGCCACAAGTTTTAAGAAAGACTCGAATAATCAACTCGCAGCGACCATTAAAGATGTTGCATATAGAGGCCGCGGCTACGAACATGCAATCGATACAAAATATGGTTCCCTAAGTGGAGTTTTTGACACCGTATCTCACCCACGTGGTGGCAGAATTTCTGTGTCAATTGACCCAGATCGATGTATCGCATTTCCAGTCGAGACTAAGTAAAGAGAGAGATCCATGATTCATTCACTCAGCGGTAATGATATTGCGCTATTTATTTCTGTATTTCTTGCATGTGCAGTTGAAGCAGTCGAGGCTGTGACAATTATTCTTGCGGCAGGTACTTCGCGCGATTGGAGATCGACATTTCAGGGAGTTATCTCTGGCCTGATTGTGCTTGCCGGCTTAATTGTAATTCTGGGCCCAAGTATTGAGAACCTTCCAAAGAATACATTGCGGTTAGCGGTAGGTGGATTACTTCTTGTCTTTGGAATGCAGTGGTTACGTAAAGCAATTCTTCGAGCAAGTGGCTTTAAGGCTTTGCATGATGAAGATAAAATTTATCTTGAAGAGGTGGAAGCGGCTAAGAAAGTAGCAAAGGTTTCCCGACTATCTGTCTCAGATTGGTACGCATTCACGCTCTCATTTAAAGGCGTTCTCCTTGAAGGACTTGAAGTTGTATTTATTGTGGTGACATTTGGAATTATTCAAAAAGGTTCAAATCCTCAAGCGTTCTCGTTAGCAATATGGGCGGCTGCAATTGCGGTGGTGCTCGTTACGATTGCAGGATTTGCAATTCATAAGCCACTCTCTAGAGTTCCAGAAAATACAATGAAGTTTGTTGTTGGAACCTTGTTGACATCTTTTGGAATCTTCTGGGGAGCCGAAGGCGCTGGAGCCGAATGGCCGCACAAAGACCTCTCGCTCCTTGCAATCATTCCATTCGTCTTGCTAGTTTCATTTGGGTTAATTGAACTCTTGAAAGTGAGAAAGGCTAAGAACTTTCCAGTTCGCAAACTCAACCTTCCAACTTTCTCAGAACCAAGTAAAGAAAGCTCGCTACCTATTCGCTGGGTAGGCGGCTTCCTATTCTTTTGGTACGACTTCATTATCGGAGACGATTGGCGCGTAGCAGCAGGCGTAGTACTTGGCTTCTTAGCAACCCACGCCTCAGGTATATCTGGTTGGTGGATTATGCCAGCGGTGGTTGCAGCACTACTCGGGTATACCTTGCATGAGGCAGCGAGACCCGCAAAGGTCAATTCTTAATTACTTTTTCCAATGGCTCAAATCCGCAGGTAGAGCCACCATTATTTAGTAAAAACCTAGCAAAGTTAAAGTGATGGCTATAAGATTTAAAAATGAGCGAACCTATTTCGGATAGTGACGCTAAAAAATGTCCTATCCATGAGATTCGTAAAGTACCGATTGATGGAACTCCTCTAAGCCCTTCTGCGACATTTGAACAATGGCGTAAAGAAGGTGCTGCAACGCCGTTGGAATATGAAGATGGCCATCAGGGTCTAGTTGTTACTCGATATGAATTAGCGAAGCTAATCCTGGAAGATAAACGTTTCAGCCAAAAACCACTCAGGATGCCTCTCCATCAAATCAGTAGAGAAGAGTCTGCACCTGGCACCACCATAATCGATGGCGAGCTTGCAACTGCGAGTGATCTAGATCCAGGAAATTTGCTGTTTTTAGATGGCGAACAACACCTAAAGATTAGGCGAGCAGTTACGAGTCGTTTTTCAGTTCGATCTGCAAAGGGGTATGAATCTGATATCAAAAAAATAGTTTCCAAACAGATCGAAAACTTAATCTCCCAAGGTTCACCAGTTGATCTAAGCGAACACTATTCGGAGCCAATTTCTGCAGCCGGTCATGCTCGTGTTCTCGGAATCCCTGAATCTTTATATAGTGATTATGAAAGATTATTTGTTGGAAAATCCGAAGAGAGGGAAAAGATTGAATATTTGAGAAGAGTTCTAGCTTTCAAGAAAGCGTCCCCTGCAGATGATCTCCTGAGTGAGCTAGTGAAATCAGAACTTCAGAAAAACGAAATAGAAGGCTTGACACTTTCATTGATGGTTTCTGGAAGAGATAACGTTGCTTACATGATCTCCACTGGAATTGTGGCTCTCCTAAAGCATCCAGATCAACTTCAGGCACTGCGGGACAACCCAGCATTAATTGATGGAGGGATTGAAGAACTACTGCGTATCAGTGCAGTCTTCTTGACGATGTTTCCTCGAACTGCGACGGAAGATGTTGAAATCGATGGAGTGAAGATCCCTTGTGGCCAATCAGTCTCGGTGTCAGCGGTAGCAGCAAATTATGATGAAAGACAGTATTCGGATCCGGATCGTTTTGATTTAAGCCGCGACGCATTTGGTCATTTAGGTTTTGGTTATGGACTTCATGGTTGCCTGGGTCAACAAGTAGCTCGTATCGAGATTCGAGAAGGAATTATGCAATTACTTCAGGCATTTCCGAATTTGAAATTAGTACATGCTGAGCAAGACGAGCCAATGCCTTTTTACCACCCCGTCGCTGCTTATCAAGTTGGTGAGGTCATAGTCAGACCATTTCATACCTGCGGCCAGACGCATACGAGCAATCTCTGCCTTATGGTGTTTTAGGGCTTCGATAGCAGTATCGCTGAGAATTACCATACGCACAGAAGATTCAGTTTTCAACTTAACGAATTTACGAACCCCATCCACTTCCTGAGACTGTTGGTGTACCTGCATAGTTCCTTCTTTAAAATCAATATCATTCCATTGAAGTCCTAACGCTTCACCTTGGCGCAATCCACAGAATGCGATGTGTAGGCGAGCGCCCATGAATGTTCCCTTGTACTTATCGAGTAGTGCAAGCACTTGGTTTTCGTTGAGTGGTGTGATTTGTGCTTTCTGTTCTGGCGACTTTGCCAACCCTTGTGCTGGATTAGCAAGGATAAGTCCAGAATCAACAGCAGACTTCATGCACTTTGAAATCAATGCCAGTGCCTGATTTTGTGACCGTGCACCAATCTTGTTTGCCGCCATTGAAGACATAAGCGTCGCAATCTCACGTTTTGTGATTTTGTTCAGTTGCATGCCTCCAAGAGCGGGGACAATATTGCGAACTGCAAGCCCACGATAGCGGCGGTAGGTTGTAGATGCGATTGCATTCTTGTGTTGGAAATCAAGCCATGGCAGCAGGTACTCGCCAAGTGTTACCTTGCTTGCTCCTAAAACCTTTCCGTTATT
>CAILYP010000030.1:0-3591 GCA_903838475.1 uncultured Actinomycetes bacterium | reverse complement strand
GACACCAAGATGGGATTTATGGCAGCAAGCCATGAAATCTTCCGAAATAAGGCCTTTAACGAGTGCACTCCGCAAGAGCTCACTGCACTTCGCAAGATGATGTCGAATATCCGTCTTAATCCACCCATTCGCAGAACTCGTCGTTTGATTTCAACAAGCAAGGGCAAGAAATTAAATATGCGAAAGATTGTCCGCGAGAACATGCGCGCAATGGGTGAAAACCGCGAGATCTACTTTACAAAGAAGAAGGAGAAGCTACGCCCTATCGTCTTCATTCTCGATATCTCAGGCTCGATGGCAGATTACTCAAGGAATTTGTTGCAACTGGCATACTCAGCGCGAAGTGCAAACCAGAAAGTAGAAGTCTTCTGTTTTGGAACACGTCTTACCCGTGTAACGCGATCACTCTCACGGCGTAACCCAGATCAGGCAATGGAGCTAGCCGGCACCGAAGCCATGGATTGGGAAGGTGGTACTCGCATCGGCGATGCCATCAATACATTCCTAAAGAAGTGGGGCCGTGGACGCGTCGGACGTGGTTCGATTGTTGTTATCTGCTCTGATGGCCTAGATCGAGGCGATCCTGAGACCTTGGCAAAATCTATGGAAGCCTTATCGCGCATTGCTCATAGAGTTGTCTGGATGAATCCACATCGTGGGGATGCTGACCGATATGTCCCAACCTCCATGGGAATGATCATCGCTGAACCATTTATCCACGAAGTTGTATCAGGACATAACCTGAAGAGTCTGGAAGAATTCAGCCGCAAGCTAGTCTCCATCCGATAGTAAGAGAAGACAGGAATCCCGAAAATGAAGTTCAGCGTTTCAATCTTTGCCGAGGGCGATCGCATCGTTACTCTCGAAGAGATAGTAGAGCTTGCCGATGCCGTAGCGGTTCATAGCGGCTTTGCATCCGGTGCTGGCACAACTGGCTATGGTGCTCAAATAATTGTCGAAGCGCCAAGCTCTGATATCGCTGTCGATGCAGCTCTCGTAATTTTCAATGAAGCAGTAAGAACTGCAAAGCTACCTATCTTTGAAATTATCAAGGCCGAAACCATGTCGGAAGATGATGACTGGGAAGACGGCATCGATTAATGATTCGACTTGGCTCACTTGCTGGCTATCCATTTGAAGGCCCGCGCGCCCTTGCGGGCTGGACAGCGCCTAAAGTTGCAGCCGTCTACGCCGTGATGTGTCTCAATGACTCTGTGAATAAACCTCAAGAGTTTTCAATTATCTATGTTGGCCAAAGCGCGGATCTAAGCACTGAAGGTTTTCCTTTCAAACACCCGCGTTCTGCAGCATGGATTGCACGTGCCGGAAATAAATTTAATCTGCATGTGTGCTGGTTTGATATTCCTGGCGGAACACTTCGCCACCGCGAACAAATTTCACATGAATTGATGGCGGTATACGAACCAAGTTGTAATCTAGAGAAATACGATCAAGCTTGGAAAGACGAATGGATCGGCGAATACTCAAATGCATTCACCGACCCATTGACCACTGGTCGCGATCCAAATAATCGCGATCAGTAAAATCTAATCGATCTTTACACCGACGCCATCAAAGAGACGTGAGCGACGAGTTCCCATTGCTGGGAAATTTGGCTTAGGCGCTGTGTTCTCAGGTTCTGGCACATAAGTGGCACCTACAACGATTGCTTCAGCGAATCCGTATAGAAGTGGAAGTGCACCAGCGACTACTCCACCAGTTCTGTTAATGCGCTCGAGGCCTGGCTCGATGGTGTCAGCATCGTGCTTAATCTCCCAGACAAGGTCAGCCGCTTCTTCGAGCTTTACTGCAACTGCTGCAAGCTGACGGCCTACGATAAATAGGTAAATTGCAAGGCCCGCAATGAGTGCGGTGATATCAATAACCGAGAAAAGTTGAAGGCTGTTCATGAGCGCACCTTATCCAATACACGTCCGAGGAATAAGTGGTGTTCCAGGCCCTCTGCAAGAACTGCATCTACCGCAGCTGCTGTCTCATTGATGAGCGCAGTATTGGCAGTATTTGCCTTAGCAGAAGTGAGGGTTGCGCGAATCTGTGTAACTCGCTTATCAATAACTCGAACTAGCAGAACCAGGATAGTCAATAGCGCAGCGACTGCCACAACTACGACTGCACCAAGAATATTTGCTAAAACCCAGAGTGAGTGAGTATTTGAATCCATCTGCTTAGCCTCCCAACTTCGTACGGCCACGATTGAGGCCAGCAACAATCGCAGTAGCCGATGCGATAGTTACCTTAAGTCCCTTAAGGCCGGCAGTATTTACAACCGCTCCTTCAAGACCTGAGTTGATGCGCTGTGCTTGTCCACCAATTTTGTGAGCAAGAAGCAAGATTGGGACTACGAGAGCAACAACGACAAGTACAACTACTGTTGCAATGACGTAACCCACGAGCCAACCTGTGTGATTAGTGAAGTCCATGATTACCCCCCCCTAGATCGATTCCGCGAAGTCGCGTACTGGCTTGAGGCTGGCGTTTACTGAAGATACAACAGATGGGACTGTTGCAGTCTTAGCAACGATTACTGCTACTCCGCCTTCAAGAGCATCGAGTGATTTAACAACTGCACGCAAGTGCAAGATCACTCGAGACAACCCAAGGGCTGCAGCGGCAATAATGAGCGTCGCTAAAATTAAAGTAAATACTGCTTGTTGTGGCATCTTCTCTCCCCTATCCCAGCAACTTAGAAACTGGACCGGCGTAACGAACTGCTCCGTTAGCCACTTCCTTGATGACGTTATCTGTCTTCGAAAGTAATTCTGGTGTGGTGTTTAGTTCGCCAATCAAAGCGACTCCTCCGCCTAGTGCATCATCTGCTGCCCCACGAATGCGCTCTAGCGGCCCAAGGACCGAGTTGAGTAGTGCAACGAGAACTGGAACGATGACAACTAACAGAACCAGATTTCCGATTCCCCAAAGACTCATTTGTTTTCCTTTCTCTCTCGTTATCGACGTGCTACTGGTTGATATGGAAGGAAGAAGCGCGAGAAGACTCTTGTCGCTGCCTTCTTTACAACTGTCATTGCAATCGCAACACCGCTCGCAGCTTTTGGACCACCAACAGTATTTGGATCAAGACCCATTTCGATTGCCTTCATACGCGCTTGCATGCTGCCAGCTGTCTGATTAACCAAAACTGCTGTTACATCCGCAATAAGTCCTCGTCCAAATTGAGCAGCGGCACCGGAAACTACGAGATCGAGTGAAATCTTTACTGAAGTTCCACCGGCAACCGGGTTGAGCGCTGCAACGAGAATTGCTTGCGCTTCTCCGCGGCCTTTCTTATCTGAGCCAGATGCATCGAGAGTAATAGTCTTCTTGGCATTATCGCGGCTGGCTACCTTTGCCTGTCCCGCAAATTCAAGTTTCACTGGACCTGCAGAAATGATGACATCTCCACCGTAGTGATCTGTTCCAAGCTTGTCGGTTAGGTCAGCACCAGGAATACATGCTGCTAGTTGTGGAATATCATCAAAGAATTTCCATACATCGTCGATCGGTTGATCAACGACTATCGTCTGCGAGATTAGCATTTTGCCTCCTGGTTGATGAATGAGGATGGATCTTTTT
>CAILYP010000029.1:0-6457 GCA_903838475.1 uncultured Actinomycetes bacterium | reverse complement strand
AGTTCTTTCATCTTTAATTACGGAAAGGTTGCAGTTATCAGCGCAGATTTACGAATCAACGATCGAATTCGTGTTCCACAAGTTCGTTTGATTGGTTATTCAGGTGAGCAAATCGGTATTGTCGACATTGACACAGCTATGCAAATGGCTGATGAAGTTGGTTTAGACCTTGTTGAGATTTCACCAGATGCCAATCCGCCAGTGTGCAAAGTGATGGATTTCGGAAAATATAAGTACGAGCTAGCACAAAAAGTACGCGAGGCACGACAGAACCAAACTCATATCGTTGTGAAAGAGATGCGACTTGGACTAAAAATCGAACCCCATGATTACGAAACCAAACGTAATCACATTGAGAAGTTTCTCAAGGGTGGAGATAAGGTCAAGGTAACTGTTCAATTCCGTGGAAGAGAGCAAACTCGTCCAGAGATGGGTTACCGTCTTTTGATGAAACTTGCTGAGGAACTTACTGAGTTAGCAATTGTTGAATTCGCCCCTAAAAAAGAGGGACGTAGTATGACAATGGTTTTGGGTCCGACTGTAAAGAAGGCCACTCAGAAAAAGACCGAAAAGAAAACGGAATCCAAAACGGAATCCAAAACGGAAAAGGTAGTTGCACCACAACAGGCTTCAGATACTGTGGAAATCAGTACTGAGAAGGAAACTGAAGTAGCTCAGTAACGAGCCACTCAGTTAAGACAGGAGATACAGATGCCAAAGATGAAAACCCACAGTGGGGCGAAGAAAACCTTCCGCCTTACTGGCACAGGTAAAGTCATGCACGAGCGCGCAGGAAAGCGCCACCTTTTGGAACGCAAGTCTTCTCGCGTCACACGACGTTTGAGTAAAGATGGCGTTGCGAAGGCTCCATCAGCATTTACAGCCAAGCGCATGCTTGGTTTGAAGTAAGGGGTAGCGAAAAATGGCAAGAGTAAAGCGCGGTATGCATGCGGCGAAAAAGCGTCGTACAACACTAGAGCGTGCCTCTGGTTATCGTGGACAACGTTCACGTCTTTTCTCAAAGGCGAAGGAACAAGTTACCCACTCAATGGTTTATGCCTTTGATCACCGTAAGGATAAGAAAGGCGATTTCCGCAGACTATGGATTCAACGTATCAATGCTGGTGTGCGCGCACACGGCATGACATACAACCGTTTCATCCAAGGTCTCAAGGAAGCCGGCGTTGAAGTTGACCGTCGCCTGCTATCTGAGCTTGCTACAAACGATCCTGCAGCATTCGCAGCGCTCGTTGAAGTTGCACGCAAACACGTCACCGTCTAAAAGTTTCCGTTACTGGCTACTTCTAGATAACTCAAGATGACCAACCAAGAAGTTACGAGCCTTCATTCGCCTCAGGTAGAGCGAGTGAAGGCTCTTTTGGGTTCTCGTGGGAAGAAGATTCGCAATACTGATCACGTTTTCGTTGCAGATGGAATGCAATCCATACGAAGTGCGTTACGTCCAAAGACTGAGTTTGCCCCTCATATTCAGAAGATATTCGTAACTGCTGAGGGACGGTTAAAGCTCGAGAGTGAATTTCCACGCGAAATAGGCGATCACGATGTAGTGAATGTAAGCGATGCGGTCATGAATGCGATGACCGATACTCAGTCACCTCAAGGGGTATTGGCTCTTTGCAAGTACATGCCACATGATCTCTCCTCCCTTGCTTCTATCGGCAAGACAAAGAAAATTGCATACTTTTGGCAACTTCAGGATCCAGGTAATGCAGGTACTGCAATACGAACGGCTGACGCATGCGGATTCGATGCAGTTATATTCTCTGATTTAAGTGTTGACATATTTAGTCCTAAAGTTGTTCGTTCAACAGCTGGTTCCTTATGGCACATACCGGTTGTTGAAGGAATTGCACTCGAATCAATTGTTGAGTGGGGGGCTGGCAAATCTATCTTAGCTTTTTACGGTACCGGAGAGACATCCCTCCTCGATATTCAGGTAACAGATGAGGTCATTTTGATTTTCGGAAATGAGGCACGAGGTTTGCCCGAGCTTCCCGAACTCACAGAGGGAGTTAAAACAGTTTCCATCCCCATGAAAGGTTTTGCCGAAAGTTTCAACGTTGCAAGCGCGGCGGCGATAGCAATGTTCCACGTATCTCATTAGGTTTTGAGTAAGATTCCATCATTATGACCCTGACAGTCGCTGCCATCGAACTGGCTACCAAGCAAGCCCTTGGGGCAATTAACGGGGCTAGGGATCTAAATCAACTCAAAGAAGTAAAAATAGAACACGTCGGAGATAAGTCTCCAATCGCTAAGTTGAATCAAGGTCTAGGACAGTTAGATCCAGCGCAACGAGCAGAATTCGGCAAAATCCTTGGCGAAGCAAAGTCTTCAATCAGCGTTGCATTTGCTAATCAGCAAACATCACTTGAGATGGCTCGAGATGCACAGGTTCTTATTGAAGAGGTGGTTGATGTAACTCTTCCCGCGAGTAATTCGCACATCGGTGGCCTTCATCCGCTAACGGTGATTAAAAATGAAGTCTCCGACTATTTCCTCAGTCTTGGATATTCAATTGCCGAAGGTCCTGAGCTAGAAGCTGGTTGGCTCAATTTCGATTCGCTTAACATTCCAACAGACCATCCTGCTAGAACGATGCAAGATACATTTTTCATTGAGCCACTTGAATCAGGATTAGTACTAAGAACTCATACATCTCCCGTACAGATGCGCACTCTGCTGACACAAAAACCTCCTATCTATATCGTCTCACCAGGTCGTACATATAGAGCCGATGAACTAGATGCAACGCATAGCCCGGTATTCAATCAGGTCGAAGGCTTAGTTGTAGATCAGGGTATAACGATGGCTCATTTGAAAGGCGCGCTCGATGATTTCGCCATGAAGATGTTCGGAGCACAGGCAGTGACTCGACTTCGACCATCATTCTTTCCATTCACCGAACCAAGCGCAGAAGTTGATGTGTGGTTCAACAATCGATGGATCGAGTGGGGCGGATGCGGAATGGTAAATCCACGTGTTCTAGAAACTGCCGGACTTGATACCAGTGTCTTTAGTGGTTTTGCTTTCGGAATGGGTCTAGAACGAACACTCATGGTTCGTCAGGGCATAAAGGATATGCACGATATTGTCGAAGGTGACATCCGCTTTAGTCGTTCATTTGGATTGGGGTTGTAATGCGTGCGCCACGGTCCTGGATTCAGGAATTTGTAAATTTGCCAGTAACAATTACTGATGAAGAGATTGCTGCTGCGCTGGTTCGCGTAGGTTTTGAAGTTGAAGAGATAATTGTCCAAGGAGCTGATGTAACTGGTCCGCTTGTTGTTGGAAAGGTTCTTTCAATTGAAGCAGTTGAGGGCCAGAAGAAACCAATACGTTATGTTGGACTGGACTGTGGAGAGAAATCAACTCGTTATGTTATTTGTGGAGCCACTAATTTTGATCTTGCTGATCTAGTAGTTGTAGCTCTTCCGGGGGCGGTACTGCCCGGTGATTTTAGTATCGCCGCGCGCCAGACTTATGGGCATACATCTGATGGAATGATTTGCTCTGCAAAAGAACTGGGTATCAGTGATGAGCACTCGGGAATTATCGTATTGCCGCCAGATTCAGCTACTCCCGGCGAAGACGCAGTTAGGCTGCTGGAAATTAACGACACGATTTTCGACGTAGCCGTCAATCCAGATCGAGGCTATGCCCTTAGCCTGCGAGGAATGGCACGAGAAATAGCAGCGTCACTTGATCTTCCCTTCATTGATCCCGTTGAAGCTGCCAAGAAGATTACTTTCAAGGAGACTGGCACTCCCGTAGAGGCAAGATTGTCAGATGGCGCAATGATTATGTATCTACGCACGATTTCTAATTATGATCCCGCCGCACAATCACCGCTCTGGATGCGTCGCAGAATTGAGAAATGTGGAATGCGCTCAATCTCTCTTGCAGTCGATGTGACAAATTATGTGATGATGGAACTCGGTCAACCGCTGCACGCTTTCGATGCTGATCAGATTAGCGGGTACTTGGAAATTCGAAGAGCTGGCATGAGCAAATCTTTAAAGACTCTAGATGGGCAAGAAAGAGCCTTGAATGAAGATGATTTAGTTGTCGCAGATGCCAAGAACGTGCTTGCACTTGCTGGAACAATGGGTGGACTAGATTCAGAAATTACATCGTCAACAAAACGAATTGCTGTTGAAGCCGTTCGTTTTGATCAAATATCGATCGCTAAGAATTCTAGAAAACATAAACTTTCTACTGAAGCCTCACGCCGACTAGAACGCGGCGTTGATCCTTCTCTCGCCGAATTCGCCTCTGCTAGAGCGGCTGCGCTTCTTGTCGAACATAGTGGCGCAACGTATGTGGGAACATCGACCCAAGGTGAACCAAGTTATTTACCTATTATTAAGTTGGATCCAACATACGTCGGTGCGCGTATTGGATTCGATATTTCACCTGAGGTCGTAAAAGAGAAACTGGAGCTCGTAGGCTGCGATGTAGAGATTAAAGATGGAATCTTTTATGTCGACCCACCGTCCTGGCGAGTCGAGCTGCTCTCACCTGCAGATCTCACTGAAGAGGTCGCCCGCAATATCGGTTATGACAAAATTCCCTCTGTTCTTCCGCCGCGCAGAACTTCAGCGGAGCTAACTTCCTCTCAGAAGCGACGAAGAGTATTAGCCCAGTCCTTAGTTTCGCGAGGCTATACAGAGGTTATGACTTTTCCTTTTGTAAATGAAGATTTACTTACTCGGATGGGTTTTGAAGGATTGCGGGCTGCGTCATATCGCATCGCAAATCCAATGTCTGAGGATCAACCGCTTTTGCGGCCACACCTTTTGCCTGGGCTATTGGAAGCGGCTCGTCGAAATTATGGACGAGGATTTAAGGACTTTTCGATATTTGAAATGGGCCTGATGTTTAGAAAGAGCATCGATTTATCGCCGGGACTTTTCCCAGCCATTGGAGTACGTCCATCCCCCGAGGATATCGCCACAATTTTTGATTCGGTTCCTACCCAGCTAAATTTCTTATGCGGCGTACAGGTCGGAAAAGTTTCTACTGAATCATGGCGAGGCAAAGCACGCAATTATGAATGGAGCGATGCAGTAGCCGAGGTCGAAATTATCTTAAGGGCACTGAATTTATCGTGGAACGTTAAGAGATCTGATTTAGCACCGTGGCATCCTGGCCGCTGTGCTGAGTTTTTTGTCGATGGAATCGCAGTGGCGCATGCTGGAGAATTACACCCACGGGTTGTAACTGAATTTGGACTGCCTGCGCGTTCGGCTGCATGGAGTATTAATCTCGATGCCCTACCTGCATCGCCCAGAGTGACACCAGACCCAATTGTTTCGATGCCTGCAGCGATACAAGATTTAGCCTTAGTAGTTGATGCATCCGTCAGTGCCCAAGATCTACAGAAGTCACTGGTGGATGGAGCGGGGGATTTGTTGGAATCCATCACACTGTTTGATCGTTATGAGGCAGTGGGAGAGGGCAAGGTTTCACTTGCTTTCTCGTTAGTGTTTAGAGCCAGCGATAGAACTCTCACGGCAGCCGAAGTCACTGGGTACAAAGAAGTAGCCGCTGCCAAAGCCGAATCACAATGGGGTGCCAAGGTTCGGACATAAAGGTGCATATTTATTCATAAAATTGCATAAATATGCGGAGTGGTTTATGGTTGCATCATGAAAATTGGGATTGTTGGTGCGAGCGGATATTCGGGCGGCGAATTGGCAAGATTGGTTTCAAGCCATCCCAAATTCGAAATTGAATATTTAGCTGCAGCGTCAAACGCCGGAGAATTAGTTACGTCTATTCACCCTCAACTTCTTCAATTCGTTGGCCAGAAATTTGAGGACACAAATCTTGATGCCATGAAAAGGTGTGATCTCATCTTTTTTGCTCTCCCGCATGGTTCGTCAGCAGACTGGATATCTCAGATACCTGCGCAAATTAGAGTGGTTGATCTGGGCGCAGATTTTCGATTAGAAAGTTCAGAGCAATGGGAAAAGTATTATGGTGGACCACACGCTGGATCTCTACCGTACGGACTACCTGAAATACCTGGTAGCCGCGCTGTGATTGCAGAGTCTTCACAAGTCGCCAATCCCGGTTGTTATGCAACTGCGATCACGTTAGGCGCGCTACCGGCGATTACTCATGGCCTGATTCATTCAGAAGATATTGTGGTTGTAGCTGCATCTGGAACCACGGGCGCAGGTAGGTCATCAAAGGTCTCACTCAGTGCTAGTGAAACTAATAATTCACTGACATCCTACAAATTTGGGGGAGTGCATCAACACACACCTGAGATTGAGCAGGCGTTAGAGAAAATTTCAGGACGCAGTGTAAAGATTAGCTTCACGCCTATATTGGCGCCTATGCCACGAGGGATTCTGGCGACAATTACCGCCTGTCTAGTTTCACCCATCACTACAGAAAAGGTCCATGAAATTTATGGTGGGGTGTT
>CAILYP010000028.1:0-16852 GCA_903838475.1 uncultured Actinomycetes bacterium | reverse complement strand
GATTGAATACCGACAATATGATCCGTATCTGCATTAAATGAATGCTTCAAAGCTTTTAGGGCCGTAGGGGAGAGTGCACACACTTTTAGCGCCCATTCCATTGCCGCAGACATCAGCTGATCTGGTTGAACAACTTTGTTTACTAATCCCCATCGTTCAGCAGTTTCGGCATCGTATTGTTCGCATAAAAACCAAATCTGACGAGCGCGTTTTTCTCCTACTACGCGAGCCAGATATGCACTTCCAAAACCTGCATCAAAAGAACCTACACGAGGACCTACTTGTCCAAATTTTGCCGTACTAGATGAAATAGTCAGATCCGAGAGCACATGCAGGACATGGCCCCCACCGATTGCAAATCCGTTTACTGCGGCAATGACAGGTTTAGGAATAGAGCGGATTAATTTGTGAAGTGATTCAATCTCAAACATTCCAGTTTCTGTTTCGCCGTAGTTACCCTTTTCAGCACGTTCCTTCTGATCTCCACCGGTACAAAATGCTTTATCTCCGGCGCCCGTCAAGATTACTGCTCCGACTTTTGAGTCGACCCAAGCAGTTTTGAAAGCCGTGAGAAGTTCATCCACGGTACGTCCACGAAGGGCGTTGTAGCGATCTGGGCGATTAATAGTCAAAATTGCTACGCCCTGCTTGACCTCATACAGAACATCAGTAAATTCATTCAACGGAATCATGGCGCTACCCTATCTATTAGTTATCCATCAATTATCCATTATTTAAGCGTCTACCTTGATAGCCATTGCGACGCCGAGCCCAACGCCAATGCATGCCGCAGCAATACCAATACCGCCTCCCTGGCGCCTTAGTTCGCGGGCAGTTTCAATAATTACTCGAGACGCTGATGCGCCAACGGGATGTCCAATCGCAATGGCCCCACCGTTAATATTTACTTTTTCTAAAGGAATCTCAGGCATTTCATGCAAGACAGTCAAAACCATCGAAGCAAATGCCTCATTAATCTCCCAAACTTTAATATCCGATGCTTGAAGATTGAGTTTTGCAAGTAACTGGCGAATTGCAAAGACAGGAGCAAGTGAGAACTGTTCAGGTTCGGTGGCAACAACGCGCGCACCAAGAATGGTTCCAATGGGATCTAGGCCCATATCTTTGGCAATCAGATGCGATGTCAGTAGAGCTGCAACGCTTCCATCGTTGAGCGGTGATGAGTTACCTGCTGTACCAGCGCCACCTTCTGAAAAGGCCGATGGAAGCGCAGCTAATTTCTCGATTGAACTATCAGCCCTGATGCTTTCATCGCGAGTGACGCTGTTAAATGGAATAACCCAATCAGTATGAATTCCCCGATCCCAAGCTGCATTGGCTCTTTGATGTGATCGATAAGCCCACTCATCTTGTTGCTCACGTGAAATGTTGAGTTTCTCTGCAACGAGCTCTGAACATCTGCCCAAACTTGCAACCCAGTGAGCCGGGAACTGTGGATTTACCATGCGCCATCCAACGGTGCTCTGATTGTATATAGGGTTGTATTCAGGATTAGTTGGCTTTTCTTTACTTGTACGTTCGACTATCCATGGCGCGCGACTCATCGACTCGACGCCGCCGGCAACGATGAATTGCGCGTCTGCGGATCTAATAGCGCGCGAAGCTTGAATGAATGATTCTGCTCCAGATCCGCAAAGTCGATTTAAGGTAACGCCAGGAATAGATGTTGGATATCCAGCGAGAAGCGCGCCCATTCTTGCAACGTTTCGGTTATCTTCCCCTGCTCCGTTGGAATCTCCAATGATTACATCATCAATTTTTTTAAGGTCAAGTGAAGGAGTTCTGGAAGCAAGTGATTTTAAGGAAGTGGCGAGTAAATCATCGGGACGGGTTGTAGATAGACCACCAAAATATCGACCAAAAGGGGTTCGGACTGCGTTGACGATAACGACGTCAGGGGTTGTCATATAGCGTATTATTGTCTATCGTTAGAAAAACGCACTATACATTTCCGCACATTTTGTTGGGAAATAGAACCCGAGATGGAGTGACAATCCTTATGGCAGCTCCGCTTCGCATATTGGTGACAGGCGCAGGGCGAGGCATCGGACGTTCCATTGCAATAAAGCTCTTGGAGCAAGGCCACCTAGTCGCGTTGTGTGCTCGCACAATTTCAGATTTAGAATCAGCTGTTGAAGGTCGCAGCGATGGGTACCTCATCATCGATAAAGATGTGCTTTTACCGGGTGCGCCAGAATCAATTGTTAATGATGTAGTTAAAGCGTGGGGTGGGCTTGATGTTCTCATCCTTAATGCTGGCGATGGAGTAAGCCTGCCACTAGATAAAACTACCGACGAAGCCTGGGATCACATGCTGGCCCTTAACGCAACCGCTCCCTTTAAATTTATGCGTGCTGCTGTTCCAGTAATGAAAGAAGAAAAAGCTGGAAATATTATCGTTATTGCTAGCAAAGCTGGATTGATAGGCCAGCCAAATGTTTCTGCATACACCGCTGCTAAACATGCAGTTGTCGGCTTGGTTCGTTCGGCCGCTACTGAACTCGCTAAGTACTCCATTACCGTGAATGCGATTTGTCCTGATTTCGTAGATACACCCATGACCCAGCGCTCATTAACGTTAGCTGCGCAGCGAACCGGCAAGAGTTTAGAAGTAGTGCGAGAAGCTCTTGAATCTAAGTTAGCTGGAAATAGATTTCTTACCCCAGAGGAAGTAGCAGATGCTGCTATTTCATTTATTGGTAAGAGTGAAACTGGGGTAACTCAAATTCTTGAAGGAGGAAATTAAAGTGTCAATCGAAAAGTTCAATCCAGATTCCCTTGCCGCGCCAATTGGTTTTTCGCATGCAGTCATTGGTGAGGGTAAATTTATTTACTTAGCCGGTCAGACTGCGCTAAGTAAGGAAGGCGTCATAGTCGGCTCTAATATTGTCGAGCAATTTGAAAAAGCACTTTCGAGCTTATGCGTGTCGCTCAAAGCGGCCGGGGGAACGCCAGCAGATTTAGTAAAAATAACTATCTATTCGGTGGACCCAGAAAATTATCGTTCGAATTCGAGGGAAATTGGGAAAGTTTGGCAGAGTTTATTAGGTAAGAATTTTCCAGCGATGACTCTTATCGGAGTAACCCGACTGTGGGATATAGAAGCACTTGTAGAAATCGAAGGAGTTGCCTGTATCTCATGAGAGACCTCTCGGTCCTTTGGTCAGCACAATCCATCGCCGTAATTGGTGCGACAGAACGATCTGGCGCAATGGGTCGCGCTCCCATCGAGTACTTACAGAAATACGGATTTAAAGGGAAAGTTTTCCCGATCAATCCCAAAGGCGGCACAATTTTAGGTTTGCAAGCCTATCCACGTATTACCGATGTAAATCAAAAAATCGATCTAGCTCTCATCATGGTTCCAGCGCCACTCGTTGAAGAATCATTAACACAATGTGGTGAAGCTGGAGTATCTGTTGTCATTGTTATGTCTTCGGGCTTCGCTGAAGCTGATAGTGATGGAGCGGTTGCACAAATTCGTTTAGTAGAAATCGCGCGCAACTTCGGCATGCGTATGGTTGGTCCAAATTGCATTGGAACTGTGGGCGCAGCAACTGGTTTAGTTGCATCCTTTTCACCAGTCTTTTCGGGGCCTGCCACTCGCGTTGAAGCAGGTTCAGTGGCATTAGTAAGTCAATCCGGCGCGCTTGGATATGGAATGTACTCCCTAGGTATGGATGCTGGAGTTCCGATCGGACAAGTAATTACTACCGGAAATGAAGCAGATGTAACCGCAATCGAAGTCGCAACTTCACTTGCGAATGATCCAGCAGTCTCAGCCATTCTTTTATATACAGAATCTCTCTCGGATATCGATGCCCTAGATATTGTATCTAGCAAGAAACCTACAGCGATATTAAAAGTTGGTCGCTCAACAGCAGGAGCGCTGGCAGCTGCGTCGCATACAGGAGCAATTGCAACTGAAGATCGCGTAATCGATGCCGCTATTAATTCAACTTCGGCAGTCCGTGTTGATGACGTTGAACAGTTGATTGATGCCGGACTTATTTTTTCAAGTGGGATTAAATCTCTCGGTAAGAATATTGCGATTATTACCACTTCTGGCGGTTCAGGAATTTTAGCTACTGATGCAATTGAGAAAAATGGATTAGTTCTAGCTAACTTTTCTCAATCAACGCTTGATGAGCTTGGCAAAATTGTTCCGACGTATGGCAACATTACCAACCCGGTAGATGTCACAGCAGCTGTAATGTCTTCGCCCGACCTGTTCGAGAAATGCTTAGAGGTAATTGCGCGTGATCCTGGGGTAGATGCGATTGTTGCATGTTTTGCAGTCCTTGTTGGAAGTGATGTCGAACGCATTGCTAACGCTCTTGGCGGAGTTCAAAAAATTCGCAAGCTGCCGATAGCCGTTGCGCGAACTGGCTCGGCAAGTTTGGCCCCTGAAGCAAGCATAATTTTCTCCTCCCTCAAGCTTCCTGTCTTTCCAACTCCTGATCGTGCAATTGCTGCGCTACGAATTCTTCATCACAGCTCCCGAGCATCAACGAGAATTGAATCAAAGATGACCATTGGACTTCCCGTGCCATCGCCAACGGCCACAGAAGTTGAGTTGAAAGAACTGTGGAATTCTGTCGGAGTTCGCGTTCCACTCTCTGTTGTAGTGCACGATGAAGCCTCAGCGTTAACAGCAATTGAAACTGTTGGTGGTCGTTCGGTTATGAAAGCAGTCATTCCAGGTCTCCTTCATAAGAGTGAAGCGGGTGGTGTGGCGCTGGACATTACGTCAGCAAACGGTGCACAAACATATTCACGTCTTTCTATGCTTGCACCTGATGGTAAGGCTAACCCAGTTCTCGTTGAGACTTTTATACCAAAGGGCGTAGAGGCACTAGTTGGGGTTACATCGAGTTCACTTGGAAAAGTTTTGACAATTGGAGTTGGTGGCATCCTCACTGAGATTATTGATGATGCTGCGATTCGGCTTCTTCCAGTAAATGCAGAAATAGTTTACGAAATGATCGGTGAGACTAAACTCGCGCCACTTCTTGCTGGAGCGCGTGGAAGTGCACCAGCAGATATTGCTGGATTTGTTTCAGCCGTACTTCGTATTGCTGAAGTTGCAGCTGGTTGGCCAGAAGGAAGTGAGCTTGATATGAACCCCATCACAGTTCTACCTAGTGGAGTATGGGTGCTCGATAGCGCATACTCGCTTTCAGAAGTGCACAACGAAAGGACCAGTATCTAAATGGATGTAGGAACACTTGTCGCGCGGGCAACGACCACATACCGCGATCGAATTGCAGTAGAGGACGAAGAAGGTTCACGTACCTTTGGCGAAATTGGGGGACGTATCTTTCAGCTTTCCCGCGCACTTAAAGCACTGGGACTTCAGGAAGAAGATCGGGTCCTTGATCTTCAATTTAATCAAATTACATATATAGAAAGTGATTTGGGAATATCAAGTGCGGGCCTATGTCGAGTTGCTCTTAACTACCGTTTACACCCTGATGACTGGGTTCGTATTGCGAAAGACTGTGGCGCAAAAGTTTTGATTATGAATCATAAGTTTTGGGAAGAGTCAGCGCCACTGCGAGCACTTGTGAATAACGTGATTCTTATTCAAGGCGATGAGCCAGGGACTACTAAATACGAAGATTTCCTTGCTGCGCAGCTTGCTGAGCCATTACTGCTCTCAGTTCATCCCGACACGCTTGTGTCGTTAAATTATTCAAGCGGTACTACCGGAAATCCAAAGGGCGCTATTCGAACACATAGAAATAGAATTTCTAGTTTAAATAATATCGTTACCGATATTTTGAAGCGCACACCAGATAAAACTGACTGCTGGATTCATGCAGGCCCAGTTACTCATACGAGTGGCCTCTTTGTTCTTCCATATTTTGCGTTTGGGGCAAAGCAAATCATTATGTCTAAATACGATCCAGAAGTATTTGTCGATGCGATTCAAAATCGTGGCGCAAATGCAACTGCACTCGTGCCTACGATGGTCGCTCGATTGCTTGCCATGCCAGATATGAGTCTTGAAAAAATGAAGAACCTTCGCATGCTTGGCTATGCAGGTGCGCCAATGGCGCCCGAGCAGATTAAACAATGCTACGAAACAATTACGCCAAATATGGTTCAGTACTACGGACTCGTTGAAGCAATTCCCCCGGTTACTGTGCTCAGTGCGCAGGATCATAAGAATGGTATTTATTCACAACCAGAACTCCTTACAAGTGCGGGTAAGCCATGCATAGGAGTTGAAATTCTGATCGTTGATGAAGAGAACAATCCAGTTGCGGTTGGTGAAATTGGAGAGGTAATAACACGTGGAGATCACGTTATGCGCGGATATTGGGGGGCAGCGGGCCTAGATGCGACGGTAACTAAGGCTGTGCGTGATGGATGGCTTCACACGGGTGATCTTGGAAAGATTGATGCAGAAGATCGGCTATACCTCGTAGACCGTAAAGGCGACATGATTATTAGTGGTGGATACAACATCTATCCTCGCGAAATCGAAGATGTCGTCGCCGAGGTTGAAGAGGTGCATGAAGTTGCAGTTGTTGGCGTCAAAGATGTCGAATGGGGCCAACGCGTAGTGACGCTTGTGACGCTAAAGCCTGGGGTGACTTTAAGTGAAGCTGAAATTTCTGAAAAGGTAATGGCGCACTGTAAGTCTCGTATGGCTTCCTATAAGAAGCCAAAATTAGTTTTAGTTGTTTCTGAATTTCCTTTGAATTCAACGGGTAAGATTGCAAAGAAAGTTTTGCGCCAACAATTGGAAGAGACGAAATAGATATGACAACCGAGAAGCCAGGTGAATATCCATACACTCGTGGAATAAATCCAGATGCGGGTGTTTGGACCATGGGTCAGTACGGTGGTTTTGGAACGCCGGCTGAAACTAATGAGCGCTTTAAAATGCTCTTAGAACAGGGACTAACTGGCTTTAGTGTTGCACTCGACCTTCCGACACAGCTAGGACTTGATTCTGATGATCCACTATCACTAGGTGAAGTGGGCCGAGTTGGTGTTGCTATCGATAGTTTGGAAGATATTGAAATATTGATGGATGGAATCCCACTTGAAAAAATAACCCAAGTTCGGACTACCGCTAACTCGATCGGATATATCTGGGCAGCAATGTTTGTAGCGCTTGCTGAGCAACGAGACATGGATCCAAATAAATTTGGCATGTTTATTCAAAATGACGTCTTAAAAGAATACATCGCCCGAGGAACGCAAATTTTCCCAGCAGAAGCAGGGCTTAAGCTTTCAACAGATGTCATCGAATATATTGCGACAAAAGTTCCGCGTTGGGTATCACTTGCTATGAGTGGTTACCATATTCGTGAATCAGGATCGGATGCAATTCAAGAAGTTGCTTTCACTTTTGCTAACGCTCGTGAATACCTTGATGCGGCAATTGCTCGCGGAGTTACCGTTGACCAAATTGCTACGACTCTTTTTACATTTCTCTCATCAAATATTGAATTCCTCCCGGAAGTAGCTAAGTTTCGCGCCGCACGTCGTACCTGGGCTCGCTTAATACGCGAAAAATATGATCCAAAAGAAGCCAACTCTGAAAAGTTGCGCATTTTTGCATTTACCGCTGGTTCATCGCTCACTGCTCAACAGTCTATGAATAACGTGGTGCGAACATCGATCGAGATGTTGGCTGCAGCACTTGGTGGAATTCAGACAATGCACGTATCTGCTTTTGATGAGGCACTTGGAGTGCCTACTGAGGAAGCGGCGATGCTTGCACTTCGCACGCAGCAAGTTGTGGCTTTTGAGTCCGGGGTATTGAAGAGCGTGGATCCACTCGCCGGAAGTTATGAAATTGAGCGCTTAACTGATGAGCTTGCTGAAAAAATGTGGGAAATGCTGGAAGAGATTGAAAAGCGCGGGGGAGCGCTAGCCTGCATCAATGATGGTTGGTTCTCAGCAGAACTTTCAGAAAAAGCATATGAATTTGCAATGTCCATTGAGTCTGGTGAAAGAAAACAAGTTGGAGTAAATATTTTTAAAGCAGATACTCCGCCGTATAAACCATTTGAAATTAATCCTGAGAGCGAAAAGGGCCAAGTTAAGGCACTTCAGGCGCTTCGAGCAAAGCGAGATAACGCAAAAGTAGATGTGACCCTAGCTGAACTCCATCGCGTTGCCGTGTCGGGTGAAAACATTATGGATGCCTGCATTGAGGCTGTTAAGGCGTATGCCACTGTAGGTGAAATCGTAAATGAACTCCGTAAAGTCTATGGAAAGTGGAAACCCACTCGTACTTTCTAGCTTTTCTGATGAAGTGAAATAGCTTCAACTAGCTCGGCTATCCCAGTCGATTGCTCCATGGCGCCTAATAAAATCATCGGTTGCCATGTTCCGCTTCGATGTGAGAGATGCAACGATTTTTCTAGCTCTTTTGCAGTTTCCTTTGCGCCATCTCTGTCGGACTTATTCACAAGATAAATATGGCCAATTTCAAGAATTCCAGCCTTCGAAGCTTGAATGCCATCTCCCATTCCCGGCGCCATCACAACAACTACAGTTTCGGCGTGCTTCATGATTTCTACCTCGCTCTGTCCAACACCGACAGTCTCAACGATGATGACATCAAAGCCTGCTAGCGCAGCCAGTCGAATCGATAATTGCGTTGACGCGGTTAAGCCACCGAGATGACCTCGTGTAGCAAGGGAGCGAATGAAGACATGCGAATCAAGAAAATGCTCATTAAGGCGGATACGATCGCCTAAAAGTGCTCCTCCGGAGATAGGAGAAGATGGATCTACTGCAATCACGGCAATAGATTTATTTTGCTTCCTTAAATAAGTAATTAAGGCGCTAACGGTTGTAGATTTTCCAACACCTGGAGCGCCAGTGATGCCAACCACGTGACTCTTTGACATCTCTTGCGGGAGAGCACTTTCTAACTCGGTTGGTTGATTTTCCGCAACGCTGATTGCTTGAGCAAGAGCTTTCCGATCGCCAGCTCGAACAGCAGCGAGGAGTTCTAAAAGAGTTATTTTGTCTGCTTTTTCTTCTCCCATAGGGGGAGGATACGTTATTTTGACGGTCGCTACAGGGTTGTAGTAAATCTTTCTAGTTGATAAGTTGGTGTCATGGCGCCAACGAGGGTAGTTATCGCAAAGCCAGGTTTAGATGGCCACGATCGCGGAGCCAAAATTATTGCACGCGTCCTGCGAGATTCAGGTTTTGAAGTTATTTACACCGGCCTTCATCAAACTCCCGAGCAAATAGTTACAACTGCAATTCAGGAGGATGCACAAGCTATTGGGCTCTCTATTCTTTCGGGCGCACATATGAGCTTATTCACCCGAGTTTTGGAACTGTTACGAGAGCAAGGCTCACATAATGTTCTTGTATTTGGTGGAGGAATTATTCCTGAAGAAGATAAAGCGCAATTACTAAAGTTAGGCGTAGGTCAAATTTTTACACCTGGCGCTCCGACGCAAGAAATTGTCGACTGGCTCCAAGGCGCGCTGAAAGTCAATATATAAAATTTATTAACAAAATTAAAAAACTAGCAACATCCCTTAATAGTAGGAGCTAAAAGTGGCATACGGTCCAGATCAGATTCTCGAAGGTTTAGGAAATAGCGATTACGAGCGCTATGTGCGCACTCCAGAACTCTTGGCTCTTCAAAAGTCTCCCGAAGAGTGGCTGCACCGTGATGAGCTTCTTTTCGCCATCACTCATCAAGCAGGTGAGCTTTGGTTAAAGCTTGCTACGTCAGAGGCTTATGAAGTTGCCAATCTTTTAGCAGAAAACAAAATTCGATTAGCACTACGTTTAGTTCCACGAATCCTGCTGTGCATAAGAAATGCCAATGAAGGCATGGATATGTTGGATCAAATGACGCCTTGGGATTACCAACAGGTTCGTCGCGCTCTTGGTCATGGTTCTGGTTTTGATTCACCTGGGTTTAATTCTGTACGAAAAGCGATACCTACACTCGGCAAAGAATTTCATCGCTTACTAACTGAAGCTAACGTCGAATTACTCACCATTTTTCTTGAACATAAGAAATACGATGAGCTTTATGAACTAGCGCAAGCTCTCCTAGAGATAGATCAGGCGATGTTTTTATGGCGCCAGCGTCATTTCAAGATTGTGGAGCGAAGCATCGGGACGAAGGTATCTGGTACTCAAGGGACCCCAGTTGAGGTCTTGAGCAAACTCAATTCATTCAACTTCTTCCCAGAATTGTGGGACATACGCACCACGATCACCAACCATGCAATTGCGGAGGAAGGCGAGAACTAGCCCCCCGCGCAGGTGCTTTCGGAATAGATTCCCAGTTTCTGTTGTTAATCTTGGAACAGGCCAGCTAGGCAAGATCTAGAAAGGATCACATGCAAAGTTCAAATCCAGTGCTTAATCGCGGATATGCCGCGATGCCAGACCGTAATGGCCGTAATGGCCAGACTCGTCCCGTCGACATTGTTCAGGATCAATTGGAAGAGACCTACTCAGCACCTGCTGCATCAGGTCTTCAAACAGGACGCATGACGATGGAAGATGTCGTTGCTCGCACAACCATTCTTTTTGTCGTACTTATCGCAACCGGCGGAGTCGCTTGGTCGCTCAACCTCGGTGGAGGCATAGCCCTAGTTGGTTTCCTCGGCGCATTCATCGTAGGAATGATTAATACTTTCAGTAAAACGGTTCGACCTGTCCTGGCAATTGCATACGCGGTTTTGGAAGGTTTAGCTCTCGGAGTAATTAGCCATGTGTATGAAACCATTTATCCAGGCATAGTTTCGCAAGCAATTATTGGAACAGTAGCCGCATTTGCTGGCGTGCTCTTCCTCTATCGCAGTGGCCGAGTAAAAGTAACTCCACAATTTCAACGCGCAGTCATGGGCGCAATGGTTGGATATTTACTTCTTGGATTAATTTCAATGATTTCTGGCGCATTTGGAGTTGGAAAGGGTCACGGCCTATACACGGGCGGAATTGGACTTCTCCTTTGTGTCGGAGGCGTAGCGCTTGCTTCATTCTTCCTCATTGTTGATTTCGATCAAATTCAAAAGATGATTAATGCGGGTGCGCCTCATGAAGAATCATGGCGTGCAGGTTTTGGATTAATGGTCACTGTTGTCTGGCTATATCTTGAAATCATTCGCTTGCTTTCAATTCTCCGTGATCGGTAATTAATAATAAAAAAAGCCCCGCCAAATAAATTGGCGGGGCTTTTTAATTGGAGATTAACCGACAGATTCTCCCGCTGCTTCATCGCGAGCTGCAGCGTGTGCTGCCCCTGTCTTAAGTGGTTTTTCGCGTAAGAAGAATGCGAAAGCAAGGCCCAACAGAATCACTGGAAGTGCTGAAATAAAGACTGCATGGAATCCCTTAACAAAGGCCCCTAGAATTCCTTCTTGAAGTTGTGGAGTGAATGACTTTAACACCGAGGTATTGTTGCGAAGTTGTGCAACTTTCTCTGGTGTAAACCCTGCCATTGCACCAGGATTTGTCGTTGCCACATTTGTTATTGCTTTTGGAAGTTCTCTTGCCAATTTATTGGCGTAGATGGTTCCAAAGAGTGCAACTCCAATTGTTCCTCCAACGGAGCGAAAGAATGTATTGGCAGAAGTCGAAACTCCCATATCCTTAAATTCAACTGCATTTTGTAACGCAATAACAATGGTCTGCATCGAAAATCCAAGACCCATTCCAATTAAGCAGGCATAAATGGCAAGCTTCCAATATGGGGTATGAGTTCCTAGAGTCGTCATAAATCCGATACCTATTGCCATTAAGGTAAGGCCAATAATTGGGAAGCGCTTATAGTGTCCATGTTTAGAAATGGTCTTGCCGCTGTAGATTGACATCGAAACAATACCAATCATAAATGGAATCAACTTCAAGCCGGCAGATGTTGCAGAGTTACCTTGAACGATCTGTAGGTAAAGCGGAACCATAATAATTGCGCCAAACATTCCGGCACCAATAATGAAAGCTAAGATTGATGTAATTGAGAATGTATGATTTTTAAAGAGATCCAACGGAAGAATTGGTTCTGTAGCGACAGATTCCTGAATTAAGAATCCAATTATTAGTGCTGCTGATATTCCAAATGCTACGAGAGTCTTTGGCGCAGTCCAGCCGCTTTCAGGGCCAAATACCGATACTGCCAAAAGCAGCGCTGAAACAGCTGAGACCATAAGTAGCGCTCCAAGATAATCAATCTTGTGTTCCCGCTTAACTTTAGGAATGTGCAAACTTGCAGTAGTAATTACTAGGGCAGCTAATCCAACTGGAAGATTGATGTAAAAAATCCAGCGCCAGCCAACGATTCCAAGGATGTGATTGTGGTCTGAGAAGAATCCACCAAGAAGTGGACCTGCAACAGAGGAAAGTCCCCATACTGCACCAAAGTAGCCTTGATACTTGCCTCGATCGCGAGGCGAAACGATGTCCCCAATAATGACGAATGTGAGTGCCATCAGGCCACCAGCGCCCAATCCTTGGAGGGCACGGAAAATAATAAGTTGAGTCATGCTCTGAGCAGCACCAGCTGCAAATGAACCAATAAGGAAGGTAATGATGGCGAATTGGAATACTGGACGGCGACCATATAGATCAGAAATTTTTCCATACAGCGGAGTAGAAGCTGTTGAAGTAAGAAGGTAGGCGGTCACAACCCAGGTGTAATGGGATAGCCCGTTGAAATCTTCCACAATTCTCTTAAGAGCTGTTGAAACAATTGTTTGGTCGAGAGCTGCGAGCAGCATTCCCATCATCAAACCGCTGAGTACAGCCATAATTTCTTTATGACTTAATTGGCCATCGTGAGCCTTTTTAGCTTGGGCAGACATGTATCTCCTCTAAGGTGCGTGCTTTTATTAAAATCCTCAAATAAACAGGAATTACTTTAACTTTCAACCATAATCATACGCTCAATATTCCAAGCCGCCACCGAAGACGCCCGGATTAATGGAATTTAGCGTCTTTTATGGTGACTTTAATCTCGCGTCCATTCGGAGCCGTGTAGGTGACGGTCTCACCAATTTTTTGGCCCATCACCGCTGACCCAAGTGGAGATTTTTCGCTATAGACATCTAGACCTTCGATATCAATTTCACGCGAGCCCAAGAGGAAATGCATCTCATCACCCATCATGTCGACAATGACGCGCATCCCGTGTCCAACAATTCCATCCGCGCTCGCCGGAGGTTCTCCGATGTGCGCATTATCAAGCATGTGTTTGAGCTGGCGAATACGAGCTTCGATTTTTCCTTGCTCATCTTTTGCGGCGTGATAACCGCCATTTTCTTTGAGGTCTCCTTCAGCGCGCGCAGCTTCAATCTTCTTCACAATGTCAGCGCGACGTGGTCCTTCAAGGTCGGCTAGCTCACCGCTCAGTCTGTCTGCAGCAGCTTGGGTCAACCATGTTTTAGGAGTGTTACTCATATCAGCCATAAGGTAGGAAAGTTTACAGGGAAGAACAAGAAGCGATACCAGCATTTACTGCTTGTAATCGAGAAGGAATGAGTACTTCACGCGTAGTGCTTGCTACACCAAGGGGGATTTGATCAACAATTTCGCCCACAGTGTTTTTATCCCCGTCACGGGCGACCAAGGTGCATTGGTGATTGCGGGTGGGATCTTTGATCTGAACTGAATATCGAATCTGAATTGAGGTCGATGAGAGTGATTTAAATGAAATGAGAGTGGATCGAATTTCAGGGCTTGCCGCATGAGCTGCGCTCCAGATGAGCCAGGCGCCACCAGTCAGCGCAAGGAGTGCTGCAGGAAGCTTCCATCCAGAGCGCCAGTTTGATTTCCCATTTTTGCCATTCTTCCCGTAACGCTCCTTTAAGAAGGCGGTTATCTCAGGGCTATTTACTGGTTCGGAATGGGAACTCATGTCGTGGAGTCTAGTCATTGGGTGGATAATTGCGACATGGATGATGCACCTGCAAGTATAAATGTGGGCCTTGTGGGTTCGCTAACGATGATTTTTTTGGTTACTGCGGTAACACTTCTCTTAGTCAGCTTTTACCGACGCTACAAGCGGGCAGCTGAAAAGCCAGACTCAGAACAGCAATAAATTCTGAATGCGCAAATATCTTAAGACTTTCGCCCTTGGATTAATCATTGTGTTAGCTGCGGCCACCTGCTTTGAACTTGGGCTTTGGCAATGGCATCGCGCACAAGGAATGGCAAAATTTGAGAAGCCACAACCCGAACGCGCGATCATTGAGTTAACTAAAGTAGCAAGCGCCGGTTCTAATTTACGAAATACAGCTTTTAATCGATTGGTAACTTTCCAAGCAACGTATGAAAAGAATTATGTAGCACCAAATCAATTGGTGAGTTTTACTGATGGGAGAAAAAGTAGGAAAGACTTGTGGGTTTCTTTAGCCCGACTTTCTGACAAAAGAGCGGTGCTAGTTGTTCGAGGCTTGGACCCGGGAACATTTCCTAAAGACAGTACTGGTAATTCCCAGATTCAGATCAGTGGCCGACTTTATCCACGTGAAAATGTTGATCAAGCCGAAGGCGGCCCTGGCCGACTTTCACGAATAGACCCAGCCCTCGTTGCGGGAGATACGGGATTTAACCTTTTTGATGGATACGTCATCGCGACAGGCGGAGATATTGCTGCTCCTCAGTTGCTTTCGCAGGGCGGGGCATTTTATTGGCAGCACATCGCATATGTAATTACATGGTGGTTTATTGGGCTTTTGATACTTTCTTTTCCTTTCTACAACAGGTTTCGAGATGCAAAAGCAAAGAGCGAGTAGGGTTTGGCTATGAATTTCTTTAAATTTAACCGCGCAGGAGCTCTCGCTCGATTTCATCTGATGGCCAATGTTGCTGGCGTGCTCTCGCTGCTGTTGTGGTTGGTTTATCTGCCAATTAAATTAACTGCGGCCAATGACAACGTACCAACCATTATTCGCTTGATTGCCGTGGTCCACGGATTTATGTACATGATTTACGTGCTCACAGCCTTCAATTATTCACTCTCCGTTCGTAAGCCATTTTTTAGCATGTTGGGATATTTAGCTGCAGGTACTCTGCCGATAGCGTCGTTTGTCGCAGATCGTCGAGCGCGAGCCGAATACGCAGCGCTAACTGGCGGCTCAGCTCTTCCCGAATAAAACGTATCCGCGATGAAGGCAGCAATAAAGAAGGTCGTAAAGTCGATTCTTTATCCCCTCTATGAAAGACGCCTGCTTGCTCACTTAAATTACGATGAGACTCCACACCACGTCGGAATCATTTTGGATGGCAATCGCCGGTGGGCAAAAAATACTCTCGCAGCTTCTCCGGAACATGGCCACCGCAAGGGCGCTGCAAAAATTATTGAAGTTTTAGAATGGTGTGAAGAAGCAAACGTTAAAATCATTACCTTATGGCTACTCTCCACCGATAATCTCAATCGTCCTCCAGAGGAGTTGGACCCCTTACTCCAAATCATCGGTGCTGCCGTGGATAGATTGGCGGAGTTACAACGCTGGGAAATTAAACCGCTAGGAGCCCTGGATTTACTTCCAGATTGGCTTCATGAAAAGTTAGCTCGAGTTGCGATTGAAAGTAAAGGTGCATCCAGCATTGTTGTAAACGTTGCAATTGGATATGGCGGTCGGCGCGAAATCGTAGATGCTGTGCGTAATTACATTCGGACCGGGATATCAACTGGAAAGTCAGCTGACGAAATCGCCGATGAAATTAGTAGTGATGAAATTGGTAAACATCTCTACACGGCTGGTCTTCCAGATCCCGACTTAGTCATCCGTACCTCTGGTGAACAGCGACTTTCTGGATTCTTGCTCTGGCAATCCGCCCATTCTGAGTTTTACTTTTGCGAGGCATATTGGCCCGATTTTCGCCGAGTGGACTTTCTTCGAGCGCTGCGCGCTTACAGCCAGCGCCATCGCCGCTTTGGTACTTGAGGCTGTGTAAGCCTGTGTAAGCCTGTTTAAGGAATCCAAACCGTTACCTAGAATTCAACACGCGCTCTCGCGTGTCGCACCTCAAGAGCCGTGTCCGAGATTTACCTTATGACTTATAAGTCCGTTTTCCCCACGGAGAGGCGCTTATGAGTGCCGAAGGTGTACTGGGCCGCGCTTTGCCCAGTAACTGATCGGCAAAGATTGCGAGATCCCACTTGTCTAGATCTACTAATAATGGTCGCAAGACATATGTCATCGATACCAGCGTCCTTCTAGCAGATCCCGGAGCAATCGCAAGATTCGCCGAACACCAAGTTGTCATCCCCATAGTTGTAATAGGGGAGTTGGAGACAAAACGAGAGCACCCAGAGCTTGGATATTTTGCGCGCCTTGCATTGCGCAGCCTTGATGATTTGCGAGTTCGATACGGCCGCCTTGATGAAGAAATATCAATCAATGATGAAGGTGGAACGCTAAAAGTCGAGCTCAATCACACCGATCCATCGATTTTGCCAGCTGGTTTTTTACGAGATAGCTCCAATGATTCACGGATTCTGGCGGTCGCCCGAAACTTTATGGCAGAGGGCGCCGATGTAGTTCTTGTAACGAAGGACTTGCCGCTCCGAGTAAAGGCTTCTTCTGTTGGAGTTGAAGCGGATGAGTACAGGGCAGAACTTGCACCCACCAGTGGTTGGTCGGGCATCGTGGAGGCAAACGTTGCTCACACTTTGATCGATTCACTATATGAAGGTGAAAAAATTAAACATGAATTAGCCCAGACCAGTCCGGTTCATACTGGAGTTGTGCTGCACTCGGAAAAAGGTAGCGCTCTTGCCAAGGTAACGAGTGATAAAAAGCTACAACTTGTGCGTGGAGATCGCTCAGCTTTTGGTCTTCATGGACGCAGTGCCGAGCAGCGCATTGCCCTAGAT
>CAILYP010000027.1:0-8328 GCA_903838475.1 uncultured Actinomycetes bacterium | reverse complement strand
GCTTCGGCAGGAGCTTCAACGACTGGAGCTTCAACGACTGGAGCTTCAACGACTGGAGCTTCAACGACTGGAGCTTCAACGACTGGAGCTTCAACGACTGGAGCTTCAACGACTGGAGCTTCAACGACCGGCGCTTCAACTACTGGAGCTGCCGCTGCCTTTACGATTGTTGGCTCGATGATGTTTGAACCATCCGCGTTACGGCGTTCCTTGATCTTGGAAGCCTTGCCGCGAAGATCGCGAAGGTAGTAAAGCTTTGCGCGACGAACATCGCCACGACGAACAACTTCGTATTGTTCAATTACAGGTGTGTGCACTGGGAATGTACGTTCTACGCCAACTCCATATGCAATCTTGCGAATAGTGAAAGTCTCACGAGCGCCTGAACCCTGGCGGCGAATTACGACACCTTGGAAAATCTGGATACGGCTCTTGCTACCTTCGATAACACGAACGTGAATCTTTAGTTCATCTCCGGAACGGAAAGAGGGGACATCGGAGCGAAGTGAAGCAGCATCAACTGCGTCTAAGACGTTCATGGCTTTTCCTAACTTGAAACTATCTTCAAACTAATTTGCTAGTGAGGACCGATGGAAGTTCCCCGGCCAGAAAGGGTATTTTGCCACACGCGAGCGCCACTAGCCAATCCAGTGCGCGGCTAGCCAATTCGAGTAGAAAGGGCTGCATGCAGGCTTGGGCCCGCACAAATCGTCATCTCGCGCCCAGCGGGAGCTCCCAAGCGCCCCGTAACCAGTGCACCTGCTTCCTGAGCAATCAGCCCTCCGGCAGCCAAATCCCACTCATTTAAACTCGACTCAAAATACCCATCCACCCAGCCGGTTGCGACTGCGCAGAGATCGACAGCGGCAGCGCCAAATCGGCGAATATCACGGATATCTGGCATCAGATCAACTATGAATTGCGCCTGCGCCACACTCTCGTTTTCATCGTAGGAGAATCCAGTTGCTATAAGAGCTTCTTTCATGTCAACACCTGTGTTGCAATGAATCTGCTCACCATTGCGAAATGCACCTTGGCCTCTAGCGCCGTGCCAGATTGAATTTAGCGTTGGGGCGTTCACAACACCAATGACTACGCCATCTGCATCTTTCGCAGCAATGCTCACATTCCAACCAGGAAGTCCGTAGAAATAATTGACCGTGCCATCAATCGGATCAATGACCCAGGTGATGCCGCTCTTTGATGGGCGTGAGCTTCCCTCTTCGCCAATGATTCCATCATCTGGCCTGGCCATAAGTATCGAATCCACAATCAACTTCTCGCTGGCATGATCCATCTGCGTTGCAAAATCCCTGGCGCCAGTCTTTTGATTGAGATCAAAACTTTGGGGGCGCGTCATGAGCAGATCCCCCGCCGCTCTAGCCACGATGAGGGCCAGATTGAGCAGTTCAGCAATCAACTCTTTGCTGAAATGTCCCGTATCGCTCATGACATGAATCCTACCTCCCACGCTTGCTCCCACCCATGTGGCACTCTTTCCTCATGACTGACTCTTCATTTGGTATGCCTACCGACCTGAAAGTTGTCGGGCGCACTGAGGATGGAACTCATCTGGAACTTACCGACGGAACCGGAAAGACTTACCTAATCCGAATTAGCGACAACTTACGTGCCCTGGTAAATCAACCTCGCTTGGTATCTGTGACCGCGATGGATGAACAAACAAGTTTTTCAGTAAAAGAGATTCAAGCGCGCCTACGAGCAGGTGAAAGTTTTGCTTCAATCTCATCACTTACCGGCTGGTCTATCGACAAAATTGATCGCTTCTCAGGTCCCATTATGCAAGAGCGTGCATACGTCATCGGTTTAGCACTTGAGACACAATTGCGACGAGATAAATCTGCATTAACACTTGCAACTGCAACTATTGCTCAACTGCAACCTCGTGGCGTTGATATGACAGAAATCGACTGGAACACTCACCGCAACGATGATTCAACGTGGAACATTATTCTGCAATATCCCAACCGAGATGGAATGGGTGAAGCAAACTGGACTTTCGATCTGGATAACCGCACGCTCTTGGCAGAAGATGATGGAGCTCGCTGGATTACAGGTGATGAGAAACCAACACGCCCAGCAACTCCAACACATGGAATGGTCTTTGGTGGCGAACAACCTCAAAATACTCCAGCACCCAGACTCACAGCCTTCTCCGAGTCGGTCACAATTATCGAAAATGTTTCACTTTCCGTTGTTCCAGATGCAGTTGACACTGAACTTGATCTAGTTGATGAAGTTGAAATGGAAGATCACGATCCAGAAACTTTGCCCATTGATATTCCATCAGATGCCAAGAAAGATGGCGTTACCAAGCGAATTCGAATCCCGTCATGGGATGACATCATGTTCGGTGGCAAGAAAGATGAACCGACCGATAACGAGTAGTTAAATGAAAAGAATTCCGCTCATTCGCATAGGGCTAGTAATCGCTATATTTCCCATCCTGATCGCGTTTATTGCTTCAATTTTCCAAGGCGGCTCAATGTTTGATGAGGGCTCAGGTACTGGTGCTTACCTATGGCTGCTCATTGTCACAATTCCATTTGGGCTATTTCTAGCCATTGTTGGCTTGCTCATTAAAATATTTCGAAGATAGGGACTTCCGCTTTCAATGATTATGAGATGCAGACCGGAAGTGGTCTTTGGACTAAATCTCAGCCGTTAGCAATGGAATCTCAACCTCAATCGCGCTCGTTCCACCATGGTGCCCAACCATCTTTCCTTCTTGGACTTCACGTGTTGGGTCGATCAGGATGAGTCCGCCTTTGGGAACAACAATCAAATCGCCAAGCCGCTCGTTTGCATCAATAGTGACTTCTCCACCGATGAGTTGGGCGATGCTCTGCTTCGTGTAGATGTCAGCCTTACCAGCCTGGCCAGCCAGAGTTTCACTCCAGCGATTGTGCACATCAGCTAGCGCACCTTCTCGAACATAGATATGTCGTGCTCGGGGTTCACCGCCAAGTAAGGTCACATCTTGCATCAAGTCATTTTCTTTTCCAAGGACTAGCTTCTCCTCGACATTCACCATGCCGTGATCGGCAGTGACAATGAGCTGCGTGCCAGTCGGTAGGGCCAGGGTTAATTTCTCAACAATGTCATTTGTGTAAGCGAGCGCATCAAGCCATTTATCTGAGCCGACGCCATCATTATGGCCAGCATGGTCAAGGTTGTTGATATAAACATAAGCAAATGAACGAGGCTTGGCTAATGCACTTTTTGCGAATCCAATCATCTCGGATGTGTGATTGGCGCCGAGGTAGTTGCTACCGCGCAAAGTGGCTCTACTAAAACCTGTGCCTTCATATCGCTTTGCTGCGATATATGAACTTGTGATGCCATCTGTAATTGCGCGTTCATACATCGTGGGTTGTGACTGCCAGACAGCAGGGTCTACTCGTTCATCCCATTTGAGTGCATTCAGTAATCGGCCCGGCTCTCCACTGCGAGGTACGCGAATGGTGTAGCCAAGCATTCCGTGTATTCCAGGAAGTACACCGGTACCAAGGGTTGCTAGCGCTGTTGCAGTTGTTGACGGGAAAGTTGAATTCAGTGCTGCGCTCTTCGTCAGTGCTGCTAGTGCTGGAAATTCTTTACCGTACTTCTCAATCGTGTCATTTCCCATGCCATCTATCAAAAGTAGGCACGTTCTATCCGAGTCAGGCAGAGCCAAAGAATTGGTGAGACCAGCGCCACCTAGTGAGGCAAATATCGATTGGGAGAGATCATCTAATCCGGCTGGCACGACGTAACTTTAGGCTAACTACCTCTAACTCATGCAATGTGGGCGTGAGAAGGTGTCGGTCACCTATTTAAGGCCGATGTGTTGGCAAGATACGCGCGTGGCAAAAACCCCAGCAAAGAAGAGCGCCCCTGCAAAATCAGGCAAGGCCGTGAAAGTTGCACTTCCAAAGCCAGGGGAAAACCCAGGACGTATCGTCGATGTCGATGTCTCAACAGAGATGTCGGAATCCTTCTTGGAGTATGCCTACTCAGTTATTTACTCTCGCGCTCTACCTGATGCTCGCGATGGAATGAAACCTGTTCAGCGTCGAATTTTGCACCAGATGTCTGAAATGGGACTTCGCCCAGATAAAGGACATGTGAAGTGTGCCCGTGTTGCCGGTGAAGTGATGGGTAAATTGCATCCACACGGAGATGGCGCGATTTATGACGCGATGGTTCGCATGGCGCAACCTTTCTCCCAACGCCTGCCACTAGTAGATGGCCATGGAAATTTCGGATCACTAGATGCTGGCCCTGCCGCCATGCGTTACACAGAAGCTCGCCTGGCGCCCGCTGCGCTTGCACTCGTGAATGAGAGTGATGAAGACACCGTTAACTTTGGACCAAATTACGATGGCCAACTTCTTGAACCACTGGTTTTGCCTGCTGCTTTTCCAAACCTGCTGGTAAATGGGGCAACGGGTATTGCAGTTGGTATGGCGACAAATATGGCGCCACATAACCTCGGCGAAGTAATTGCTGCAACCAAGCATTTGATTGAAAATCCAAAGGCAACGCTAAAGCAACTCATGAAACATGTTCCCGGACCTGACTTTCCAACAGGTGGGCAAATTATTGGTCTAGAAGGTATCGAAGAAGCCTACGCAACAGGCCGCGGATCATTCAAAGTTCGCGCGACAGTTGCTATTGAAAAAGTTTCAAGCCGCAAGCAAGGCATTGTGATTACTGAACTGCCTTACAACATCGGGCCTGAGAAGATTGTGGACAAGATTGCCGCACTTGTTAAGGCAAAGAAGATTCAAGGAATCTCCGACATCATTGATCTGACCGATGGCCAACAGGGTACAAAAGTTGTCGTTGAAATTAAGCCAGCATATGAAGCCGAAGACGTTCTAGAGAAGTTATATGCCCTAACTCCTATGGAAGATGCCTTCTCAATTAACGCCGTTGCGCTCGTCAATGGCAAGCCACTGACCCTTGGTTTAAAAGAACTATTACAAGTGTTTATCGACCACCGCATTGAAGTTGTTCGCAGGCGCTCTGAATACCGCAAAGCGAAGGCTGAATCGCGTTTGAACTTAGTTGATGGACTTCTCAAGGCGATTGTTGATATCGATAAGGTCATCAAAATCATTCGCGGAAGTGATGATGCGGCTGAGGCAAAAGCATCGCTGATGAAGTTACTCAAACTCTCTGATGAGCAAGCCACCTACATTCTTGATATGCCACTTCGTAGATTGACCAAGATGAGCAAGCTTGAACTTGATACAGAGCACAAAGAGCTCAAAGAGACGATTGCCTTCTTGAAGAAACTGCTTTCATCTGATGAGGCCATTAGGGCCCAAGTATCTGAGGAGCTCACGGCTACATCTAAAGCCTTTGCAACTCCTCGCCGTACCCGCCTTGGCTAATTCACTTCTTCACAGGTGACGATTGCGCAATCTTTACTTTCGGCTTTCCGCAATAAATACTATTCCGATAGCGAGTTTGAACTGCATGACCTCTATCGTCTTCGTGATCTGATATTGCTGTAATTACATACATTTTCCCCAATACACACTTCCACGCAGTATTTGCTTTTGCCTCGTTGGCCGCATCCGCCCATTTGTAATTTAATTTTTTTCCTTTAATCTCATCGAAACCTAGATATAGCCAGGACTGAACGCTCACGCGATGTCCGAGGCAGACTGTTCGTGCAGTTACATTAATCGTCCCCGGTATGTGTGACGAAAAATGTGGTTTTTGAGTCTCCCCAAAACAATCTCCTCCAAAGTTGCTTTTCCCAATTAATTGGTTATTACTTTTGCTTGAGCCAGGCTGAGAAACGGTCGAATTCGCTGCATTTGCTGTAACTTGCAAGATGAATGTTGTGGTAATAATTCCAATAAATACAAATAACTTCTTCACTTGTCTCCAATCAATTTTGATGATTGGAGTTTGACTAAATGCTTAGCAGTAAAAAATAAAAATCATATTTAATGTTGAGACACTGTATATTTTTCTACTCGAAGTTATCTCAGAGTCACTCGAGGTGACGTTGTTTTTCTTCGACCATCATTTCGATGTATCGATGAAAACCCCCCGGTTCCGGGGACTCGCCACAAAATTTGCGAAACTCATTGAAATCAATTTTTACATCCTCAAGGATTTTGGGAGGCGGTTGAAGAAATAAAAGGCATCCGTTTTCTTGAGAAATATTTAGTCCCTGATATGGGAGCCTCTTTCCCACCAGAAACAAACTGCGATTTTTTTCAGCCTCAGGAGTTAGTGGGATGAGGGTGCTATAGCCAAATAGAATCGCAAGTACATCTGCAAACTTTTTGAGGTTATGCTCGTAAGTGAGACGATAAAGAAATCTCGGTAATTTTTCGTAGTCGATTTTTCGAATAAAATCTTTTGGGAAGATCATTCGCCTGCAAATCCACATGGCTATTTGTAGCAAAGAAGTTCGGTCACTCGCAGTAGAGATTAGACACAGCAGCTGGCTAGTGGCGAGACTGCCATTCATCTTTAACGGTGCCGTAAATAAATGAGTCCGTCCACTCGCCTTTAAACCAGTAATCCTGGATGTGATGAGCTTCTTTGCGAAGACCCAGACGAACAGCAACGTGCTCGGAGGGGCTATTTCGGGGGTCCATATTTGCAAACACGGTATGGAATAACCCGCTAGAAAATAGCGCACTAATCAGAGCCTCTGCCGCCTCAGTCACATAACCCTGGCCACCAAATCTAGGATTAATGACGTAGCCAAATTCAGCTCGCTGATGCTCCTTACTTCGATACATCGCATTCATCTGCCCTACTAATTGATCATCAGATTTACGGCAGAGTGCCAGAGTTAAGTAATCGCCTTCCTCATTGAGGCGAAAGGCGTGTTGATTTTCCAGATTCGATGCAATGATTTCTTCAAGTGTCCGAACTTCCCAAGGTATATAGCGAACAACGTCCGGGTCGCTGTGATATTCCAACATCGAGTGTTCATCCCCCGCTTTGAAGGGGCGCATGTAAAGTCGATCTGTTTCTATATAAGAAAAATCAGCCAACTAAGCGTCGATTCTCTCGCGATCAATCTCGGCATTTGAAATGAATTCTTTGCGGGGTGCAACATCATTACCCATCAACAATTCAAACATCTTTTCAGCAGCAGCCGCATCTTTCATTGTTATACGGCGAAGTGTGCGAGCTTCAGGCAACATCGTAGTTTCGCGTAGTTGGTCAGCATCCATCTCGCCAAGACCTTTGTAGCGTTGAATCGGTTCCTTCCAACGCTTGCCTTCTTTTGTAAGTCCGGCCGTGATCTTCTTCATCTCATCATCTGAGTATGTATAAATAACTTCCCCGCGCTTTCCGCCAACGACATCGATGCGATGTAGAGGTGGGATTGCAGCGAAAACACGACCGTCATCAATCAGCGGCTTCATATATCGATAGAGCAAAGTGAGTAGCAGGCAACGAATATGCGCGCCGTCAACATCAGCATCGGACATCAAAATAATGCGGCCGTATCTTGCATCATCGAGGGTAAATGACTTACCTGAGCCCGCCCCGATAACTTGGATAATCGATGCGCACTCACTGTTCTCTAGCATCTGCGAAAGCGAAGCTTTCTGGACGTTCAAGATTTTTCCGCGAATTGGCAAAATTGCCTGGAATTCGGAATTACGCGCAGCCTTGGTGGTACCCAGCGCAGAATCTCCCTCTACGATGAAAAGCTCGGTGCGAGCGGTGTCATCGGAACGACAATCAGAGAGTTTGGTTGGTAGAGATGAGGACTCCAGCGCATTCTTTCTACGCTGCAAATCTTTATGTGCTCGGGCTGAGATACGTGTGCGTGATGCTCCAACAATCTTTTCCATCACGGCCTTGCCAGTCGCCTTATCGATTCGCTTGGTGGTTGCAAAGAAATTTTTCATTTCATCGGCAACAACTGTGGCAACAATCTTGGTAGCAGCAGCAGTACCCAGAACTTCTTTTGTCTGGCCTTCAAATTGTGGTTCAGACATACGAACTGTGACTACCGCAGTCAAACCTTCTAATACGTCATCTTTAATTACGTCAGCTTCATTATTCTTCAATACCTTATTAGCGCGAAGTGCATCATTAAACGCTTTAGTGATTGCGCGTTCAAAGCCAGCCGTGTGCGTTCCGCCCTTTGGCGTAGAAATAATATTTACAAATGAAGACAAAGTGGTGTCATAGCCATTGCCCCACTGCAGTGCAATATCCACGCCCATGTTACGAGCGACTTCTGTAGGCATCATGTGCCCTTTATCGTCCAATACTGGAACTGTCTCGGTGTAATCACCGTTGCCTTGCAAACGAATGACTTCACCAATT
>CAILYP010000026.1:0-19848 GCA_903838475.1 uncultured Actinomycetes bacterium | reverse complement strand
GATGCTGCGACACATGGGCTTGTCGATGATGCGCGCGATCTTCGCGACAAAGCATTCTTCGCACCAGTTCAATCTCGCTACAAGATTTATATTATTGATGAGGCTCACCAACTTGGACCCGGCGCAGCAAATGCGTTACTAAAAGTTGTAGAAGAGCCACCTCCGCATGTTCTATTTATTTTTGCAACAACAGAACCAGACAAACTCATTAGCACTATTCGTTCTCGCACACATCACTACCCATTTCGCCTAGTTCCACCTGGAATTCTTGCAAAGCATCTTGAAAGTATTTGTGAGAAGGAAAATGTAAAAGTGGCTAAAGGGGTTATTCCCCTTGTAGTTCGGGCATCTGGTGGTTCAGTTCGTGATGCACTTTCTGTGCTCGGTCAATTACTCGCCGGAGCTGGTAAAGATGGCGTTACTTATGACATCGCTGTTTCTCTTCTTGGCTATACCGATGGCGCGCTGCTTGATGAATCAATCGATGCAATCGCTGCTCGTGATGTAGCGACATTGTTTAATACCATCGATAAAGTCATTGAAGCTGGACTTGATCCGCGCCGATTTACGCAAGATTTATTGGAACGTATTCGTGATCTCATTGTCGTTGGATCAACACGAGGTGAAGCGGGCCATATTCTTCGCGATATCCCGGAGGATCAATTAGAACGCATGAACGCCCAAGCCAACAACATTGGGGCTGCCTCGCTTATCCGTGCTGCTGAAATTGCGCATGAAGGTCTTAATCAAATGCGAGGTAATTCTTATCCGCGTTTAGTCTTAGAACTAATTGCTGGAAAAATAATGTTGCCAGGAAATGATGATGCCGGGTTATTAGCGCGCATCGAAAGAATTGAACGAGGTTTATCAATTCACTCACCAGCTGTGGTTGCTAGCGAGCCACAAAGTGAAATTAAGGCAGCACCAATTCAAGAGAAGCAAAAAGCGCAAGAGCCGGTTCATGCAAAAGAGGCAACAGAGGTAAAAGAGGCAACAGAGGTGAAACCAGTAAAAGCTGCAGCACCTGTTGCGCAGCCAAAGCCAACTGGACCCGTTGATATTGCAGCCCTTCGCCGCCTGTGGCCAGATGTAATTGAAAATGTGAAGAAGCGCCGCAGATTAACCTGGTCGCTACTTTCTGCCAGCGCCCAAGTTCTATCTGTAGATGAAACGGCCATCACTATTGGCATCGTTAACGTAGGAGCTCGGGATTCATTTATTCGCTCGGGCAGCGATGTCATTCTGCAAGGAGCATTTGCTGATGTTGTCGGCCTTGATTTGAAAATTGAATGTGTTGTCGATTCTTCCGTCAACGCACCTGTTCACGAAAGAACGACGGAAGATCCATCGGATGCTGCTCAACTGAGTGGCGCAGAACTTTTGGCACGTGAGCTTGGCGCCAAAGTTATCAAAACAATCTCAGGCGAGTAGGCGGAATACATATGTATGAAGGTGCGATACAAGATTTAATTGATGAACTAGGACGCTTGCCTGGAATAGGTCCTAAATCTGCTCAACGTATTGCGTTCCATATTATTCAAAGCGAGCGCGTTGATACGACCAGACTGATTGATGTTCTTCGTACAGTAAAAGAGCGCGTGAAATTTTGTACTGAATGTGGAAATATGTCAGAAGAAGATCTCTGCCGAATTTGCCGCGACCCTCGCCGTGACAACACAATGATTTGTGTTGTTGAAGAATCTAAAGATGTAATGGCAATTGAAAAGACGCGTGAATTTCGCGGTAAATATCACGTGCTTGGAGGAGCAATTTCTCCGATTGATGGAATTGGACCTGAAAACCTTCGAATCCGCGAGCTCATGGTCCGACTTGGTAATCCTGAGGTCGTCGAGCTCATCATTGCCACCGATCCCAACTTGGAAGGTGAAGCAACCGCTTCCTACTTAATTCGCCAGATAAAGCCGCTAGGAATCAGAGTCAGCCGGTTAGCCTCAGGCCTGCCAGTAGGCGGAGATCTTGAGTATGCCGATGAAGTGACGCTGGGAAGAGCGATGGAAGGCCGCAGACAGGTATAAAGTTCAACATATGAGACGCTAGGTGTCTTATTATTTGAGATAATTCCCTTTCACGCTTTTTGATATGGCACCCTTCTCTCATGGGACTAATCGTTCAGAAATATGGCGGCTCCTCTGTCGCTGATGCCGAAGGGCTCAAGCGCGTTGCCGCTCGCATCGTTGCAACTAAAAAGGCTGGAAATCAGGTCGTTGTTGTGGTCTCGGCCATGGGCGATACAACTGATGAGCTCATTGATCTTGCAAACCAGGTAACTCCTTTCCCAAGTGGCCGCGAACTAGATATGTTGCTGACAGCTGGAGAGCGCATCTCGATGGCACTGCTTGCAATGGCGATTTCAAATCTGGGACATGAAGCCCGATCTTTTACTGGATCACAAGCTGGAGTTCTGACCACAAGCACTCACGGCAAAGCGCGCATCATTGATGTGAAGCCTTCGCGAATTAGCGAAGCACTCGGTGAAGGCGCAATTGCAATCGTTGCCGGCTTTCAAGGAATTAATCAGGATACAAAAGATGTAACAACGTTGGGCCGTGGTGGCTCAGACACAACAGCTGTTGCGCTCGCTGCCGCACTTGAAGCAGATGTTTGCGAGATTTACACAGATGTTGATGGCGTATACAGCGCCGACCCTCGCGTTGTATCAACTGCACGCAAACTTAAAACAGTTACATATGAAGAGATGTTAGAGCTAGCCGCGTCCGGTGCAAAAATTCTTCACCTTCGTTGTGTCGAATATGCCCGCCGCTATGACTTACCGATTCACGTACGTTCATCATTTTCAAATCAAGAAGGTACTTGGGTGGTCAAAGATCATCCGGAGGGAGATAGTGCATCAAACATGGAACAAGCAATCATCGCTGGAATCGCACACGATAAATCCGAAGCAAAGGTAACAATCGTCGGCGTACCTGATCGCACAGGTGTAGCTGCTCGCATCTTCCAAACAATCGCAGATTCAGATATTAATATCGACATGATTGTTCAGAACGTTTCGGCAGCCGCAACTGGATTAACCGATATCTCCTTTACTCTTCCAAAATCAGATGGCGTTGAAGCAACCGCAATTCTCAATGGCATTAAAGGTGAAGTTGGATTTGCATCCCTTCAATATGACGATCAAATCGGCAAGCTCTCCTTGGTCGGGGCGGGAATGCGTTCACACCCAGGTGTAACCGCAACATTCTTTGCTTGTCTCTCAGAGGCCGGAATCAATATTGAAATGATCTCAACCTCAGAAATTCGTATTTCCATTATTTGTCGCGTTGAAGATGTTGAAAAGGGCGTTAAAGCTGCTCACTCTGCTTTTGATTTAGATGCCGACGGTGAAGCCGTTGTTTATGCAGGAACTGGAAGATAAGAACATGACAAACGAAAATAAAAAATTACCATCACTCGCAGTAGTTGGTGCAACAGGAGCTGTCGGCACAGTCATGCTCGACATTCTTTCTAAGCGCGAAAATGTCTATGGCGAAATTCGATTAATCGCATCAGCTAGAAGTGCTGGCAAAAAACTAATGTGCCGCGGTGAGTACCTCACAGTTGTTGCACTTTCACCAGAAGCTTTTGATGGCATTGATATTGCCATGTTTGACGTTCCAGATGAGATTAGCGCCGAGTGGGCTCCGATTGCAGTTTCACGCGGAGCAGTCGTTGTCGATAACTCAGGTGCTTTCCGCATGGATCCGAAGGTGCCACTCGTTGTTCCTGAAGTAAATCCTAAGGAAGCACTCAAGCGACCAAAGGGAATTATTTCAAATCCAAATTGCACAACGCTTTCAATGATTGTTGCGATGGGCGCGCTGAATCGTAAGTTTGAATTAAAAGAGCTTGTCGTTGCTTCCTATCAAGCTGCATCAGGTGCGGGTCAACCAGGTATCGATGCACTTCGCGCACAGATTAAAGCTGTTGCGGGCACCAGTGCTGGAGATGAGACAGGTGATGTTCGTACATTTGTCGAAGACTCTTCACCATTCCCAGCGCCACTCGCGCTAAACGTAGTTCCATTTGCAGGCTCACTAAAAGATGATGGTTGGTCTTCAGAAGAACTCAAAGTCCGCAATGAATCCAGAAAAATTCTCGGCATGCCAAAGTTAAAAGTATCGGCGACCTGTGTTCGAGTCCCGGTTCTTACAACTCACTCACTTGCCGTGCATGCAACATTTAAGACCGAGGTATCACGCAAAGCTGCGCAAAAAGTATTGGATAACGCCCCTGGAGTCGTTCTTTGGGATGAGCCAGAAAACCACAAGTTCCCAACCCCTAACGATGTAGTTGGTACTGATCCAACATGGGTCGGACGTGTTCGCCAATCCCTCGATGATAAGAAGTCTTTGGACCTCTTTCTTTGTGGTGACAATCTACGTAAAGGCGCTGCGCTAAACACCGCTCAGATTGCTGAATTAGTAGCTGCAGATTTTTCTAAAAAAGCTGCGAAAAAAGCTGCAAAGAAAAAGTAGTTTTACAGAACTGCTTCTAGCGTAATCAAACTTGCTTCCGGCGGGGATGCCACACGGATGCGAGCAAATGGACTAGTTCCCATTCCTGCTGAAACATTGAGCCATGGCTCGTCCTTAGTTTTTGTAATTCCACGCGCACGCCAATTTGGTAAGTCACAATTTGTTGTGAGCGCTTTACTTCCACCTGGCCACGGCAATCGCACCTGGCCGCCATGTGTATGCCCTGCAAAAATACAATCAAGTTGATCTGCATTCATTGCATTTAAAATTCTCAGATAAGGCGCATGAGTAACCCCAATTGCTAGCTGAGCAGATTTTGCTGGCGCACCAGCTACTTCGGCGTAGTTATCACGTACAAGGTGGGCATCATCTGTTCCACGCGCTTCAATCACAGTTCCATTAATCGTCAACAGTGCGCGGTCATGATTTATATTCTTCCAACCGCGCGCGGTCAATCCATCTGAAAGTTCTTGCCACGGTAATTCTGAACCAATTTTGCGCTTCCCATGATCTTTCATTAAATACGCAAATGGATTCTTAGGTTTTGGGGCGTAGTAATCATTTGAGCCAAATACAAATAATCCAGGGATATCGAGTAAACCGCCTAGCGCATGTAAGACAACAGGGACGGCCTCTTTGTGAGCCAAGAAATCTCCTGTGCTAATCACAAGGTCGGGCTTCACATCAATCCAACTCTTTATATCGGCGATCTCTCGCTTTCGAGAAGGGGTTAGGTGCAGGTCAGAAAAGTGCAAAACGCGGATATCACGGTGGCCTGCAGGCAGAACCGGCAAGGTGCTCTCGCGCAAGACATAAGCCATAGCATGAGAAGATACGCCTTATGGGACTTAAAGAGAAACTCCATTCAGATCTGACTGAAGCGATTCGCTCACGAGATGCGCTCGTATCTGGAACCATCCGCATGGTCTTATCTGCAATCACTAATGAAGAGGTCGCGGGCAAGGAAGCCAGAATTCTGAGCGATGAAGAGATCATCACCGTACTTTCACGTGAAGCTAAAAAGCGCCGGGAAGCAGCTGAAGCATTTGCTGATGCCGGCCGCGTTGATAAAGCTGAACTTGAAAAGCAGGAAGGTGAAGTAATCGCTGCATATCTTCCGAAGCAATTATCTGATGAAGAATTAAGCGCGCTCATTCAAGAGGCGGTCGCCAAGTCAGGCGCAGCCGGCCCACAAGATATGGGTAAAGTTATGGGAATCTTAAAACCACAAATAGCAGGAAAAGCTGATGGCGGAAAAGTTTCTGCTGCGGTTAAAGCAGCACTCAATAAATAACTAAAAACTCGGAGGCATCATGACAAAGTTTGAATACTCAACAGTTCCACTTCTTAGCCATGCAACAAAGCAGATTCTAGATACGTGGGGTTCTGATGGTTGGGAACTTGTACAAGTTGTACCAGCACCAGGTACTGGTGAACAACTTGTTGCATACATGAAGCGCGAGATTGCATAAATGTCCGTCGACGTTAGAGCTAAGTTAAAGGAGCTCGGTTTAGAGCTTCCTGAAGCATCACTCCCACTAGCTGCATATATTCCAGCAGTACGCACCGGAAATTTAGTTTTTACCGCCGGTCAGTTGCCACTTGTTAACGGAGCAATTCCATTTGTTGGCAAAGTTGATGGCGGCGTTACGCCAGAACAAGCTAAAGAGATGGCTCAGATTTGCGCGCTTAACGCAATTGCTGCGATTGGTTTAGTCGCTGACATCAACGACATTGAACGCGTTGTTCAGGTTCGCGGTTTTGTTAACGGAGTATCTGGTTTTGTTGGACACCCTGGCGTAATTAACGGAGTATCTGAACTCTTTATTAAAATCTGGGGCGAAGAAAAAGGTAAGCATGCACGCACAGCAATTGGCGTGGCAGAGCTTCCACTTAATGCACCAGTTGAAGTTGAAGTTGTTGTGGAGCTAGCGCGCTAGTAATTGTCCGTGCTGGCTAGCGACCGCGTTTGGCTAAGCGCTCGTAATCCGTAACGACCACTGCTCTAGGTTCCAAACGAACCCAACCGCGTGATGCGAAATCTGCCAGCGCCTTGTTGACTGTTTCGCGAGAAGCGCCAACTAGTTGTGCTAATTCTTCTTGAGTAAGGTCATGGTTTACGTGTAGACCATCATCCTTCTGTACTCCGAATCTGGAACCAAGATCAATAATTGCTTTTGCTACGCGACCTGGCACATCTGCAAAAACCAGGTCCGCAAGAACCTCGTTTGAACGGCGCAAGCGCTGGGCTAAACGAGCAAGAAGTTCAAGTGCCACACGTGGATGCGCTGTCACAAGGCCAATGACCTGGTCATGGGAGAGAGCAAGCAAGCGGGCATCAGTTACTGCGGTTGCTGTAGAAGTACGTGGCTGAGGATCAAAGAGTGAAAGCTCGCCAAACATTTCGCCAGGCCCAAGAATCGAAAGTAGGTTCTCTCGGCCATCCCCGCTTGACGTTCCTAGCTTTAATTTTCCATCAATAACGACATATAGGCGGTCGCCCTCATCGCCCTCTTTGAAAACGGTATTTCCTTTGGAAATCTTTATGGGAAGCATTGTGCCGCGCAACGAAGCGGCCGATTCATCATCAAGACCGCGAAATAGAGGTGCCTGGCGAACTACTGCATCATCATTTTGTTTGACCACATAGAAAGATTACTCCGACTAGCCCTCACACCCAAATTCAAGGATTATTAGCTTTATGAGTGTTACCGGTGAGAGCGAGCGAGCGCTAAAGCGTCGAGCTGGTTCAATATTTAAAGCAATTGGAAAGCGCTATCCCGACGCCAACTGTGAATTAGATTTTGAAACTCCATTTCAGTTGCTCGTTGCCACCGTTTTATCGGCGCAATGTACTGATAAGCAAGTCAATCTAGTGACCCCGTCACTTTTCAAGAAGTACCCAACTCCTAAAAAATTAGCATCAGCAAAGATTCTAGATGTCGAAACAATGATTCGCCCAACCGGTTTTTATCACAACAAGGCTCGTAATATTCAAGCACTGAGTCAGAAACTGTTAACTGACTTTAATGGCGAAGTGCCGGGCAACCTAGATGAACTAATTACCTTGCCGGGAGTGGGAAGAAAAACTGCAAACGTTGTACTGGGCCATGCATTTGGAATTCCAGGTATCACCGTTGATACCCATTTTGGCCGCCTTTCGAGAAGATTTGGATGGAGTACATCAGAAGATCCTGTGAAAGTGGAACGCGATGTTATGAAATTAATTCCCGAGCAAGAATGGACCAATCTTTCTCAACTTTTGATCTGGCATGGGCGTCGCATCTGTCATGCGCGCAAACCTGCCTGCGGAGCATGTCCGCTTGTCGCTCTATGTCCTTCATACGGAATTGGTGAGACCGATAAGGTTGCGGCTATGAAGCTTGTTAAGCCAGATTCGGCATTTCGATGAAGCGCATCGCTCTGGTCTGCACGCTTGCTTTAATTTTGACCATGGTGAGTGTGCCGAATTCACAGGCCCTGGTGCCTAGTTGCTCGGGAATCATGACTAATCCAGCAATTAAAAAGGGAGTTCTTCTGCCTTGCTTGGATGGCAAACGCTCTCTTATTTATCAAGGGATTAAAGGCCCAGCCATGATTAACGTTTGGGGTTCATGGTGTGATCCTTGCAAGGAAGAGATTCCACTTCTCGTGCAAGCAGCAAAAACAAAGAAAATTCAGATTATTGGAATTGATGTTGAGGAAAAGAACAATGCGGCCGGCGCAAAGTTTGTGGCAACCCACGCGATGACCTGGCCCCAGCTTGCAGATTTAAAAGGAACGACAAAAGGCATATTTGGCATGGGAGTTCCGGTTACTAGATTTATTGATGCGAATGGCAAATCTGTTTACGAGAAAATCGGAGCATTCAAATCTTTTGCTGAAATCAAAAAAGCAGTGAAGCAATACCTAGGTCTGACTATTTAATCTTCAGATTTTGCCGTTGAAAGACCCTCTGAAATAAGTTTCATAACATTTGGATCAGCAAGAGTTGTGGAATCTCCAACTGCGCGATTTTCAGCAACGTCGCGAAGTAAGCGACGCATAATCTTTCCGCTACGAGTCTTTGGAAGTTCGTTCACAACCATAATTTGTCGCGGTCTTGCGATTGCGCCAATTTCCTTTGAGACATGCGCCTTGAGCGCCTTAGTAAGCTCATCACCACTTAGTTGATCAGCGTATTCAACGCCTCCGCGCAAAATAACGAATGCAACAATCCCTTGCCCCGTCATTTCATCATTTGCGCCAACAACCGCTGCTTCTGCAACTGCTTCATGTGAAACAAGTGCGGATTCAACTTCTGTCGTTGAGATGCGGTGACCAGAAACATTCATCACATCATCTACGCGGCCAAGTAGCCAGATAGCGCCATCATTATCAAGTTTGGCGCCATCACCAGCAAAATATCTAGGTGAGAAACGAGACCAGTAAGTTTCCTTGTATCGCTCCTCTTCGCCCCACACACCGCGCAGCATCGAAGGCCAAGGCTCGGTAAGAACTAAATATCCACCATGTCCATCACCAAGTTCATTACCTGCATCGTCATAAAGTTTTGCAACGACGCCCGGAATTGCTGCCATCGCGCTACCTGGCTTACAAGATGTAATTCCAGGAAGCGGAGAAATCATGATTGCGCCAGTTTCAGTTTGCCACCACGTGTCAACTATCGGACAACGTCCCTTACCAATGACATCGCGATACCACATCCACGCTTCTGGATTGATTGGTTCACCGACTGAACCTAATAAGCGAAGTGAAGATAGATCTGAAGCGTTTGGATATTCATCGCCCCACTTCATCCATGTTCGAATGAGTGTTGGGGCTGTATAAAGAATCGAAACCTTATATTTTTCAATGATTTCAAAGAGGCGACCCTTGGTGGGTGTATCAGGAGTTCCTTCATACATTACTTGCGTTGCGCCATTAATCATGGGGCCATAAACGACATAAGAATGGCCGGTCACCCAACCAACGTCAGCAGTACACCAATAGACATCAGTTTCAGCTTTCAAATCAAATACTGCTTTATGTGTGTAGGCAACCTGGGTCAAGTAGCCACCTGTTGTGTGGAAAATTCCTTTTGGTTTTGCGGTTGTGCCAGATGTGTAAAGAATAAAAAGAATCTGCTCTGAATCAAAGCTCTCTGCAACGTGCTCATCACTTTGGCGATCGACAATCTCGTGCCACCAAATATCGCGAGAATTATCAAATGCTGTCTCTTGGCCAGTGCGACGCACAACAAGAACATTTTTAACGTTGGTCTGCCCTTTAAGCGCTTCATCGACTGCAGGCTTCAGTGCAAATGGTGCACCTTTGCGGTATCCACCATCTGCAGTTATGACAAGAGTTGCATCTGCATCTTGAATACGAGCTAGTAGTGAGTCGGCAGAGAAGCCACCAAAAACAACTGAGTGGGCGGCGCCAATACGAGCACATGCCAACATCGCGATTGCAGCTTCAGGGATCATTGGCATATAAATTGCAACGCGGTCCCCAGCTTTTATGCCAAGTTCAAGAAGTGCATTAGTTGCTTTCTTAACACTTTGTAGCATCTGGGCATATGTAATTGTTCGAGTATCGCCAGGCTCTCCTTCGAAATAAAAAGCAACACGATCTCCGCGACCTTCCAGCACATGGCGGTCTAGCGCGTTGTACGAGGCGTTAAGTTTTCCGCCAATAAACCATTTTGCGTATGGAACTTTCCATTCAAGAACATCACTCCACTTTTGAGTCCATGTAAGCGCGTTTGCTTGTTCGGCCCAGAAACCTAAGCGATCTTTTTCGGCGGCCTCATAAATACCTGGCTTAGCATTTGCCTGAGCAGCAAACTCGGGGGATGGCGGGAAGAAGCGGTTTTCGCTGCCGAGATTATCAATCGACTCTTGTTTGTTATCTGTACTCACTCAAGGCAGGTTACACACCTCGACTTATCCCCACTAGGGATTTCTGAAAATATTTAGAATGATTTTTTTGCGTACTTTCTGCCACATCTCGTAAAGAGTGAGATCGCACCAACAGAGACACCAATACAGAAAGGAGATTACGATGCTTGGATGGTTACGTTTAGCCGAGGCAGGGAGCCGGGTTCATATAGTTAGTACCTTGGTAAAGTTTGCTGGTCGAACAGCAAGGTTCCTCTTCCACTCAAACCTCGGGCTCATAGGGCTTTCAGCCCTTGCCGCTCGATTCGGGCTTTAAACCGCCCGCTTAGGTGCTCTCTCTAGGAGCGCCGGTTTTCCAATCCACCCCGAAATGTGGTGGGATTAGCCGTAAGGCTCACCGCCCAGTGTTGAGACTGGTGACGTTTTACTCACGTTCCAGTTGGCAACTAGTTATCTAGTACCGGCTCAACATATTTGGGAGATTTAAATGGCCATTGCAACCCCTGAAATTTATGCAGAGATGCTCGATCGCGCAAAAGCCGGAGCTTTTGCATATCCAGCGGTTAACGTTTCCTCTTCACAAACGCTGATCGGTGCAATTCGCGGATTCGCAGAAGCGCAATCAGATGGCATCATTCAAATCTCTTGGGGCGGTGCGGAATACCTTTCAGGTTCAACCGTTAAGAATATGGTCGATGGCGCAGTTGCGCTCGCTGAGTATGCACACGTCATCGCAAAGAATTACAACGTCAATATCGCACTCCATACAGATCATTGCCCAGCAGAAAAGCTTGATGGCTTTATGCGTCCGCTCCTTGAATTAGGTGCAGAACGCATCAAGAGTGGAAAAGGCCCATTGTTTAACTCACACATGTGGGATGGATCAGCCGTTTCAATGGCTGAAAATATGAAGATTGCTGATGAACTCATTGTTAAATCAGTTGCGGCTCACACAATTCTTGAAATTGAAATTGGCGTTGTTGGCGGAGAAGAAGATGGAATCGAAGCCAAACATGACGCAAAGCTTTATTCAACTGAAGAAGATGCAATCCTTACCGTTGAAACTCTAGGTAAAGGTGAGCGCGGTCGCTACATGGTCGCTGCGACATTTGGAAACGTCCACGGTGTTTACAAGCCAGGCAACGTGGTCTTGCAACCTAAGATTCTAAATACCCTACAAACTGCAGTTGAGAAGAAGTTTGGATATGCCGCAGGCAGCAAGCCTATGGATCTCGTTTTCCATGGTGGTTCTGGATCCCTTCTCTCAGAAATTCGTGAAGCACTTGATTACGGCGTAATTAAGATGAATATTGATACCGATACTCAATATGCATTTACTCGCCCAATCGCAGATCACATGATGAAGAATTACGACGGAGTCTTGAAGGTCGACGGTGAGGTTGGAAGCAAGAAGTTATATGACCCACGTGCGTGGGGTAAAGCTGGTGAAGCTGGTCTTGCAAATCGAATCATCGAAGCTTGTTCAGATCTTCGCTCTAGTGGCACGTCCATGAAGAAGTAATAAAAAATGCCTGCATTAGTGTTGCTTGGCGCCCAATGGGGCGATGAGGGCAAGGGTAAAGCTACTGATCTGCTCGGAGATCGAGTCGATTATGTAGTTCGCTACCAAGGCGGCAACAACGCTGGGCACACAGTTGTGATTGGTGATCAAAAGTATGCGCTGCACTTATTACCTTCAGGAATACTTTCGCCAAATGTAGTTCCAGTAATTGGTAATGGTGTTGTTATCGATCCATCTGTATTACTCGAAGAAATTCGTGGATTAAATGAGCGCGGCATTGACACTTCTAAATTAAAGATTTCAACTAATGCACATTTGATTACGCCCTACCACCGCACTATCGATAAAGTTTCAGAACGCTTCCTTGGAAATTCAAAAATCGGAACAACAGGTCGCGGAATCGGGCCTGCTTATGCTGACAAGATCAATCGCATTGGAATTCGTGTTCAGGATCTCTTTGATCCCTCTATTCTTCGCCAAAAAATTGAAGGCGCACTTCGCGATAAAAACCAAGTACTTATCAAGGTCTTTAATCGTAAAGGTCTTGAAGTTGATGAAGTTGTCAACGAATACCTGGGCTATGCCGAACTTTTACGTCCTTACGTTTGCGACACCGTGCTTCTTCTAGACCAAGCTCTTCAAGCAGGAAAAATAGTTCTTTTGGAAGGCTCGCAAGGAACGTTGCTTGATGTTGATCATGGAACGTATCCCTTTGTAACGTCTTCAAATCCAACTGCCGGTGGTGCCTCAACTGGATCTGGAATCGGGCCAACGAAGATTACAACCGTGATTGGAATTTTGAAGGCGTACACAACTCGCGTAGGTAGTGGACCATTTCCAACTGAGTTACTGGATGAAGATGGTGAAGCGCTTCGACGCATCGGCGGAGAAGTCGGTGTCACAACTGGTCGAAATCGTCGCTGTGGTTGGTTTGATGCGCCCATTGCGCGTTATGCAACTCGCGTCAATGGACTAACAGATTTCTTTTTAACAAAGCTCGACGTACTAACTGGCTGGGAGAAGATCCCAGTATGTGTTGCCTACGATATTGATGGTGTGCGCGTTGAAGAACTTCCAGCAAGTCAGAGCGATTTTCACCATGCAAAACCGATTTATGAATACCTTCCAGGTTGGACTGAAGATATTTCTAACTGCAAGAAATTCGCAGATTTGCCAAAAAATGCACAGGATTATGTGAAATATCTGGAAAAGATTTCAGGTGCTCCAATGTCAGCAATTGGCGTTGGACCAGGCCGCACTCAAACCATCGTAGTTAAGGAATTCATTTGAGAGTATTGCTGATTGGTTCTGGCGGGCGCGAACACGCTCTCGCAGCCGCACTCAATCGCGATCCTCTCCTCGAAGAATTACATGTCGCTCCAGGAAATCCTGGAATTTCTGAAATTGCACTCTGTCATTCAATTAATACAGATGAAAATCTTGAGATAATTGAACTAGCGCGAAAGTTAAATATTGACCTGATCGTTGTGGGTCCAGAAAAACCACTTGTAAACGGTTTAGCTGATGCAGCGCGCGCTGCCCGAATTCCATGTTTTGGTCCATCTAAAGCAGCCGCTCTGCTTGAAGGATCAAAAGATTTTGCAAAACAAGTAATGCGAGATGCCGGCGTTCCAACTGCTCGTTCATTTACTTGCCAGACCAAAGAAGAGATTTTGAAAGCGCTAGATACTTTTGGCGCCCCTTATGTTGTTAAACATGACGGATTAGCAGCCGGCAAAGGTGTTGTCGTTACCGATGATCGCGCAGCCGCAATTGAACATGCGCTACTTGCTGAGCGCGTTGTAATAGAAGAATTTTTAGATGGCCCAGAAGTTTCACTCTTTGGAATTTCAGATGGTCACAACATTGTTGCAATGCAACCTGTACAGGATTTTAAGCGCGCACTCGATGGTGATCTCGGACCGAACACCGGCGGCATGGGCGCGTACTCACCTCTTCCTTGGGCCCCAGATGACATTATTGAAGAGACGCTCACTCAAGTTTTGACTCCAACAATTCGTGAGATGGAAGCACGCGGAACCCCTTTCATTGGTCTGCTTTATGCCGGGTTAGCGCTAACTCATAAAGGCACGAAAGTTATTGAATTCAATGCTCGATTCGGTGATCCAGAAACGCAAGTATTGCTGCCACGTTTACAGACGCCACTTGCGCAGTTGCTGATGAAAGCGGCGACTGGAAAGTTGAAAGGCCAATCACTTGAGTGGTCAGAAGATTCCGCAGTAACAGTTGTTCTTGCTTCGCAGGGCTATCCAGCAAATCCAGTCCTAGGTGAACCCATAATGGGGATTGCTCCAGTTGAAGGGGCAAGTGTCTTTCACGCCGGGACAAGCTTGCGCGATGGAATCCTTCATTCATCGGGCGGTCGAGTGCTAGCTGTCACCGGAATCGGATCGGACCTGACCGAAGCCCGAAATACGGCCTACCGAGTAATTTCGGCCATCACGCTGCGCGGCAGCCATTTTCGCCACGACATTGCACTTAACGCGTCGGTAGCTGAGAAAGGTAATTAAATGCAATCTGGATACGAGAGAATTCATCCATGAGCCTCCTCGCTGACCGTTATGCATCGGCGCAGATGCGCGATATCTGGTCCCCAACAGCAAAAATAGTGAGTGAGCGCCAGCTATGGGTTGCAGTTATGCGCGCGCAATCCAAACTAGGACATGCAATTCCAGATTCAGTTATTGCCGATTATGAAAAAGTAATTAATAACGTTGATTTAGCAGCCATCGATGCTCGTGAAAAAAAGACGAGACATGATGTAAAAGCGCGCATTGAAGAATTTAACGCACTTGCTGGACATGAAGCTATTCATGCTGGAATGACAAGTAGAGATCTGACAGAAAATATTGAGGCGATGCAAGTTCGCGCTGGAATGGTATTAATTCGAGATCGCGTCGTCGCGGTACTTTCAGTGCTAGGTGAACGCGCTACTCAATATATTGATCAACCTATTGCAGGTCGTTCTCACAATGTTCCCGCACAAGTCACAACACTAGGAAAGCGATTTGCAACGTGCGCTGAAGAGCTGCTCTTTGCATACGAACGTTTAGAAAATCTGATTGAGCGCTATCCCATTCGCGGTATTAAAGGCCCAGTTGGAACATCTCAAGATTCTGTTGACTTACTTGGCTCTTCGGCTTCACATGCCCAGCTAGAGCAACTAGTTGCATCTCACCTTGGCTTTAATCGAGTCTTAGACTCAACCGGTCAGGTATATCCACGTTCTTTTGATTTCGATGTCGTAACTTCGCTCGTTCAAATTGCAGCAGCACCTTCATCACTTGCCACTTCTATTCGATTGATGGCAGGAGCCGAACTAGTAACAGAAGGATTTAAAGAAGGCCAAGTTGGATCCTCGGCTATGCCGCACAAAATGAATACTCGCTCATGTGAGCGCGTTAATGGCTTAGCTGTTGTGCTTCGTGGATATGCATCAATGATTGGTGAACTATCTGGTGATCAATGGAATGAAGGCGATGTTTCATGCTCAGTAGTGCGCCGTGTTGCTCTTCCAGATGCTTTCTATGCAATCGATGGTTTGATTGAAACATTTTTGACTGTGCTTGGCGAATTTGGCGCATTTCCTGATGTAATCGCAGCAGAACTCACTCGTTATCTGCCTTTCCTTGCAACAACGAAAATTTTGATGGCTAGCGTAAAAGCAGGCGTTGGGCGAGAAGAAGCGCACGAAGTTATCAAGGAACACGCAGTTGCTGCAGCTCTTGGTATCCGCAAAGGCCAGCCAAATGGAATGCTCGAAGCAATCGGAACTGATGCTCGCATTCCGCTCAGTAAAGAAGATTTAGTTGCTCTCATCTCCAAACCGTTGGAGTTTACCGGAGATGCACATGCACAAGTGGAGCGAATTGTTGCTCGCATCGATGCGATCACAAAAGCTCGAGCTGCGGCAGCGCAGTACCGTCCCGGCTCTATTCGATGACCATGCAAGGCTGGAAGCACGTTCGTTCCGGCAAGGTTCGCGACCTTTACACAAACGACAAGGGCGAACTTCTACTCGTTGCATCCGATCGCATCAGCGCTTTTGATTATGTGCTACCTACACAAATACCTGGTAAGGGAAAGCTGTTAACTCAGCTCTCACTCTTCTGGTTTGAATATTTAAAAGACATAGTTCCGAACCATATTATTTCGACTAGCGTTCCAACAGAAGTTGAAGGCCGAGCGGTCGTAGCAAAGTCGCTAACGATGTTTCCAATTGAGTGCGTGGCTCGTGGATATTTAACTGGCAGTGGCTGGGTTGAATATCAAAAGAGCCAAACAGTTTGCGGGATACAACTTCCGGCAGGGTTAAGTGATGGATCAAAGTTACCCGAGCCGATTTTTACACCAGCAACAAAAGCCGACATCGGTGATCATGATGAAAATATCGATTTCCAGCGCGCGGCCCAGATAGTGGGGCTAGCGGATGCAGAAAAACTTCGCGACCTTACGTTGGCCCTTTATTCCAAGGCTCATGACTACGCCGCAACTCGCGGAATCATTTTGGCTGATACGAAATTTGAATTTGGACGAGATGAAAGCGGTAATATCTGCCTAGGCGATGAAGCCTTAACGCCAGATTCTTCCCGCTTTTGGTCTGCTGATGAATGGAAACCAGGTGGGTCACAACCATCTTTTGATAAGCAATATCTTCGTGATTGGTTGCTTTCAAGTGATTGGGACAGAAATTCAACTCCGCCAGCTCTTCCAGATGAAATTATTGCAAAGACGCAAGAACGTTATACGACTGCTTACATGCTACTGACTGGGGAGAACATCTAATGGGAATCATTGTTGTTGAAGTTATGTTGAAGCCAGAAATTCTAGATCCCCAAGGCCAAGCAGTTGCATCAGCCCTTCCACGCTTAGGTTTTACTTTTGCCAAATCAGTTAGGCAAGGCAAGCGTTTTGAAATCGAAGTTGATGGCGAGCCAACAGATGCGCAACTAGCTGAAGTAGAAAAAGCCGCGCATACTCTTCTTTCTAACCCTGTTATCGAAAACTACACAGTCAAGGCCTCGAAGTAATGCGCATCGGAGTTGTTACTTTTCCTGGCTCCCTTGATGATCGTTCTGCCCTTCGCGCAATCGAGCTGGCTGGTGGAATAGCTGTTCCACTCTTTCATGCCCAAAATGATCTAAAAGAAGTTCAGGCAGTTGTCTTGCCCGGCGGATTTTCTTATGGTGATTACCTTCGCTGCGGAGCAATCAGCAGATTCTCACCAATTATGGAATCCATCATTCTCGCTGCTGAGCACGGATTTCCCGTTCTTGGAATCTGTAATGGTTTCCAAATCCTTTGCGAATCACACTTGCTTCCAGGCGCCCTAACTCGCAATGCTGATCTGCACTTTATCTGCACCGATCAACGCGTCGCTGTTGAAAATGTAAATACGCCATGGACTCGTGGATATACAAAGGGGCAAGAGATCGTTATCCCAATCAAAAATGGTGAAGGTTCATTTCAGTGCAGCGATGAAACGTTAGCTGAACTAGAAGATGAAGGCCGAATTGTTCTGCGTTATGTAGGAAAGAATCCAAATGGATCACGTAATGGGATTGCTGGTATTTCTAATAAGCGTGGCAACGTAGTTGGAGTTATGCCGCACCCAGAGCAAGCTATCGAGAATCTGACTGGCCCAAGTGAAGATGGCCTTAACTTCTTTGCTTCAATTTTGAAAGAGATGGTCTCGCGTTAATGGCACTCGATACCGTCAAGCATGCCCAAGAAAATCCAGATACCCCGCAGCCTTATAAAGAGCTAGGTCTTAAGGATGATGAATACGCGAGCATTAAAGCGATTTTAGGTCGACGCCCAACGTCTTCTGAATTAGCGATGTATTCAGTAATGTGGTCTGAACATTGCAGCTACAAATCCTCCAAAATTCATTTAAAGCAATTTGGTGAAAAGGCAGTGAAGTCAGATGCGCTGCTGGTCGGCATCGGTGAGAACGCCGGCGTTGTTGATGTTGGTCAGGGCTATGCCGTTACTTTCAAAATTGAATCTCATAATCACCCAAGTTATATCGAGCCTTATCAAGGCGCTGCAACTGGTGTTGGCGGAATTGTTCGCGACATTCTGACGATGGGTGCACGCCCGATAGCTGTAATGGATCCACTTCGTTTTGGTGATCCAGAAAATCCAGATACAAGGCGCGTTTTGCCAGGAATTGTCGCTGGCATCGGTGGTTACGGTAACTGTCTTGGCCTCCCAAACATCGGTGGCGAAATAGTTTTTGATGACACGTATCAAGGTAATCCTCTTGTTAATGCGCTCTGCGTTGGAGTGATGAAACATTCTGATATCAAACTTGCAACAGCTCATGGAGCTGGCAACCTAGTTGTGTTGTTTGGTGCTAAAACAGGTGGCGATGGAATTGGCGGCGTATCCGTTTTGGCTTCCGAAACTTTTAGCGACGCAAGCTCTAAGAAACCTACCAAGCGCCCTGCCGTTCAGGTGGGCGATCCCTTTGCCGAAAAAGTATTGATTGAATGTTCACTCGAGATATTTGCTGAAGACTTAGTGATTGGTATTCAGGATCTTGGCGGTGCTGGTTTGTCCTGTGCAACATCAGAGCTGGCATCAGCCGGCAGCGGTGGAATGGATATCCGATTAGAAACGGTGCCACTTCGCGATCCTTCACTCTCACCTGAAGAAATCTTAATGAGTGAGTCACAAGAACGTATGTGCGCAATTGTTGAACCAATTAAGTTAAAACGATTTATGGCAATTTGTAAGAAGTGGGATGTAACAGCAACAGTTATCGGAGAAGTTACAACCGGAACGCGCTTAAATATTACTTTTAACGGTGAATTAATCGTGGATGTTCCACCTCGCACAGTTGCTCACGATGGTCCGGTCTACAACCGGCCAATGGCAAAACCCGCCTACTTTGATTCGCTAAAGCCAGTTGATGTTCCACTTCCAACAACGCCAGATGAAATTAAAGCAGCGGTATTAAAGCTAATGGCAGCTCCTAATTTGGCCGATAAAACATGGGTCACCAACCAATACGATCGCTATGTCCAAGGCAACACCGTTCTTTCACAACCCGAGGACTCAGGTGTCATTCGTATTGATACAAATACCAACCTAGGCGTTGCAATCTCGACAGATGCAAATGCACGCTGGTCATATTTGAATCCGTACGAAGGTGCGAAATTGGCCCTACTAGAATCATGTCGAAACATTGCGAGCAATGGCGCAAAACCGTTAGCTGTCACCAACTGTTTGAATTTTGGTTCACCAGAAGATCCAGAAGTTATGTGGCAATTTGCTGAGACGGTTCGCGGTCTTGCAGATGCCTGTTTAGAAATGGGGCTTCCTATTACGGGTGGCAATGTCTCTTTTTACAATCAAACCGGCGCTGTTGCAATTCTTCCAACGCCTATCATCGGCGTACTTGGAGTTGTAGAAGATGTCACAAAGCGCACAAGCATGGGAATTAAGCCGGGCCAAGAGATCTATTTAATCGGAGAGGCTGGCGATAACTTCAGTGGATCTGAGTGGGCATATATTCATGGCAAGCAAATTGGAGATCACTCTCCAGTTGCAGATTTAGCGAAAGAAAAGCGGCTCATCGATTTGATTCTAGAAGGCCAGCCGATATTTGAAGCAGCCCACGATATATCTAACGGTGGATTTGCAGCATCAATTTCTGAAATGGTGATGCGTACCAATGTGGGCGCATCAATCACTTTGCCTGGAAACGTCAGCGCAGAATTACTTGCTGAAACTCCAGGGCGAATTGTTGTAGCAATTAATGAATCAAATACCAACGCACTAGTTGCACTTGCCGGCAAGTATCAAATCCCAGTCCGCCATGTAGGAAAATCCGGTGGAAACTCGCTCACGATTAATGGCGCTGCAATATCAATCGATGAACTACGCGCAGCCAACACTGGTGTTCTAGAGGCGCTTTTCGGAT
>CAILYP010000025.1:0-1775 GCA_903838475.1 uncultured Actinomycetes bacterium | reverse complement strand
GAGGGGTGTATATCTGATGAGGTACTTGGTGAGCTTAAAGGGCTTCCCTATGGCTCCATTACTGCCCGTTATAAGGCCTTGAAGACCAAGAAACTTATTGAAGTGGTAGGAACCAAAATTGGACATTCTGGGAAAGCTCAAGGGATTATGAGGGCGATATGACTGAAAAAAATCATTTACTAAGCTTTATTAAGATTCAAAGCGATACGATTGTTGCTCTAAACGATTTACTTAAAATGTTAACAATGCCAAAAATAACCAAAGAATCTCGATGGAAAGAATGGCGTGGGCTGACAGATGAAGAAGTACAACAATTGCACACAAAATGGACAATTGATGGAGGGTTTAACAAATTGTGTGATGACATTGAAGTCATACTCAAAGAAAAAAACACATAAAAAAAGGGAGAGGAATTACCCTCTCCCCAAACTCTTCTTTGCAATCAAGAAAGGACAGCAACTGCTTGATCTGTCCGTTTTATTCTATCATCAAGACCAATGGTCCCCCCATTAATTTTCTTGGTTAACCCTATCCAATCCTGGGCTTCTGCTAGGGCGTTGCAGTTGTGGGTAGACCAAAACCACCCTGCGCTTAGGGCGGCATACATGGGGGATGCTACTAAGGCAGTATCACCAGTGACAAAGTTTTGATTTACTGCTTGGCCAAAATGCCAATAGTTATCGTGTCCAGTCAACTGGATACAGCCTCTACCGTGGAACTTCCATCCATCTCCAGAGGATTCGTCACGATTTCCCATTCGATTTGCATAAATCCGATTGGCAATTTTCTCTGGATGGTGAGCGTAAATGGCAATCTCTTCTGGCTTAAATTTATGGCCAAAGAGCTTTTGAAGGGTTTCTGGTCTGTAATTAAGGTTTTCTTCCAGTGTCTTGAAGTGGTTGCACTCATGCGAGCACTGTCCGAGAAAAGCTGCCTGTTTCTTGACATCATCAATTCCAAACTTTGCAAAGGTTTGATTCAAAGGGTCAACCCATTCAGGGCCAATCCCTATAGTGTGAAGTTGTTGTGCGGTAATCATTTGACCCCCTCGTTAACGGTTTGCCTTACTTGGTTGTAGGCGGCGATACAACTGTTGAGGCTTGTGACGGCAATGTCCCCGTCGGCTGCGATGGCGACAATATCTTTAATAGCCTGTCGCTCAGATTTGCTTGCATCGGTTGAATTTCCGCTGGAAGCGGAGGCACTTGAATCGGCTTGAACGGGACAACTGGAGGGGAGGCGCAACTCGCCAGAGTCAATGCGAGCATTGGTAGAATCTTGTTTAGATTTGATTTCATCTTTTGCCTTCCTAAGTTGAGTTGAAGCTTTTGCCAACTTGTCCGTAAGTTCTAGAGTTTTGGCCAGAGCTTCTGCATTAAGTCTTTCAATTTCTGCTTTATCTTCAGCAACGCGTCTTTCATAGCCGTGATGATCTGCGACATAGTAACCTCCTGCGATAACTAACACTAATCCCACAACCTTCATTATGAGGGCGTGGGGCTTTAACATTGGCAGAAAGCCTACCAAATAGCTAAGAACATACGCACCTGCACCGCCAGCCAATGCTGCGCAAGCTAGGTAATACATAATGTCCCCAAAAAGAAAACTAAGCATCTTTAGACTCCGCTCTGGCATTTGCCATGCGTTCCCGTTCTTCGTCATGTTCCAATACTGGGTGCGAAGAAGGAGGTGGAGGGGGTGTCCAACCAGATGGTTGAGACATCATAACCACAGGAGGAGGCGGTGGAGCAACGTATGCGTCTTTGTTAGACTTG
>CAILYP010000024.1:0-7387 GCA_903838475.1 uncultured Actinomycetes bacterium | reverse complement strand
TGGTCTATAACAATGTTTTGGCACGTTTGAGACGCTTAGGACAAAGTCTAGAAGAAGCATCGCAAGATCTTGGCGCAAATATTTTTCAGACATTTCGCTACATCACATTTCCACTCGTTCGGTCTGCGCTGATGGCCGGTGGGCTACTGGCTTTTGCACTTTCATTCGATGAGATTGTGGTGACTACCTTTACGGCAGGTCCGGGTACCGAGACGCTCCCTCAATGGATCTTTAATAATCTTTTTCGCCCTAACCAAGCTCCTATAGTGAACGTGGTTGCAACAATGTTGATTGTGCTATTTATTTTCCCAGTATGGCTAAGTCAGAGAATGTCCCAGGACGGCTCGGCTGGCGGACGTTTGTAATTACTTTTCTTCTGGGTCTATATCGCCAAGTGCGGCCGAAGATTCATCCAATGAGTCAGAGATGATTTTAATGTTTGATGCAATTGCCATGCAGTGAAGCATCTGTTCATGAGCAATCTGATCTTTATGGTCGATTAAAGAATTGCTCAGTGTTTTTGATTGGATCCTCAGATGATCAGCCACGGTAACATCCACAAATTGGTACTTTTCACGCACAGAATCAATTTTAGAAGTAACCGCTTGGCTTGCTGCTTTAAGCGCAACTGATATTTCATTACGGATATCTTCTGGTAATGCCCCGTCAACTGAAGCGTCAAAGAGAGCCCGAGAAATTCCTCGCACCTGCACGACTGTGTGCTCCATTGCCTTTGCGCGAAGCGCCAACAGCTTGGCCTCATCCATGGGGGCAAGTGGTGACCACTTTGCATAACTTGTAGCTTCATCTGCTTGCGAGCGGATGCTTGGAATTAATTCAATCAGAATTCGTCCACGCGATAGCCACTTACCTGCTTCTTGTTGGGTGTAGTTAATCCGAACTCCATTAGACATATCAGAGAGCAACTTTGCAGTTTTGCGACCAATTCCACTGATTTGTTCGATGGTACGACCGGCAGGAGTTGAGGGGTGTGAGAAAAATGAAAATACAATTCCAACTGAGGCGCCGATCAAAGTTGAAAGTAATCGACTAGTAGCTGTGCTCTCACTAATTCCTGGGCCCATAACAATCAATGCCGTGACTGGAACATTGATTGAGGCAACTTCATCAAGTCGCAATCCACGGGCAATGACTGCGCAAAGCACCATGGTTGTTGCTATTGAAATAACACCAAAGTGGAAAAGATGAACTGTTATCAACGCAATGATGGCGCCGATTGCAGTTCCAACAATTTGACCAAATCCTTCTCGGACTGATTTATGAAGGCTGATTCGAATGGTGAGTGAACAGACGATTGCGGCGACGACGGCGCCATTGTGAAGCAAAGCGTTGCCGATAAACCAGGCCGTGGCCGATGCAATCGCGGCCACTGTTATTTGGCGTAACCAAATTTTGCGGTCCATAAAAGGCTTTAGTGCTGATGTGAATAGCCTTTTCATGCCTTAATTCTCTCATCTATAGTGAGTTCATGAGCAAACTCCTAACCACCCCCGCTGAAGTTTCTACGCTTGTTAATAGCGTTAAAGTCGTCGCAATCGTCGGAGTATCAGATAAACCTGATCGAGCCAGCAATGGGGTTGCAAAGTACTTGCAGGATAACTCGCCCTATAAGCTCTATTTTGTTAATCCACTTTTGGATTCTGTCCTCGGAGAAAAGTGTTACCACTCGTTGCAAGAGATTCCTGAAACAATTGATTTAGTCGATGTCTTTAGAAAACCTTCAGATATGTCTGCTGTGATGGATGAGGCAATTCATGTTGGAGCAAAAGCTTTCTGGATGCAATTAGGAATTAGGGAAGAAGTCCAAGCCAATCGCGGAGTTGAGGCGGGTATGGACGTGGTCCAAGATCTCTGTCTGAAAGTGGAATACGAAAAGTACTGTCGCTAGCCCAGTTGAAATCCTAATCAGGTAGGCGGATTAACTATTTTGTTTCAAGAATTAATGAAACTGAGTTAATGCACCAGCGCTCATCAGTTGGAACGTCATAGCCCTCACCCTTAAATACATGCCCTAGATGCGAATCACATTTAGCACAACGTACTTCGGTGCGAACGCGCGGGGCTAATGAATGATCTTCAAGTAGAACGACGGCGTCATCGGCGCTCGGCGCATAAAAGGATGGCCATCCGCAGCCTGAATGAAATTTGGTCTCACTCTTAAATAACTCATTTCCGCACGCCTTACAGCGGTAACTACCAACTGTGTCGGTATCGGTGTACTCACCCGTGAATGGGCGCTCAGTGGCACCCTTGCGCAGAACATCGTAGGAGAGTGAATCAAGGCGCTCCTTGAGTTCTGCCTCATTTACCTGGAAATCTGACATGTCCAAACTTTAGTGGAATACTCGGGGTAACAGAAAATCGGAGTTCTTTACGTGTTACTTCAGACCCTTCGTCAGTTCCTGCGCCCTTACAAGCGCAGCGTCTGGATTGTCATTTTCCTATTGCTCATACAATCTATCGGCAACCTTTATCTGCCTAATTTGAATGCAGACCTCATTAACAATGGTGTGGCAAAAGGTGACATCGGATATATCTGGCGCATCGGCGCGATCATGTTGGCGATTTCAGCGCTGATTATTGGAGCTTCTGTTGTTATTGCTTACTTCAGTTCTAAAGCCTCAATGTCCTTTGGTCGCGATCTTCGAAAAGCAGTCTTCGTCTCTGTAGAAAGATTTAGTACTAGAGAACTTAATAAGTTTGGTGCACCATCTCTGATAACTCGTAACACCAATGATGTGCAACAAGTGCAGATGGTTCTCTTTATGGGCCTCACCATGATGGTTGCCGCGCCAATTACCGGTATCGGCGCAGTCATAATGGCGCTAAAAACAAATGTGAAACTTTCAGGGCTTTTATTGATTGCCGTACCAATTATGGCCATATTGATTTGGTTATTACTTCGCCGCATCGTGCCGCTTTTTCGCGTAATGCAAGTTCGAATCGATCGCATCAATCTAGTTCTTCGTGAACAAATTGCCGGCGTTCGAGTCATTCGGGCATTTGTAAAGACTCGTCATGAAGAGGAACGCTTTGCTGGTGCCAACGAAGAATTGATGCAGACCACACTGAGCGTTACACGCACCTTCGCCATCATGTTTCCAGCACTTACTTTTATTCTTAATATTTCATCAGTAGCCGTAATTTGGTTTGGCGCAAAGTTGGTTGATACAAATGCAATGCCAATCGGCAATCTGACCGCATTCCTCTCTTATATTATGCAAATTCTCTTTAGCGTCATGATGGCGGTCATGATGTCGATGATGATTCCTCGAGCTGAAGCCAGTGCAGAACGCATACAAGAGGTGCTCATGACTGAATCTTCAGTTGTCGAAAGCCTCGAGCCACATATCGTTGAAGAACGAAAAGGCCTGATTGAATTTAAGGATGTTGAATTTAGATATCCAGGAGCAGAGCACCCAGTCTTGAGCGGAATTTCATTCACTGCAAAACCAGGCAAGATGACAGCCATTGTTGGATCGACCGGCTCTGGAAAAACAACGCTTCTCAATTTGATTCCTAGATTTATTGATCCCACATCAGGACAGGTGTTGATGGATGGTGTGGACCTTCGAGATCAGCCATTAGAAGGAGTCTGGTCTGAAATTGGATTTGTGCCACAACGAGCTTTTCTTTTCGGTGGAACAGTTGCAAGTAATTTGAGTTACGGAAAAGTAGCTGCGACTGATGATGAAATGTGGACCGCGCTAAAGATTGCGCAAGCAGATGGATTTGTAAAAGAGAAAGATGAGGGACTAAACGCTCCCGTATCACAAGGTGGTACTAATTTTTCAGGCGGACAACGTCAGCGCCTTTCTATCGCGCGCGCAATAATAAAAGCCCCTCAGATTTATATTTTGGATGATTCATTTAGTGCACTGGATTATTCAACGGATTCGAAGTTGCGCTCTGCGCTTATAAAACATGCAACCGGTGCAACGCTCATCGTGGTCGCCCAACGTGTTTCAACTATTTTGAAGGCCGATCAAATTATTGTTTTAAACAACGGCAAAATTGATGGAATTGGCACCCACAAAGCGCTGATGAAATCTTGTAAGACGTATCAAGAAATTGTGCTCTCGCAATTAAGCGCAGCGGAGGCAGCCTCATGAGTACTAATCGCCCAGCTTCGGCCGCTCCCACTTCAACTCCTAGAGGTGGTCCACATGGTGGCTTTGGTGGCCCTCCCGCTAAATCTAAGGACTTCAAAGGCTCGTTAAAACGCCTATTAAATGAGCTTCAGGGCGAGCGAAAGATCCTTACGGGCGTCATTCTGCTTATTACAACTTCCGTAACAATTGGGGCGTTTGGGCCCAAGATTCTTGGCCGCGCTACCAACTATATTTTTTATGGATACCTGGGTCGCCAACTTCCTGAAGGCGTTTCCAAAGTTGATGTAATCGCAAACCTCAATCGCACCGGGCAAACACGGTTGGCGCAGATGCTCAAGCAAAGTGATGTCATCCCAGGGCATGGAGTGGATTTCAGTGCTATCGCTCGCATCGTGGCACTGGTCACAGTGCTCTATCTATTTTCATCACTCTTCTCGTGGATCCAAGGTTATTTGATGGCGGGTGTTACAAACCGCACGCTCTATCGTTTGCGCAGAATTGCCGAAGAAAAGATTGGCCGCTTGCCACTTAGCTATTTTGATACCCAATCTCGTGGTGATCTACTTAGCCGTGTCACAAACGATATCGACAATATCGGTAACTCACTTCAGCAAGGTTTAGCACAGATTCTAAATTCAATTCTGACGGTCTTATCTATTCTTGCTATGATGTTGTGGATCAGCCCCGTGCTAGCACTGGTTGCATTAGTGGCTATTCCGCTCTCTATGTTTGCATCAATTTTTATTGCGAAGAAATCCCAGAAGCAATTTATTGCCCAATGGGATTGGACTGGCAAACTCAATGGCCATGTCGAAGAAATGCATACTGGTCATTCCTTAGTAAAAGTTTTTGGTCGTCGTCAACAAGCAATTGAAGATTTTGGAACTCTCAACGAAAAGCTCTTTGGTTCATCTTTTAAAGCACAATTTATATCCGGCATCATTCAGCCAGTTACGCAGCTAGTTTCTAACCTTATTTATGTGGCGATTGCAGTACTAGGTGGATATCGCGTTGCGACGGGCACAATGAGCCTGGGCGATGTGCAGGCATTTATTCAATATTCACGCCAGTTTGGTATGCCTTTGGCACAAATTGCTGGCCTTATGAATGTCGTGCAATCTGGTGTTGCTTCGGCCGAACGCCTCTTTGAACTTCTAGATGCAAAGGAAGAAGAAGGTGACCCTGTCGAATTTGTTTCAATCGATCGAGCAAAAGGAAAGATTGAATTTAAAAAAGTAGCGTTTAGATATAAGAGTGATGAACCGTTGTTAGAAAATTTCAATCTTAAAGTAAAACCAGGTGACACAGTCGCAATTGTTGGACCAACTGGTGCGGGTAAAACAACACTGGTTAATCTCATGATGCGTTTTTATGATATTTGGGGCGGTGCGATTCTTCTCGATGGCGTGGACATTCGCGAATACAAGCGCGATGACTTGCGCCGACAATTTGGAATGGTGCTACAAGATACCTGGCTATTTAGTGGAACGATGCGCGAAAATATTGGTTATGGAAGTAGCGCACCAACAGATGTGTTAGTTGAAAAAGCTGCGCAAGCTGCGAATATTGATCACTTCTTACGTTCTTTGCCTGCCGGTTATGACTCGTTGTTAACTGATGATAATTCGACTGTGTCAAACGGTGAGCGCCAACTATTAACAATTGCGCGCGCATTCATGGCCGACCCTGCTATTTTAATTTTAGATGAAGCAACGTCTTCGGTAGATACGCGCACCGAAGTATTAGTTCAACAAGCGATGGCAAAGTTACGTAAAGGAAGAACTTCATTTGTAATTGCGCACAGACTTTCAACTATTCGCGATGCTGATGTCATTCTTGTTATGGATAAAGGCGGTTTGGTTGAACATGGAACTCACGAAGAGTTAATGAAATCAAAGGGCTTCTATTTCGATCTTTATGCGAGCCAATTTGAGGAATCTCTCTCCGAATAACGTTTCCAGTTGTTTTCACTCACCGTGACCAGTCAACTACGTGTGTTTTCCCGAGCCTAGACAAAGCGTCCATTTAATATATGCTTTTGGGTTTATAAGTCCACTTACCTAAAGAAATCGGATTTTGAGGGACAATGTCTGAAAACAGCAGTAGGTCTAATCAGCCTGAAGGCGCGCCTTCAGACGAGAGCATTCTTGCCCACCCTGTTTTCAACCTCATGCGTTGGTTAGCGAATAACCCATCTGGTACAGAACTTGCCCGAGAGCTAGCGTTAAATTATTTCCGCCTATATGGAGCAACGCAGGTGCGGCTGTCGGTAACAGATGAAGAAGGTGCTTTGCATTTTGTCGGTGTATTTGGTGCAGACACAGTTGTAACAGGCGATTCTCAAGATATTAATGAGTGGCAAGCTCGAACGGATGAGATTGCCAAGGTTGAAATAGGACCAGATGGACTGGGTTGGTCTAGTTCGGGCAGATACCTGCAGGCAAGTCTCAATGAATTTGGAAATCGCCGTGGCTGGATCACCATCGGCTTTATTGAGCCCCATGGGAAAAATCAATTAAAAGTTGAGCAGTTATTGAAGATTCTCAAGCAAGTTGTGGCTATGCATATGGTGGCACTCATCCGCCAATCACCACTTGTGCTCGGCGCCCGGCGCGCACCAGTGGATCGCGATGCCTTTTCACCGCGCCAGCTTTCTATCCTTCAAGGGATGATCCAGGGCAAAACCAACAACGAGCTGGCGCTAGAGCTTGGTTTCAGCGTTAGTACTGTTCGCCACGAAACAATGCGTATTTTTGAGCTCCTGAACGTGAGTGATCGCCGTGAAGCCGCTCGAGATGCCTTGGAGCGAGGGATTTTCTAGAAAGCTCCTAAAAGAGCCCAAAATATAGCAAAACGGACATATCGACCGCCATTAGCCCAGCCAACCAGATAACCAGCCACCCAGCCCCTTCTCAGCAAAATAAATGAGAATTCTTCCTACCAGGACGCAACATTTGGGCTACTTACGTGTCTTACATAGTAGAGGGCAAGACGTTGCTCCCTGTAAAACCTTGATCAAGTAATTAGGCGGATAAAGTGCAATTGGGTAAAAAGGGCAAGTCAACAGAGGCGGCTGGTACTAACCAGGCCGTATCTGAGTGGACTATTGCCGATTTAAGCGCCCTATACGCCGAACAGCGCTCATCACTTACCGCTCAAGCCCGCCGCATTCTGCGCAATCAAGCAGATGGCGATGAAGTCGTCCAAGAAGCATTCCTCAAGTTCATTCTTGCTGCTCCTGAACTCGACTCTCG
>CAILYP010000023.1:0-2302 GCA_903838475.1 uncultured Actinomycetes bacterium | reverse complement strand
TGCGATCGATTGCTTTAATTGTTCACCGCAATCACAGCGCTGGGAATGAATGACATCACCGGTAAAGCACTCAGAGTGAATACGCACAAGTGGTGTTTTATCGCCTTGACCAAAGCGCATGACAACTTGTTCGCGATGCTTAAGCGATGGATAAGTAGCAAGGCTCCACATGCCGTTCTCAAGCTGGACATCAACCCACTCAAATTCATAACGTGGATATGAATCAACGCGCGGTGAAGGTGGGAGTGAAGCTTGGTATTTCTTAATGTCTGCGATCGAAATGATTGGAATGAGATGTTCTGCCGCAAATTGTGTGAGGGTTTCACCGCGAGCCATCGATCCATCTTCAGCAACGATTTCCGAGAGCAGTGCTGCCGGATATGAACCAGTTAGTTCGGCCAATGCAATGCCGGCTTCAGTATGTCCACCGCGCGATGCAAGTCCATCCTTATGAGCAATCAATGGATAGATATGGCCGGGGCGGATGAAATCTGTTGGGCCAGATGTTGTACTCGCGATTGCTCTAATTGTTGCTGAGCGTTCGACCGCGCTGACGCCGGTGGTAATTCCTTCGGCCAGATCGATAGAAACTGTAAATGCAGTTTTACGAACATCTTGATTCTGCTCGACCATATAGGGCAACCGCAATTGATGGGCGCGCTCTGACGTAATGGCCACACACAAGATTCCGGTTGTATGGCGAACCATGAACGCTGTCTTTTCGCTAGTTGCATGTTGCGCCAACATGATGAGATCACCCTCGTTTTCGCGATCAAGATCATCGACGACAATAACCATCTCACCGCGTCTAAATAAATCTAGCGCGTCTAAGAAATTATTAGACACGGCCAGCCCCCCTTGAAATAAGGCGCTCAACATATTTTGCCAAGATATCTACTTCGACATTAATGAGGTCGCCAGCTTTCTTGTGAGATAAGTTTGTCTTTGCCAGTGTTTCTGGAATTAACCAGACGGTGATGGTGTTTGTTGCATCATCAATGGAGCCAACGGTGAGTGAAACCCCATCTAACGCAATTGATCCCTGTGCAACGACGTACTTCATTAAATGATCTGGTGCGATTATGTCGAATTGCGCCCATTTCTCACCTGGAACTAGTTGTGCCACTGTACCCGTGCCGTCGACATGGCCCTGAACAATGTGACCACCCATTCGCATATCCATCTGTGCTGCGAGCTCGAGATTGACTGGATACCCGATTTCAAGCTGGCCCAACGAAGTTAGCGAGAGTGTCTGCACCATTACATCTGCGGTAAAAGAATCAGGGGTTCCAGGGATTTCAGGTGTTTCAGGTGTTTCAGGAATTAGTGATGTCACAGTCAAACACGTGCCATTAACCGCGATCGAATCGCCAATAGCTAAACCCTGTACTGATTGTGGAGCTTGGATAGTAAAGACAGCAGAGCTTTCACCGCGCTGGATTGAACGCACAGTGCCAAGTTCAGTAATAAGTCCAGTAAACATTTAGCGTCCCTTCACTTGGTAGTGAGATTTGATATCACTATTAATTTGCTCAAGAGAGATAAGTTCAAGTTCAATGTGATCACTGAGTGTTGAAATGCCTAGATCGCTGACGAAGTCTTTACCTGCGCCAAGTAATTTTGGAGCTTGGTAAATAATAAGTTCATCTATATTTCCAGAGGCTAGTAGCGCTGATCCCAGAGTTGGACCAGCTTCCACCAAAACTTGGTTGAAGCCTTCGTTGGCTAGCGTCTTGATTAATTCTGGGATTGATTTACTAGCCACCACAATTGTGCGCGCTTGATTATCAAATACCTGATTTGTGGCAGGAACTGCTCGCTCACCACAAATTATGCGAACTGGCCGGGCTTCATGTCCACGTGGAATTAGATGCGGATTATCGATAATGGCTGTATTGGTGCCAATCAGGATTGCATCAGATTGGGCGCGCAAGAGTTGTACATCCTCGCGGGATTTATCTCCGGTAATCCACTGAGATGTTCCATCACTCGCTGCGATTTTTCCGTCGACTGTCGTGGCAACTTTCCAGATCATCAAGGGCCGGCCTGTTACTTGCTTGTGAAGCCATGCGCGTTGTACAAATGCGAGCTCGGGAGATTCAATATATTCAACAGCGATTCCGGCAGCTCTTAATTTCTCTGCGCCGCCCGCTGCAATGGGATTGGGATCAACAACGGCATAAATAACTTTTGCAATTCCGGCATCAATAATGGATTGCGTGCAAGGTGGCGTTGTGCCGGTGTGCGCGCATGGCTCGAGTGAAACGACCATGGTCGCGCCGCGAGCAGCTTTGCCAGCTTT
>CAILYP010000022.1:0-1561 GCA_903838475.1 uncultured Actinomycetes bacterium | reverse complement strand
CGAAAACGATGCCCTGGTCGAGATAGCTGTCCTCGTTACTGATTCCCAATTAAATGTCCTAGGTGAAGGCGTTGACCTAGTCATCAAGGCCAGCCAAGAGAAAATCGATGGCATGAACGACTTCGTGCGTGAAATGCATACTGCCTCGGGGCTCATCACTGAAATTCCCAATGGTGTCTCACTTGAGGAAGCCTCAGCCCAGATTCTTGAATACCTCAATAAGTACGCGCCGGGTTCGGGCAAATCTCCACTTGCCGGAAACTCTGTCTATGTAGATCGCCTCTTCATTGCTCGAGACCTTCCCGAGATCCATGCATACCTTCACTACAGAACCGTGGACGTCTCATCCATCAAGGAGCTGGCTCGCAGATGGCATCCTCGCGCCTACTTTGCCGCGCCTAAGAAGACCGGCAACCACCGCGCGCTTGGAGATATCCGCGACTCCATCGATGAATTGGACTATTACCGCTCACAGATTTTCGTTCCTTCGACCTAATACTTTCCCGTACAATTAGAAATTCCAGTGCACGAATAAACATGGTGGTCGTAGCTCAGCTGGTAGAGCATCCGGTTGTGGTCCGGAATGTCGCGGGTTCGAGCCCCGTCGATCACCCCAATTTTTTACATCTTATTAATAAGTATTAATAAGTTTTTAAAGTGAAAAACGGCTAGAGCCTGTACCAACCTACAAGGGAGTTGCACATGCCCCATATGATTTTTGACGTCGTTATTGAGATTCCAGCAGGTAGCCGTAATAAATACGAAATCGATCACAAAACTGGTGAAATTCGTTTGGACCGGATGCTATTTACTTCAACTCGTTACCCATATGACTATGGCTTCGTAAAGAATAGCCTTTCACTAGATGGTGATCCGTTGGATGCACTAGTACTTCTTGATGAACCAACATTTCCCGGATGTGTAGTGAGCTGTCGTGTTGTCGGCATGTATCACATGCAGGATGAGGCTGGTGGAGATGACAAGCTTCTATGTGTTGCAGCAGGAGATATTCGTAAAAATGATTTACAGGATTTAGCTGATGTTGCAGAATATGACCTTAATGAAATCAGCCACTTCTTCCAGGTATACAAAGCTCTAGAGCCTGGAAAGAAAGTCTTCGGTGGCGAATGGGTCAATCATTTGGCTGCAGAGGAAGAAATTAATCTCAGCTACGCGCGCTTTAAAGATTCGCACTAACTCTTATTCTCTCTTATTCTCTGTGACTGGCTTGATTTGTGATTGATGGATCTGGGTCATTTCCCGCTTTCCAGCCGCCATTTTCCGCATAAAAAAGCGAGGTTCAGAGGCGCTTTAGTTCATTTTCGCAGAACCCGCCATCGCTGATAGGGTCTGCACCGCAGTAAAACTTTGGGTTGTTAGCTCAGTTGGTAGAGCAAGTGACTCTTAATCACTGGGTCGGGGGTTCGAGTCCCTCACAACCCACCAAAGTTTATTTATAGATCCAGATAATGATCTGGCCTGACGCTTCTTCTACTTTGTATTCACGCAAAGACTCATACGCCGGCCTCCGAGTTGCGGCGCCAGTTACTGCGTCAAATTG
>CAILYP010000021.1:0-31968 GCA_903838475.1 uncultured Actinomycetes bacterium | reverse complement strand
ATGGAAAACACCATTAAACTATTGGGTAAAGAGCGCATCTATAGTGCAACCGGAATTCAATTCCTACCTTTCAATACTATCTACCAGCTTATTGCCGGACTATCGATTGATGAATTTGCTGGTGCTAGCCAATTTCTCATGTTGCCCGACGCGTTGAATTACTTTCTCTGCGGAAGCATGACTCAAGAAGTAACTAATGCATCTACAACTCAATTGCTAGATCCCACTACTCGCGACTGGGATTGGGAGCTGATTACAGAGTCGGACCTGCCACGAGGAATTTTCCCGCCACTGCATGAAGCAGGATCGGTACTGGGAAAAATCAAGGGTCATGCACAATTAGATGGGATAAAGGTAGTTGCGGTCGGGTCACACGACACCGCATCAGCAGTGGCGGCGGTTCCAATGACTAATCCAGAAAAATCAATTTACATTTCAAGTGGCACATGGTCTTTGGTCGGTTACGAAAAGATGCAAGCGAATACCTCACAGCAAGCTTTTGAAATTGATCTCACTAACGAACTTGGAGTCCAAGGGACCGTCCGCTCGCTGCGCAATGTTGCAGGAATGTGGCTGCTCTCTGAATGTCAGCGTGATTGGAAAGCACAAGGCTTGGAAATAGAAGTTGAAGAATTAGTGGTTGAAGCACAAAAAGTTCCGGCTAATTCATTTCTAATAAATCCAAATGACCACTTCTTCCTTGCTGCCGGAAATATGGTGGGCCGTATCTCTGAATATTGTTTGTCGAATAATTCTCCAACTCCATCAACTCCTGCAGAGTATGCGCGATGTATTTTTGACAGTTTAGCCCAGGCATATCACGATGTTATTTTGGACTTTGAGGCTGCCGAAGGACACACTTTCGATGTCATTTATGTTGTTGGTGGCGGAAGTGCCAATAACTTCTTGAATCAATTAACAGCTGATGTAACTCGCAAAAGGGTTATCACGGGGGCTGTCGAAGCGACGCTGCTAGGAAATATCGGAATGCAAGCTATTTCAGCAGGAGAAATCTCTGGCTTACCAGAGCTTCGAGAGATGATTTCTTCATCGATAACACAAAAAGTTTTTCTTCCTTCCTAACATAAACCAAGGTAGACTTTCGGCCATGCGTTCGCTTCTCTGTGTTCCAGCTAGTAAACCATCAATGCTTCAGAAGGCGTTAGGAACGCAAGCAGATCAAATAATTATTGATTTAGAAGATTCTGTAATTCCATCAGAAAAAGCTTCGGCACGTGAGCATGTTCTTGAGTTTCTAAAAATTTTGGACACTGACAAAAAGTTATCGATTCGGATTAATGAGCGGATCAGTCCGGAAGCCAAAGCTGACTTAAAATTAATTAGGGCTTTGCGTGGTAGCCGGATTGAGTCAGTAATTCTGCCTAAAATTCATACAATAAAAGATCTGCGATATTGGAATCGATGTATCCCGCGTGCGCTTAGCTTTGAAGTCCAGATAGAGAGCGCTCTTGGCTTAGTGAATACCGCAGCGATAGCTTCCCACCCGCGGGTAATCTCTTTAGCTTTTGGGCCGGCTGACTTTATGGCCTCCACCGGAATGCCTTCAAGCTCTCCTGGAACTCCACGGCAGGAAGTTCCAAATGCGCTGGAATATCCCTTCTCTCAGATTGTTATTGCCGCTCATGCCTACGGGAAGTTGGCATACGACGGGCCCTCCTTTGAAATCGCCAATCTAACGGGGTTAACGAAAGCTTCAAATATCGCAAGGGCTCTGGGCGGCGATGGTAAATGGGCGATACATCCAGATCAAATTGCACCCATTAATGGCGCCTTCACACCCAATGCTGAAGAAATCGCTACTGAAAAAGGAATTATTGAAGAATTTAATAATTCTTCTGGGGCTGTTAATTTCAACGGTCTCATGATTGATGAAGCATCAAAGAAAGTTGCAGAAAGATTATTAGAGCGAGCTACTCAGATTCGCAAATAGCGATTGGATCGCCTCTACAAATTCTAAGTAAATACGTTCTAATTCAGTGATACCCCTAGCTCAAGCGGCTTACGAACCGCAAAGAGTTGGGGGTATTTAATTTCACTTTGAGTAATACGTAAGCCTGGCGCCTGTTGAAGTAGAGCGGTTAGTAATGTCTTAGTCTCTAACCGAGCAAGTGGGGCACCAATGCAGAAGTGAATTCCATGTCCAAAGCTGGAATGGCCTAAATCTTCACGATCGATAATGAATAGATCTGGGTCGACATAGCGAGCTGGGTCATGATTTGCAGCGCCAATCATGAAATGGCAATAATCGCCTTTTTTGATCTCCTGCCCCCCAATCATCAAATCAATGGAAGCCACTCGCGATTGCTTAAGGATTGAAGAGTCATATCGAAGCGCTTCTTCTACGGCCGCTTCGACCATTGTGTGATCAGCTGTGAGCTTTTTCTTCTCCTCGGGATTGTTATGAAGAGCAAGCATTAAATTCCCAATTAGGCCTTCGGTTGTTTCAAATCCAGCAAAAAACAACTGAATCGTGAGCGCTGCAAGTTCTTCATCGCTCAGATGATCTTCACTCTTATCCATGTTAACTAATTTAGAAAGTATGTTATCCCCGGGATTGCGCCGAAGCTCATCAAATAGCGTGAATAAGTATGTTTCAGCCTCAATTGAAGCATCATTCGCCGCTTTTGCTGCCTCATAGCTAACTTGGGCCGAAGCGCTAAATCCAGCATGTTTATCAGACCAGCGACGGACATCGTTCTGGCGATCTGCTGGAATTCCGAGTAATTCACAAATGACTAAGGCCGGAAGCTTGAAAGAGAGTTCAGATACAAAATCAAACTCATTCTTAGTTAGCGCTTTGGCTACTAATTCATTAACGATATTTTCTAGTTTAGGTTTAAAAACCTCGATAGCTCGTGGCGTGAAAGATTTATTTACTAGTTTGCGAAGTCTTGTATGCGCGGGCGGATCTTGAAAAACAATCCAGTTATTAAGTGTTGAAATAATCTTGCGAAATTCAATTTTTTCTTCCTGCGAGAGATGCGCAGAGGCAGAGGCAATACGCTCACCAGCATTTAAATCAGGGTTTGAAAGTCCTTTTTCTACTTCTGCATATGGGGAGATAATCCATGCCTTAATATTTTTATCCCAAAAAATTGGATTACTGGCATGAAAATCACGATAAATCTCGTAAGGATTCTTGAAATAATCTGGGGAGAGAAACTCTATACTCACGCATTGAATAGTACTCAAATGCGGGCATAATACAATCCTTATGTATCTTATATTTGCTCTGAGTGCAGCGCTCTGTACTGCCTTTGGAACTTTTTTAACACGGTCTCTGATTCAGAAATTGCCAGCTTTCCAAATCATCGGTCCACTTTTTATTCTGAATGCAATTTTTGCTCTACCTTTTGTCGTTATTCGACAAGATTGGATTCCACTCTCATCAACACAATTGTGGGAGATTGCACTCCTAGGGGCCTTGACTGCTTTAGGTGCAATGTTTGTTTTTGTTATTGTAAAACGAGGCAGTGCCTCGCTGGCAATTGTTGGTGCTTCCCTCAGCCCTGCAATGGTTCTACTCCTCTCCGTAAACTTTTTGAAAGTATCAGTAAGCTCCATCCAGTTTATGGTCGTTTTTGTCTTAGTAGTGGCAACGCTTTTTCCTATTAGAAAATCTCTTCTTGGAGTCCACTCCACTTTAACTTTTCTTTTTATGCTCGCGCAGGGAGTTAATTCTGGCGTAGTCGCAATTCTAATTTCTAGATTAGCTCACGCAGGGGTAGGACTGTCACAGTTCTTGTTCATACAACAGATTATTGCTGGACTTATATTTATTGTCTTATTCTGGCCCAAAGATGTTTTACTAAGGTCTTACCCAATTCTTGCTAAGCGAGCAGTTTTTATGTCGATGGGGTGGTTTCTTTCCTTCGTCGCGATTCACCGTGGCAGTACTCTGGTTGTGCAGTCAGTGCTCTCTGCTATTCCACTAATGATTGTCTTAATGGAAATTGTTGCCTATAAGAGACGGCCAACGCGAGCAATTGTGCTCTCATCCATCATGGTTATTGCTTGTATCGCAGCACTCAGTTTGGTTTAGGTTGGTTTAGGTTGGTTTAGGACATCAACTGCCCGCCGGAGATGTTGATAAAAGCTCCAGTTATGTGGCTAGATCCTGATGAAGCTGAAAAGACAACTGCCTGTGAAATTTCTTTTGGTTCAGCAAACTCATGTGCTACTGCAGAACCGATACCGCCAGTGGCGCCCGTAACAACACACTTGCCTTTTAGATCTTCGCCGATGAATGTCGTAACAAGATACTAGATGACAACCATTTCAATATCGAGAAGTTCCGCTATAGAACGTAGCTCGGCTACTCGGTGGCCAGTTCCAAGGGCCCAATGGTGAGGTACTCCAGTTGCGCTCCACGCGTCACACCACTCCCCAGGATTCATCCCAAAGTCAATGAGCGATGTTGTATTACCAATCAGCAGACGAGGGCCATCAACAACGGTGCCCTCGGAGGCAACAAATTGGTATGTGCCGTTCTTTCTTTGGGTAACTCCAAAAGTAGTGACCGGCCCGTGTTTTACATCGAATTCAACTGAGACACCATATCCGCGCTTACCGTGGAAAACGCCAAGTCCGCGAAGTATTGGGCGGTCATTGGTAATTGCAAGGTGCGCCGGACCGTCATGTCCCATTTCAACTACGCCAGAATTAAAGTTAAGAGCTTGGAACTCAGTAAAGGATCCACCAGCGCCGATGCGATCTAGCATTAACATTCCAATAGATGTACGAAGTTCATACTCTCCTACCGCTGGGATTCCTTCTGCAGTTAATAATGAGCAGCCAAGAATCATTCCAGCACCGAGGCGTTCATGGATTTCACCATCGAGGCCACGGTGATAGTAAGCAAGACTTGAGATATCAAAATCATCAACGAGGCGGCGAAGTCCAACTGCAACTTGTCCTCCCCAACGCAGATCATCTTCATTTACAGTTTTATCTAGGGTGAAAATAGATCGCGTTTCATCAAGAACTGCGTCAATTTCCTTTTCTGTAACTTTCTCTACTCGTACTCTTAAATCATCAAATTCAAGTACTTCCATATGACCACCAAAGTGTGTGGTCACCATTGTCATATCCGTAGATACATCGAGCATGCCTGGATATAAATGGCCCATAATTCCATGACGAGAGTTACGCAACACTGCGCGAACTCCGGCTGCTTGAATCCAGCTATGAATTTTGGTCCATGCGCGTTCTTCACGAAGGAATCCAGATACAGAGCGGAAGGGAACACCAGCGCGCTCAAATGCATTTGCAACTTCAGGTAGTGGACAGGCGCCACAATAGGCCAGCCATGCACCCGTATCAAAGTTTGCGTGATCCATCTGTTCAGTAGGTTGTAAATTAATAACTAAAACAGGCGAATTCGCGCGTTGTGCGATAGGAATAATCATGGACGATGTCATGTAGGTGGTGAGGAACATGACAATCATGTCGCAACCCGCTGCGCGCAACTTCTCTGCTGCTACGGCACCTTCTTGAGCATCCGAGATAAATCCAACATCTACTAGCTCGACATCCATCGTGCCGATACGTTCTGAGACGTATTTTGCAGAATCTTGTAACTGCGGCAAGAGGTGTGGAAATTGCGGCCAATACGTTCCAAGTCCACCCGCGACTAATCCAACCTTGACGGTCTTCTTAGGACGACGAGCCGGAACGATTCTTTGAGTAGAAACGTTGAGCGTCATGAATTAACTCCGGGTGTTATTGAGTTTGGCTCGAATTGAGTCAAATGAGACAGCGATAATAAGCATCAGGCCTTGTGCGATGCGCTGCCAGAAAGTAGGCACATCAAGCAGAATTAAGCCGTTATTAAGTACGCCAACAATCAAAAGACCAAGGACGGTTCCAAGAATTGATCCGCGGCCACCGGCCAAGCTAGCGCCACCGAGAACAATCGCTGTAACAACTTGAAGTTCAAGTCCTAGCCCTGAGTTTGGATCGCCGGATGACAATTGTGAGGCTAAGACGGCGCCTGCAAGCGCAGCAGCAACGCCTGACAAAATGAAGGTTATAAACATAACCCGGTTGGAGCGGATACCCACAACGCGTGCCGCATTTGGATTCGAGCCAATTGCATAAATGGAGCGACCAAACTTTGTGTAGCGAAGCGTAAGTGAACCAAGGATCGCCAAAGCAGTAAAGATCAGGATAGGAAGTGGAATATCGATTGGTTGAGCCGTTCCTAACCATTCAAAATTCTTCATTCCAAGTGTTTGGCCATTGCCGATAAGCAATGCAACTCCATAAAGAAATCCGAGTCCGCCAAGTGTTGTAATAAGAGCGTTTACTCCAATTACCGTGACGATAAAACCGTTAAAGCAACCAAGGGCTAATCCGAAAATAAGAACAGATAGCAAGCCGAGTACAACCCCATGATGATTTACTACTTGAGCAAGGAGCATGCCTGACACGGCTGCTGCTGAACCAACTGAAAGGTCGATTTGTCCGGAGATAATAAGGAAAGTTGAAGGTATGCAAACAATGCCGGTAACTGCAGCATTGGCAAGAACGTTCTTAAAGTTATCGAGTTGGAAGAAGTATTCACTCGTCGTTGAGAAGAGAACCATCATGAAAAGAAGTACGCCGACTAGTGGCGCGCTATCTGGAATCTTGCGTCGCTTTTTTCCGCCGTCTTCGCTTCCTTGAGCCGTTGATCCAGCCTTCAGTTTTACCATTTTTATTCTTGCTCCTAACTGGATGCTGCTATGAGTTTATTTGCTTGAACTAAATCATCTGTAAATTCAGCAGAAATCGCACCGCGAGAAACAACGAGCGCGCGATCTGCAAGCAGTACGACTTCCTCGTAATCGGAGGTAGCAACAAGTACTGCCATATTACTTTCTTTAGCTTGCTTGCGGATGATGTCGTAGATATCGCGGCGTGCCCCGACATCCACTCCTCGAGTTGGTTCGACGAGAAGAAGAACATTTACTTGAGCTTCAAACCATCGGCCGAGCAAAACTTTCTGTTGGTTTCCACCAGAGAGGGTTGCAATCTCTTGGCTCGGACCCCGGCGCGCGCTGATATGAAGAGCGTCTTGCCAATTTCCAAAAGCTTTCTCCTCGTCAGCCTTCTTCACAAAACCAAATTTAGCCATACGTGACCAAGAGCTAACAGAAAGGTTCTCGGCTACAGAACGTATTGCAAATGAACCTAAGCGCTGGCGATCTGCTGGTAAATAACCGATTTTACGAGTTACTGAATCCTGTGGAGATTTTGGAGTAAAACCTTCGCTGAAGATAGAGATCTCTCCGGAAAGAGTTGGACGTAATCCAAATATACTTTCTAAAATTTCTGATGTGCCTGAACCAATTTTGCCAAAGAGGCAAACAACCTCTCCTGCATGCACATTAAATGAGATGTCGTGATAAACCTTACCGTCGGAAAGTCCCTTTACTTGAAGAGCAACTTTTGTGCCTTTTGAAACTTCAGGACGTGCATTTGCAACCGCGGCATGCCCGAGCATCGCTGTGACTAAAGTTTCGCGATCTACGCTCTTCGCTTCATCCAAGAATACGGAGTCTCCATCGCGTAGAACTTGAACGCGATCAGCAACTCGAGTTACTTCATCAAGGCGGTGGGTAATGTAAACCATGCCTACGCCTTGAGCACGAAGCTGGTCCATAACTTTAAATAGGCGCTCGACCTCTACATTGGAGAGAGCTGCCGTTGGTTCATCAAGAACCAAAATTTTCGCATTTTGAATAAGCGCTCGTGCAATTTCAAGTAACTGACGCTCTCCAACTCGCAGAGAGCCAGCAATTGCATCAAGGGGAATATCTACCTCAAGCCGATCTAGAACATCTTGGGCTTGCTTGCGCAACTCTTTCCACGCTACGCGTCCGCCAGATGTTGGCCATTGCCCTAAGAAAATATTTTCTGCGACGGTAAGAGTCGGTGCGTCGTTTAGTTCTTGGAAAATCATCCTTATGCCAAGTTGGCGGGCTTGAAAAACATCAAGGCCCGCCAACTCAGAATTATTAATCTTGATAACACCTTCTGTTGGGAAAATATCTCCCGCAAGAATTTTCACAAGTGTGGACTTGCCAGCTCCGTTCTCCCCGAGAAGTGCAATGACCTCTCCGGCGTTCACAGACAAATCCACACCGTGTAAAACTTCCACACTGTTATAGGACTTCTTTATGCCTTCCAAACGAATTAGCTCCGTCTTGTTCGACATTAATTAAATCCCTTCATTCCTGTGGTCAATATGGTGTTACGTCAAACTGTTTAGCTAGTTACTTATGCGCACTTTGCCTTAGCAGCTGGGAATACTGTGAAGAGATTTCCAGCGTTTACTGCTACGTGCTTGATCTTCAATTGGAATGGAACTTTCTTACCCTTGATTAGATCAAGTAGGTAAGGAACACCAATCTCGCCGTAACGCTCTGGGAAGTATGCAGTATCAGCAATCCAGTGTGATGTGTTCTTGATATCGCACCATGCTGATGCAGAAGCACCTTGACCAGCTGCGTAGATATCGTCAGCGCGACCAACAGCCTTAGCCGCTGAGAATGCGCCTTGAATACCTTCGTCGTTGATTGCAACAACTACAACGTGATGAGCATTTGGAAGTGTTGTCAAAGCATCCTTCATCTTTGCAAGAGCAGGCTCTAGACGACCAGCATCAATTTTGATGAGCTTGTCTCCGATTGAACCAGCACCACAAACACTTTCGAAGCCTGAGCGGTATCCACCCATACGTGCTTCGTTAACAAGTCCGACGCCGTAATCTTCAAGTGAGATAAATGCATCGAATTGGCAACTGAAGTTTGTCTTGAAGTACTTACCAAGAGCAATTCCAGAAACTTGACCTGCGTAGCTGTTGTCAGCACCCATAAACGCGGTCTGACATGGATCCTGCTCAATATCGATTGAGATTACAGGAACCTGTGGTCCAGCCTTACATACTGCAGCAGCAGCTGATGAAACAGGTTGGAAGTTCAAGTATCCCTGAACCTTCTTAAGCTTAAATGTCTTTGCACAGTTAAGAGCTGTTGCAGCGTTTAGCTTTGAATCACAAAATACGAGCTTTGCGCCTGCAGCTTTTGCTTCGCGAGCGATTGAATCGTGAACGTCCTTACCGAATCCAATTGCATCATCGAGGCCGATTAAGCCGATTGTGATTCCTTTTCCGCTACCAGGAACAGCCTTGCGGAAATCGAATTGACCAGCTCCTGCTGGTAGCACTGATGTACCTACTAGTGCAGCAATTGCTACAGCAGCGATCGCACCGGCACGAAATTTAGAAGCAGCTTTCATACTTCACCGTGACCTTTCATTACATTCGTTATAGGCATGGTAATCAGAGGCCATTTCCTCGGACACCGTTGTTGCCGTGACTGGAATCCTTTCCTGCCCACGCTTGGGCGTCAATAGGAATCCCACTCTTGGGACGAGATAAATAAATCGTTATAAATTGAACGCAATTGAAAGGCCATAATGCTCAGCATGAAAACACCTTTGCTTGACTCTCCCATTGAAATTGCCGGCGCCCAGGAAACTGAGCTAAACAACCTGAACAATCTGAACAATGAGGGGTGGCTCAGCTTTTCTCGGCTTCCTGGGTGGACTAAGACCCAATATGCCAAAGGTGATATCGGACGTTGGGCGCGGATGCCCTCGGGCGTCCGCCTTCGCTTCGCAACAACCTCAGAAAAAATAGAGCTTCACGTCCATGTCTTTCGATTAACAATCAAAAACCTTGCCGAAGAGCCTGGACCAGCTGGCTTTGATCTATTGATTGACGGTGTTGAGCACTCGACGGCGCAAACTTTGCGTGGTGGTGCGGTAAGGCTCACAATGGATGGACCAGCTGTCACAAATGAGGAGTACATACGAGGTGAAGCTGAAACTATTTCCTTCGAAGGACTCGGAACTGCACGAAAAGAAATTGAAATTTGGTTACCTTCATCTGGAGTTGTCGAAATAGAATCGATTTCAATGGATCAAGAAATTCTTGTGCCTAAATTAGATTCTCGTAAAAAGTGGATTCACTACGGAAGTTCAATCAGTCACTGCATAGAGGCGCAGCGCCCAATGAATATTTGGAATGTACACGCTTCTCGGCTGTTAGATTTGAATATTCGTAATCTTGGCCTAGCTGGTGAATGCCATGTTGATGGTTTTGTTGCAAGAACTATTGCAAACCTTGAGGCTGATTTTATTTCATTGAAGATGGGTATTAATGTTGTTAACGCCGACTCAATGCGTGAGCGAAGTTTCGTTCCTGCAGTACATAACTTCTTAGATATTATTCGAGAAAAAAAACCCACGACTCCAATTTTGGTTATATCCCCAATTTGTTGCCCTTTTCATGAAATAAATCCTGGTCCAACTCTGATTGGTGAGTCAGGTTTATATTCTGAACCTCGTTCTCATGACTTGAGCCATGGTGCACTCAATCTTCCACGGATTCGGACTTTGTTGGAAGATATTGTTTCTAAAAGATCTGATTCCAATCTTCACTACCTCAATGGACTAGAACTTTTTAGCAGCGCCGATGCTCACATGATGCCTGATCAACTTCATCCAAATGCCGATGGTTATAGGCTCATGGGAGAGCGTTTTGCAGCAAAACAGGGTGCGCTTGTAAAGAAGTGGATTAGTTAATTCTTTAGTTCTGAAACGCGTTCGGCAATTCGGTACTTCTTGATGTAGTCCCGATCAAGCTCCCAGCCAAGCCCTGGTGTGTCATGCAATTGCATATAACCATCTTTCAGTTCAGGACGATTAGCAATCATGTTGTGCCAAATTGGATCGCGCTTTGGATGGAAAAATTCAAGGTAGGTTCCATGAGGAATAGAAGCCAGAAGGTGAGAAGCTACCTGAGGTTCTTCATGGTGAGCCATCTTCACGTCGTACACAGTTGCGATGGCAGCTGCGCGGCGCCATTCAGTTGGTCCGCCGGACCATGAAGAATCAAAATTACAATAATCAATCGATCCAGTCTCCATGAGATCGCGACAACCAGCTGCTGAAAATTCAGTCTGCCCAGCCGTGACTGCAACGTTTCCGACGTAACGAACATCGCGCATTGCTTTCTTATCATTCTGCCAAATACATGGCTCTTCAAACCACAACAGATTGTCATCTGCAACAAGATGAGAAAATTTAATTGCTTGAGGAACTGTGTAGCCTTGGTTTGCGTCTACTGCGATACGGAAGTTATCTCCGCCTACGCGACGAGCTTCCTTAAAGCGCTTTGCATCTTCTTCTGGCTCTAGGCCGCCAATTTTAAATTTCATTCCGGCGAACTGTTCCTTTAAAAGATATTCAACTTCTTGTTGAATTGTTAAATCACTTCCGTAGTAACCACCAATAGTGATAACAGGAATCTTGGAGCGATATCCACCCCATAATTTCCACAATGGTGCGTTGTACGCCTTTCCAAGTAAATCCCACAGGGTTACATCAATGGATGCAGTAGCAACAAGTCCAAGACGGCGATCTCGTAAAATATCCCAAGTGGCTGGACGGCAGAGTTCCCATAATTTTTCGATCTCAAATGCATCTTTACCCAAAATTAACGGGGCGAGTTCTTCGTGGATAATGTTGTCGATCTCAAGCAATCCAGCATCTTCATCCCCGGCATACGCTTCTCCGACCAGGCCAGACTTTGTGAAAATACGAGTGATTGTCGTCGAGCGATGGGTCATCTTGTAGTGACTTCCCTTGTAGACCGTCTCCAGTGGCACACGAACTGACTCAGTTTCTACGCGAGTAATAGTTAAATCCACGCTCTACCTCCCGGGAGTAAATTACTGGAAACGATTCCTAAGTCTAAGCGGTAAAGTCTCCGTGTCAATATGCCCATTGGAAATCTTTTCTGGAAAATATTTCCAGTTTCTATTCTTATTAAAGGGCTATCGGACTAACCTCGCTGACCATGGGAAAGAACCGCATCACGATTCACGAAGTTGCAGCCAAGGCTGGCGTTGCGATTTCTAGTGTCTCCCGCGTCCTTTCTGGCCACCTCGACGTTTCAGAAAAGATGAGAGCAAAAGTTGAAGCGGCCGTAGCTGAACTTGGGTACGAACCCGACCACTTAGCCCAGTCTCTTCGTAAAGGAGCGACGAACACTATTGGTTTCATGATCCGAGATATTACAAATCCACTTTTTTCCATTGTTGCTCAAAGTGCTGAACATGAATTACGTAAAGCCGGGTACTCGATGATTTTAATCAATTCACATGGTGATCTGGATGCCGAGAAAGAGAATTTTTCACTCTTCAAAAGACGCCGCATTGATGGAGTAATTGCATCGCTCGTCTCGGAGGATTCACCATATGTTCGCAATACCATCAGTGAGCTTGGTGCGCCAGTTGTTTTACTCGACCGTGAAGTAACTGGCTTGAACGCTAGCGCTGTCGTTTGCGATCATGCGCAAGGTGTAAAAAATGCAACTGCTGATTTAATTAGAAATAAACATACAAAAATTGCATTTATATCAGGGCGCAAAGATGTATTTATATCCCGTAACCGTATTAAAGGTTTTGAAGAAGCGATGGGTGATGCTCGAATAAAGATTGATGAAAACTTAATTCGTCTTGGTAAATTTGGCGAAGATTATGCATACGAGCAAACCAAAGATTTATTTTCTGGGAAGAACCCGCCCACTGCTTTAATTTCTGGTGGAATTGGAGCCTCAACTGGAGCACTTCGTGCACTTAAGGAATTAAAACTTAAGCCTGGTAAAGACATTGCATTTGTTGCATTAGATGAGTGGCCAATGTTCGATGTGCTTACAGCTGATTTGTCTTCGGTATATCGCGATCCCGAAGAGATGGGGCGCCAATCTGCTCGATTAATATTAGATCTCATCGCAGATAAAGCACCTTCACAAGCAGTTGTACCCACAACATATCGACCACGTTCAAGTAGTCAGGCGCTTACTCATGCATGACAATGTGTATGGTGATGAGTTACTTGGTGCACTAACTGAAAAAAACCTTAAAATAGAGAGTAATCGACTCGAGATTCTCTTTCAGGATTTTGTGGCATGCGCTGTGCTTGGCGAAAAACACTACAAATTGAGCACGCCAGTTTTCGCTTCAGGAATAACCGAGCGAGCGGTAACGCTGGGGCTTTATGCCAGTGCGTTGGATATGGATGATTTAGATTGGAAAGTTCTCACGCATCCAGGTTCGATTATTTGGCCAATTGCAACATCAATTGGCATTGAAAAAAATCTCTCACTTAGTCAGGTCTTTGAGGCTGCCGCCTATGGGTACCGGACAGGCGCTACTATCGCGAATTTCTTTGGAGCTTCACATAGATCTAAATGGCATGTGACATCAACAAGTGGAGCGTTCGCTGCTACATCTACCGCTGCGATTGCACTCGGCCTAAGCAAAGAACAACACTTAGCCGCCCTACATATTTGTGCAATGAATATTGGTGGCTCCCCGCAAGCCGGTTTTGAGCGAAAAGGTGCACCTCAAACTAATCGAGCTGCAGCAATCTCGTTAGGAATCACAAGTGAGCACGCGGCAATTATCGGGGCACCTCACGTAGAAGATATTTGGCGTGGACCACGCGGACTAGTTGAAATGTTTTCAGTCGAAGGTACTTCATCGCAAATACTTACTGGTGTTGAAACTGTTGAACTTCGTTTGATTGATACAAATGGATTTGCTCATTCGGCAGTCACTGCCGCTATGAAATTACGCTCAACAATTAAAGATGAGCCTCATTCCATTACAGTTTTCTTACCCGCTGCTGTTCGGGGGATTCTAGATGCATCTCGCGGCGGCTCCTGGTGGAATTCTGCGTATGCAGTTGCAGCGCTCTGGGAATCAGGAGATCCAACTAATTTACAGAACCCTTCTCAATTTCTTGCCATTACGCATTTAGAATTTGAAGATATGCCAATTGGCGCAGGTAAAGTTCGTGTAGAAACCGCAACGCGAACGTATGAGGAATACGTCGAAAGCACCCCTGAAGAAATCACTTGGCGAGACATTAAATGGGGTAAAGCAGAAATTATTAATGCCGAAGATTCTTACAGGCGATGCTCAAGCTTTCCACTGACAGCACTGCGATAGGCAATATCTAAAGCCTCTACCGAGCGAGCGCCAAGCTCTCCTGGAGAGAAATTCTTGAACTTCTGGCCTTTACCAGCAGCAACCAACGCATCAATTGGACCCTGGCAGTTATAGAAACCAGCACCATCATCGAGTTCTAATCTCATGTTTTCGCCCTTGTAGTAGAGCCAGACAGCTGCACGCTCAAGATCTAATAGGAGTTGACCGTCGGAGCCGATAGCTCGTAATTCAAGTGCGTGATAAGCCTTGTGTGCTGCTGCATGTGCTGAGCCGCCAGATACTGCTCCAATTGCGCCATTTTCAAATCGATAACTAATCGCATCGTGCATTTCTACGGGGGCGTTCATTGGAGCGTTCATCAAAGCAAAACCGGATTCTGCACGCGCATTTGTTAACCACAAACCCATACCAAGTGCGTGGGTCAACTGGGCTTGGCCATAACCTCCGCCTGAAAGCTTTGGGTCGGTCCACGTCTTTTGTTCAGGCAGCGACTCAGGGGTTGCATCTGGATAGGCTCCAGTATTTGAAAGAAGTTCACGTGTTGCAGAAGACATATGAATTGTTAAATGTTCAAGCTCACCAATTCCATATTTCTCCATTAAAGCTTTTGCTTCTTGCATCATCGGTAAATAATTCCAACCAAAAGCAATTATTAATTCTTTTCCAACCCTCTTCGCGGTTGCGTCAATATCCCAAGCATCTTTCGGGTCAATTGTGACGGGCTTTTCACACATAACGTGAGCGCCTGATTCCAAGGCTGCTTTAGCATGCTCGTGATGCAATCCAGTCGGACTTCCAATAACACAGATGTCAACGCCTGCATCCAAGACATCTCTGTAGTCTTCAGAAGCCACTTGGAAACCGTAGCGATCAGAGATCTTCTTAAGAATTTCTGGTCCCTTGCGAGAGATTCCAACAAATTCAAGATCATCATGCTTTGCCAGGTAAGGAAGATGTGAAGCAATTGCCCAGCTGCCGGCGCCGATAACTCCAACTCGAACTTTTGCCATAATTTTTCTCCCGTGGCTCTTGGACTGCGGCTAAGTATCCAATATTCTAGATAAAGGTCAAGGGTTCTCTTCTGAGCAATCCATATTTTATACCTAGCGCACGGGATGACAACTGAGACAACTGAGACAACTGGAAAGGTACGCATTTATGGAAAGAGTCTGTTTTACCTTTGAAATCTACGATGGCAAAGTTGCCGAGTATGAAAAGCGGCATGCCGAAATATGGCCAGAATTAGTTGATGCACTCAAGGAATGTGGGTTTACCAATTACAGCATCTTTCGCCGCGGCCTTACGGCTGTTGGATACCTTGAAGCAGTTCCTAACAAAGCTACCGCTTTTGAAAAGCTATCTCACTATGAAGTCAATGCAAAGTGGGCAAAGTGGTTCGAAGACATCATTGTCAACTTGGCAGATAGCCAAGGAAATCTGATCGAGCTGAAAGAAATTTGGCATCTAGCTGAATAGTAATATTTAGAGTGTTGCGTAAAGTGCCGCACCGATTAAACCTGCATCTTTGCCAAGTTCACATCTACTTATAGCTTTTACTTTGAGGAATTTATTGTGCGCCGAGCGCCTACTAAACGCTTCTTGAAGTGGTTTCCAGAAAACTTCTCCGCTTTCTGCGACTCCTCCGCCAAGGACTACGCAATCTAAGTCAAGTAGCGCAGCGGCATTAGCAATTGCAATGGCTAGTGAGTCAGTACCAAGGCGAATGGCTTCAATTGCAATTGGGTTTTTAGTTTTAGCTGCCTCCGCGACTGCTTCGAATTTTGAATCTCCTGGAATATCGAGCCCATTTGTTATCGCCCATCGAGTCATACTTGGTCCACTAGAAAGCGCTTCGATGCAACCGATACCTCCGCAAAAACATTGTGTATAAGAATCTCCAATTACAGTATGGCCGATGAATCCGGCATTCCATGAGGACCCGTTATGGACTTGTCCGTTGAGAATCAGCCCGCCACCGATTCCAGTTGAAACGACTAGACCTAAAATATTTTTTGAGTGTCTCGCTGAGCCGAGTTGGTATTCACCGAGCGCCAATGCGACAACGTCGCCAATAAGTGTCACCTTGTTTAATCCAGTTAATTCTTTCACTAATGCAACTATTTGAAAGTGGCGCCAAATAGATATATTTACAGGACTAATGGTGCCCTTATCCACATCAATTGGACCAGCTGAACCAATTCCAGCCGCGGTAATTGGAGTAGGCGATTTCGCCATTACTCGCTTAATTAATACTGCAAGATCGTCAGCCAAAATTTCACTGGATGCAACTTGGGTGGGAATCTCGTGGCGATCGCTGACGACTCCACGCTCATCGACCAACCCAATAGCTATTTTTGTTGCTCCTACATCGATACCTAGCATCACGGAGATAAGCGTATGCCCAGCAGAGCTACCTACCTATCTACTGTCTATCAATTAGCTTGCCTATCTTGTGCCATCCAAATCTTCCTTCTACGCTTTCATACACTTTCAGGACCTTGCAAGAAATTGTGAGAACGAGCGGAGCGAAGAATGGCTGGGATTCAAGAGATTGCTGAACGGGCCGGGGTTTCACCTGCCACCGTGTCCCGAGCTCTTCGAGGTCTGCAGCATGTCAATGAACGAACTCGCGCAAAAATTATTGAGGCGGCTGAGGAATTAGATTATCCGATTTCACCCCTATCTAACCGCCCCGGAAAGACAAATACTGTCGGCATTGTTTCACCAACAACATCAAGGTGGTATTTCTCTGAAGCAATTGCTGGAGTCGAGCAAGCACTGCGTGAAGCTGGTTTAGATATTTTGCTTTATAACTTTTCGCAAATTAATGGTCGTGAAAAACTTTTCAAAGATCGTTATTTGCGTGAAAGAGTTGATGCCCTCATCACGATTAGCTTGCCTCCGAGTGAAGAAGAATTCAACGCAATGTTAAATCTAGATCTACCAATTGCCCTTATCGGTTTTCATCGCCCAGAATTTTCTTCAGTTGCAATTGATGACCTAGCTGGTGCTCGTACGGCTACTAGGCACTTGGTGAATCAAGGGCATACAAGCATTGGACTCATGGCCGGTGAACATGCACTCGTATGGGAAAACCCAGTTATGCGAGATCGGCGAGCTGGTTTTATGTCGGTTTTAAAGGAAGAAGGGTTGGCTTTTAACCCCCATCATGAAGTATTCGCAGGTTTTGATATGGATTCCGCCCAACGCGCAATGGATGATCTACTTGCTAGACCAGACCCCCCAACGGCAATTTTTTGTGCATCTGACGAAATGGCTTACGGTGCAATGCTTTCACTCAAGCGCCATGGCATGAAGTGTCCTGACGATATTTCGATTGTTGGTTACGACGGCCACAAGATGGCGGAGTTTGCTGACCTGACAACCATTGCTCAACCAGTCTGGTTATTAGGAGAGATGGCTGCGTGGTCAATTATGGAGAAATTGAATAAGCCGGAAACTCCGCCAAAAACCTTAACGCTGCCGACCGAACTAGTCGTCCGTGGGTCTACCAGAAAAATATAATTAATTGTGTAGCCATATAGTTGTATTTGCGGGAAGAGTGATCGTTCTACCTGAAATTAAAGTTCCTGGGCCAGACGCATGAATTACGCTTGCGGTGGCACTGATTTCTAGATCAATTTTCTGATCTGTTGTATTAGCTAGTAAAACGAAATCTTGACCGCGCGTGAAATAAATAACGCCTTCTGGCGCTTCTTGCCATTCAATTCCTATATCTTTCCCAAGCCCATGAAGCTTTCGAAGCGTTAGGGATTTTCTATAAAGTTCAAGGAAGCTTGTGGGGTCAGCTAGCTCAACATCCATGGCATGTTCTTCATATTCCGTCGGTATAGGCAACCATGGTGCACCCGTACTAAATCCAAAATTTACATCGTTACGGCTCCATGGAATTGGAATTCTTGCACCATCACGGCCTAAATCTTTTCCTTCAGATCGAATGAAAACAGGGTCTTGTCGAAACTCTGGTGCGATTTCTCCATCAGGCAAACCAAGTTCTTCGCCTTGATAAATGTAGAGCGCACCCGGAAGAGCTTGGGTAATCATGGCAAGTGCCCGGGCTTTCTCAGAGCTTTGTAATCTAGAAACCACGCGAGGAGAATCATGATTGTCTAAAGCCCAAGTCGGTGGTGCCCCCGCCTCTTTCAATTCTCCTAAAATTCTTTCTACTGTTGATCTAATAAGATTTGCATCCCAATCAATGAGTAAGAAATCAAAATTAAAAACTTGGTGTAGCTCACCAGGGCGGACATACCGAGCCAGTCGACTTGTTGGATATATGTAAGCCTCGGCAACGAACATTCGTTCTCCGGAATACTCATCGATAACTTTTCGCCACTCTTTATAGATTTTGTGGACTCCTTCACGATCAAAGAAGGGTAAGTCTGTGAGCAGCGAGATTCGTTCTTCTTTGCGCATTCCTTTTGAATCAACGCGCAGGGCCCGGGTCAACGCATCTGGATTCGGGTGATCTTTATCAATTTCATCTTTTGCTAATCCATGCGCAACATCAATTCGAAAACCATTAACTCCGCGGTCTAACCAGAATCGGAGAGTTTCTTTGAAATCTTCTTGAATATCTAAATTATCCCAATTTAAATCGGGTTGCGAAGAATCAAAGAGATGTAAATACCATTGCCCCAAATTTCCATCTGCTTCAGTCACCCGAGTCCAGGCCGGACCATTAAATAATGAATTCCAATTGTTGGGTGGTTCATTTCCGCCTACGCCACGGCCATCATGGAAATGAAATCGGTTTCGTTCGAGTGAATATGGTTTCGCTTTGAGTGCGGCCTGAAACCATAAATGTTCCGAGGAAAAGTGGTTCGGGACAATATCAAAAATCACCTTTAACCCAAAGCTATGCGCTACTTGTATGAGTTCCTCGGCATCCGGCAGGGAACCAAAAACTGGATCAACATCGCGTGGATTTGAAACATCATAACCACCATCTCTGTTGGGTGTTGTGTAAAAAGGGCTTAACCAAATTGCATCCACGCCTAGGGAGGCCAAATATGGCAGCCCTCGAATGACTCCTTGAATATCGCCAATCCCATCACCGTTACTGTCCCGGAATGAGCGAGGGTAGACCTGATATATAACCGCATCGCGCCACCACCCAGTATCCACGATTGCAAACATGGGTTTAATCCTAGGAGTAAAGGGAACTTGCTTACGGCTCGGAGTAGAATTCTTGATAACGAATACGTAACTCTTCATGCAAATTGGCGCAAGATTTATAATGAGAATGGATGACTAGGCAGATGGCTACAACTAAGAAGAAAACAGTAAAGAAAGTTTCTCCATTTAAGAATAATGGAACCCGCCTTCATGATATTCCGCCATCAATCGACCATCTAACTTTTATGTCTCAAGGCTGGGCTCCCTCACCGTTGGAAGGCGTAACTGCGCATGAAGCTTTGCCTTTTACGAAAAAGCGTCGCGCTAAACTATCAAAGGCATACCAAGGATTCCGACTTGTTATTCCCGCAGGAAATCTTAAAGTTCGTTCCAACGATAGTGATTATCAATTTCGCGCTCACTCCGCTTTCTCTTGGCTGACTGGTATTGGGGCTTTAGATGCAGTTCCAGATTCTGTTTTAGTACTTGAACCCAAAAAATCTGGGCACGAAGTACTCCTTTTTATTCATCCACGATCTCCACGTGATGCAGATGAATTTTTCCGCAATTCTCGTCATGGTGAATTTTGGGTTGGCCGACGTATGACTAAAGAGGAGACTGAAAAGCGTTATGGCATAACGGTTCGCCACATCGATTCGCTTCCCGCACTTCTGAAAACTAAAAAGAAAGTTTTAGTCGTACGAGGTGAAGATCAGGCAGTTGACGCAATCGTTAAGACTACAAAAATCCAAGATAAGGATTTCTTGAGTTTTCTTTCAGAGATGCGTTTAGTTAAAGATGAATTTGAAATAAATGAAATGAAGAAGGCAATCGCCACAACTGCTCGTGGTTTTGATGACATGATCAAAGCTTTACCTGCCGCAATTAAATCTCCTATGGGGGAGCGTGTGATTGAAGGAGCTTTTTTTGCCAGAGCTCGAGTTGAAGGTAATGACATTGGCTATCCATCGATTGTCGCATCAGGTTCACACGCTTGCATCCTCCATTGGATTCGAAATGATGGCCAAGTTAAAAAAGGTGAGCTGATTTTGATTGATGCAGGAGCTGAAACTGATGCGTTTTACACCGCGGATGTAACTAGAACTCTTCCTATCAATGGAAAATTTAGTAAAGAACAGCGACATATTTATGATTTAGTTTTGAAAGCTGCAGATGCTGGAATTAGGGCAGTTAAGCCCGGAGCGGATTTCGGTGATTTTCATAGCGCAGCAATGGAAGTTGTTGCACACGGCATGGCAGAGCTTGGTGTTCTGCCCATTTCTGCCGAAGAATCGTTAAAACCTGAAAGTGGTTTGCATCGCCGCTGGATGCCGCATAGCACCGGCCATATGCTTGGAATTGATGTGCATGATTGTGCACAAGCGCGTAGAGAGAATTACACGCTGGCAAAGTTAAAGCCAGGGATGATTCTTACAGTCGAACCGGGAATTTATATTCATCCCGACGATGAATTCTTTCCACCCGCTTATCGCGGAATTGGCGTTCGTATCGAGGATGACATCCTTGTAACAGCCGATGGCAACATCAATCTCAGTGCTGGAATTCCACGCACGCCAGATGCGGTTGAGAGATGGGTAAAGAAACTAGCGAGATAGCGCGATCCCCGCTCCAGCTGCTCCAATTCCCAATATCAGCGTCAAAGTTAAGTAAGTAAATGCTTTGGTGTGGCTTTTAGTATGCACTAGAGCATGTGCTTCGACGGCTAACGTTGACCACGTTGTAAAAGCGCCAGCGAATCCCGTTCCTAGAATTAAAAGAACGCTATCTTGGCTATTTATTACTAAACCTAAGAGAAAAGATCCGGCGATATTGATCCCAAGGGTTTCAATAGGAATCCAGCTCGTGTGTAGTTTTTTTACGACGTAATCAAGAAGGTAGCGAGCTGAAGCACCGACCCCAGCTCCAAGTGCAATATACAACGCTTTGATTCCCGTCACCGTGAAACCCGCTTTGTCATAATTTTATGAACACTTACGACAACTACATATGTGCCAACGATTGAGGCTGCAACATAAAGAATCGCGCTAAAGTAATTTGCAGCGTTTAAGTATTGATCAACCTTGACCGCAAACGCCGAGTAAGTCGTGAATCCCCCGCAAAAACCTGCTCCAAGTGCTGGGCGCCACCACCATTGTGGCGATTGATGATGATTTACATAAACCACAAGAGCCATTAAAAATCCTGACCCAAGATAATTTACTAACAGGGTAGCCCAGGGAAATCCGTGATCGACAATTAACAAGGCAAAACCCCAGCGAGCAAGTGATCCGACTACTCCGCCGAGGGCAACAACACCTACGCTTTTAGTGTTTATCTGTACCGCCGACTTTCTTAACGGTGCGATTCACTAGCGATGAAACGATACTGATTATGAGGGAAGCAAAAAAAGCAGCCCAGAAACTAGTGATATCTAATGCGGTACTCCAACGAGCGGTGAGTTCTAACATCGCTGCGTTAATAACCCAAATGAAAATTCCAAGCGAGAGAATTACTGCTGGCAAGGTGAGAACTTTGAGGAGCGAACCGATAAAAGTATTTATTAAACCAAAAATCAGAGCAACCCAGAGGTAACTCCATGCTCCACCATGAACTTTGATGCCGGGAACAATCAGAGTGGAAACCCAGACCGCAACTGCCATTACCGCCCAACGAATGAATAGCTTCATTCCTAAAGCGTACTAGATTGGCTTAAAGCACTTCCTCGCGGCGACGGATTTTTGAACCCAACCAACGTACCGGGTCGTACTTCTCGTCTGCAACGCGCTCCTTCATCGGGATAATCGCGTTGTCCGTAATCTTGATGTGCTCCGGGCAAACCTCAGTACAGCACTTGGTGATGTTACAGAGCCCAAGTCCATGTTCTTCCTGAGCTGTCTTCTTGCGGTTACGTAACATATCCAATGGATGCATATCGAGTTCTGCGATGCGAATAAAAAAGCGCGGACCAGCGAATGATTTCTTATTCTCTTCATGATCACGAACAACGTGGCATGTATTCTGACATAAGAAACATTCGATGCACTTTCTAAACTCTTGTGAGCGTTCTACGTCAACTTGTTGCATCCGAGGTTCACCAGGCTTCATGCCTTCTGGCATTACAAGTGCAGGGATTTCCATCGCTTTCTTGTAATTAAACGATACATCCGTAACGAGATCCTTAATTACTGGGAAGGCGCGAAGTGGAGTAATGGTGATGACTTCATCTTCTGGATAAGAAGCAACCTGTGTCATACATGCAAGACGCGGCTTACCGTTAATCTCCATCGAACATGATCCACATTTACCTGCCTTGCAATTCCAACGAACTGCAAGATCGCCCATCTGTGTTGCCTGGACGCGATGAATAATATCGAGAACTACTTCACCATGATTTGCCTCAACCGTGACGTCTTGTAAGCCACCAGTCTTGTCATCGCCTCTCCAAATGCGGAGTTTGAGTGTGCGTGCCATTATTTGGAACCACCTTTCGCGATTTCTTCTGGAGTCATGTACTTCTCAAGTTCATGAACATCAAAAAGGTCAAAGAGTTCTTTCGGTATAACTGGTAGAGGCTGCGCTTTGATATCAACTTTCTGGCCATCAAAACTTGCGATGTGATTTACCTGGCGCCATTTTGAGTTCATGCCTGGGAAGTCATCACGCGTATGTCCGCCACGCGATTCTTCGCGGAGTAAGCCAGATTTTGCAGTGCTTTCGGCAACTAGCAACATGTTGTCTAAGTCAAAAGCTAGGTGGAAACCGGGGTTAAATTTGCGATCTCCAGCTACTGAAATGTTGCCACTTCGCTTACGAATATCTGCAATCTTCTCGATTGCTTCGGTCAGTTCTGCACCAGTGCGAATAATTCCCACAAGGTTTTGGGTAATCTCTTGGAGCTCTTGGTGTAAGGAGTAAGCGTTTTCGCCACCAGTTCTACTGAATGGAGCTTCAATTTTTGCTGCAGCTTTTTGAATTGCTGCATCACTGACTGGGTTAGCGCCATTGGCCTTCACATAATCGGCTGCGCCTTTACCTGCGCGACGTCCAAATACCAATAGGTCGGTAAGTGAATTTCCACCGAGGCGATTTGATCCGTGCATTCCGCCAGCAACTTCACCAGCCGCGAACAGTCCCGGCACTCCGATTGCTGCAGCGCTATCTGGCTCTACTTCAACCCCACCCATTACATAGTGACAGGTTGGGCCAACTTCCATTGCTTCCTTGGTGATATCAACGCCGGCAAGTTCATAGAACTGGTGCCACATTGATGGAAGGCGCTTTTTAATAATTTCTGCAGAGATACGTTTGGATACATCGAGGAAAACTCCGCCGTGCTCAGATCCTCGACCAGCCTTAACTTCAGTATTAATCGCACGAGCAACTTCATCACGTGGAAGTAATTCTGGTGGGCGGCGATTATTATCTTGATCTACATACCAGCGATCTGCTTCAGCTTCGTTATCCGCATATTTATCTTTAAATACATCTGGAATATATTTAAACATAAACCGCTCACCGAGTGAGTTTGTAAGAATTCCGCCTTCACCGCGGACTGATTCTGTAACGAGAATACCTTTGACTGATAGCGGCCAGACCATTCCGGTTGGATGGAATTGCAAAAATTCCATATCAACCAAGTTCGCACCTACTTTGAGAGCGAGCGCATGTCCGTCTCCAGTGCCTTCCCAAGAGTTAGATGTAATCTTAAATGTTTTACCAACGCCGCCTGTTGCAATAACAACCGCTGGTGCTTCGAAAAGTACTTCTGCCCCGGATTCGCGGCGATAGCCATAAGCGCCAGCAACTTTTCCGTTTTCCTTAAGGATTTCGGTAATTGTTACTTCAGCAAAAACCTTGAGATTCTTTTCAGCATCGCCAAACTCTTTAGCGTCAGCTTGTTGTAAAGCAACGATACGTTGCTGCATTGTGCGGATGAGTTCAAGCCCAGTGCGGTCTCCGACGTGAGCTAGGCGTGGATATTCATGTCCACCAAAGTTGCGTTGTGAGATTTTTCCTTCAGAAGTGCGATCAAATAAGGCGCCCCACATTTCAAGTTCCCAAATACGATCAGGAGCCTCTTTAGCGTGGAGTTCCGCCATTCGATAGTGATTGAGGAATTTACCGCCGCGCATAGTGTCTCTAAAGTGGACCATCCAGTTGTCATTATCGTTTACGTTACCCATGGATGCCGCAGCGCCACCTTCGGCCATCACGGTGTGAGCCTTACCAAATAAAGATTTACAGACAATAGCTACGGAAAGTCCTGATTCGCGAGCCTCGACAGCTGCGCGCAAACCCGCTCCACCTGCGCCAATGATGACGACGTCGAACTTATATTTTTCTAGCGCTTGTTGTGATGTCATTTGATTCGCTCCGATTAAAAGAAGTATTTATTCCATGTTGGGTGAAGCGAAACCATGCGCACAAAGAAATCGGAGAATGCAACCCAAATCAATGAGACCCAGGCAAAATTCTGATGCTTTGTGTTGAGCTTAGAGACGATAGTCCATGCCTTATACCGATATGGATGTTTCGAGAAGTGACGCAGGCGTCCACCAATTGCATGACGACAAGAGTGACATGAAGCCGAGTAGCCCCATAAGAATGTTGCATTCAAAAGTAAAACAACAGTTCCAAGACTCATATGGCCCCATTGTCCTTGTGGATTTTTAAAGGAGAGCAGAGCATCAATTGTTAGAAGTGTGTTGAATACCAAGCCGATGTAGAAGAAGTAGCGATGACCATTATTTACAATCAATGGGGCTTTGGTTTCACCGGTGTACTTCGCATGTGGTTCTGCAACCGCACAAGCAGGTGGAGACATCCAGAAGGAGCGGAAATACGCCTTGCGATAGTAATAACACGTCATGCGGAAACCGAGTGGGAAGATCAAAATAATAAATGCAGGAGATAAAACCATTCCAAATATAAGAATATGACCGAATGGTGTTCCAAGAAGAGATGAACCTTCAACACATGTCGTGGAGAGGCACGGTGAATAGAAAGGTGAAATCAACGGCTCTGCGTAATAGTGTGCATTTTCAAATGCGCGCCATGTTGCATAAACAATGAATGAGAAAAGTACTCCGACAGTAATAAGTGGTTGTATCCACCACTTATCTGTTCGAAGTGTCCGCTGCTCAATCTTTGCGCGGCCTTCGGAGAAAACTCCAGTTGACATGTCTCTGCTCCCGACGTCTTTGAATTCAAGGAGAATTCAAAAATCTTTAGGGGATAAGTTTGCTATTGCCCAGCCATTTTGCCTATACAAATGCGAACGGCACCCCTTATGAGTTTCCTCACCAGCGGTGCCAATTACGCTATCTGGCCAGTATTTTCGCACTAGCCAGCTTCCAGAGCGGAGGGCGTGGGATTTGAACCCACGAAGGTTTCCCTTGCCGGTTTTCAAGACCGGTGCACTCGGCCGCTATGCGAGCCCTCCGTGGGCAAACTTACCTGCTGAGTGGAGGTAGACAAAATTCACGCGAGATTATTCAGGGAGCTGAAGAAGTTTCTCAATCACCTTTGCTACGCCATCTTCGGTATGAGCTTCTGCCATAAATTTCGCATGATTCTTTGTATCAGGATGACCATCGGCCATTGCCCACGATCGATGTGCCCAGCGGAGCATTGAGAAGTCATTGGGGTTGTCGCCAAAAGTCACTGCATCTTCTGGTCCGATACCGGCACGGGCCGCCATTTTGGCAAGCGTTTCACCTTTACTAACGCCTACTGCAGAGATTTCAAGAATTGATTCGTTGGGATTTGAATGGGTAACTGTCGCAATTTCACCAACTTCGCGATGAGCAATATGAAGCATTTGATCTGAAGTCATATCGTAATTAGAACATCGAGCTAACATCTTAAAAGCAGGTTGTGAAATTTTTTGCTCGATATTTAAAACTGGTTCAATATCAACTCCGACATCCCAGCGAGGAATATATGCAGTTTCATGATGAAACTCATTGTTATATTCCACTGCAAAAGAAATATTCGGGATGTGTTCTCTTAGTTTTTTAACAACTTCACGTTGCTCATCAACACTCATGAGCCATTCCTCAAGCACGCGATCATCCATTAAGTCATATAAAATTGCGCCGTTCGCACAGATAGCATTTCCAAATCCAAAGGCTGCTTTTACTTCAGGCATCCAGCGAGGTGGGCGTCCGGTTACAAAAAATATTTCAATCCCAAGTTCATGTGCGCTTCTAAATGCTTCTACCGTACGCTGCGATACGCCTGTGTAATCGCGAATGATGGTTCCATCGAGATCTGTTCCAATTAACTTTGGTCGTTTACCTTCTAGCCCCAAATTACTCATGCAGGAAGAAGGATATCTGTGCCGAGGAAAGGGCGAAGCGCCAGTGGCACATTCACCGAGCCGTCAGCGTTTTGATGATTTTCGAGCACTGCAACAATCATTCGCGGAATTGCAACAAGAGTTCCGTTAAGAGTAGCAACCGACTTGGTGCCATCCTCGCTCTTGTACCGAATATTGAGGCGGCGAGCTTGAAATTCAGTGCAATTAGAGGTGCTAGTTACTTCCCGATAAGCGCCTTGTGTTGGAACCCAAGCTTCGCAGTCAAATTTACGAATTGCAGAAGATCCAAGATCTCCTGAGGCAACATCAATGACGCGGTAGGGAATCTCCATCGCATTTAAGAAATCTTTCTCCCATTGCAACAAACGAGCATGCTCTTCTTGGGCGTCTTCTGGCTTACAAAATGTAAACATTTCAACTTTATCAAATTGGTGCACGCGAATAATCCCACGAGTATCTTTGCCGTATGTTCCAGCTTCACGGCGAAAACATGATGAATAGCCCGCATAACGTATTGGACCATTTTCAACATCAATAATTTCATCCATATGATAAGCAGCAAGCGGGACTTCGGATGTCCCTACTAAATAAACATCATCTTCTTCAAGATGGTAAACATTTTCTGCAGCTTGGCCGAGGAACCCTGTTCCTTCCATGGCTGGTGGTTTTACTAAGACTGGTGGAATGACAGGAATAAACCCGGCTTTAACAGCAAGGGAAATTGCATAATTGACCATTGCAAATTCGAGCAGTGCTCCTGGGCCAGTTAAATAATATGAGCGCGAACCGGCGACTTTTGCGCCACGTTCGGTATCAATCGCTTTTAAAATTTTGCCGAGCTCAACGTGATCTTTTGGCTCAAATCCCGCTGCTACAAAATCACGTGGAGTCCCAATATGTTCGAGTACTTTGAAATCAGCTTCTCCGCCTATCGGAGTTGAAGGATCGATGATGTTGGAAATCTGAAGCAGTATTTGCTTTGCCGTCTCTTCGAGTTGAGCACGCTTTGTATCTGCTGATTTTACTTTTGCAGCAAGATCCTTTGCATTCTCAAGAAGTTTTGTCTTTTCTTCACCTTGTGCAGCGCCAACACTTTTAGAGAGAGTATTTTGCTCAGCACGTAGGGCTTCAAATTCAACAATTGCTGAGCGCTTGGCGTCATCAGCAACAATGAGTTGATCTACAAGTGCCACATCCTCGCCACGGGATTTTTGGGAGTTTCGGACTAAATCCGGGTTCTCGCGCAGAATTTTTAAATCAATCACGGATTAAGCCTATCGTGTACGAGGATATGAGCCCAAGAACCGAATGTCATCGCAAATTGTGCGTAGGCCATCGAGAGTTGTCTTCACTGGTAGGTCATTTATATGGCCTTCTGCATCAATAATAAAGTGATAGTGACCGAGCTGGCGGCCAGTTGGACGTGACTGAATAAAAGTGAGATTTACTTTTTGCTTTGCGAATTCGGTCAAAATCTCTAAAAGCGCTCCAACATGGTCTATCCCTATATAGGCAACGAGTGAGGTTCGGTCAGATCCAGTTGGTAGTGGTAGTTGGCCAGGCTTTTCAACAACAACAAAACGAGTAACAGCGCCATCATTATCGCCAATGTTGTCTGCAACTATCTTAAGATCATATTTCTCTGCAGCAATTTTCGCTGCAATTGCAGCGTCATAGTTTCGTTTAATCAAACCTTGAGCACCGGCAGCAGTCGAGGGAGCGTCAATCATTTCTGCTTTTGGATAATTCTGAGCAATGAAAAGTCTGGTCTGCGCTTCAGCATGAGGATGTGTTGCGATTTTCTCGATTGGTTTACCTTCATTTTCCGGCAGAATCATGAGTGAGAAGGAAACTGGGAGGGTCGTCTCTGCTGAGATGACAAGGGCATCACCTAGCGCAAGTTCATCGAGTGTACGCGCCACAACTCCTTCAATTGAGTTTTCAATTGGTACGAGAGCTTTGTCGACTGTTCCACTTCGTACGGCATCAAGTGCGGCTGTGACATTCCCGTATGGAATGCACTCATCATCTTTCGTCATAAGTTGACGTAGCGCAGCCTCGGTAAATGTGCCCTCAGGGCCGAGATATGAATATCTAGTCACTGCGCAAGTTTACCCTTTCGCAATCGTGGCCATTTCGTAATTGGAAAGCCTAAGTTCGCATAGAAATCAATCAAAATTGCCGTTACAAGATCGTTCTTCTCTTTTACAACGTAATGCGAAGTTCCGGGAACAATTGCCAGTCGGCCATCAAACAAAGCTTCGTATAACTCAACCGTGTGGTGGTTGCTGTGTGGTTCATCGTCGCCAGACATAACAAGAGTTGGGCAGGTAATGGTTGCCAGTTGGGCGAGTGTCATGTTGGGTTCTTTAGCCCAAATACCGAATGCTCGCTTTACTGTTGCAATTCCAACTTCGATGGGATCTGGTGAGCGTGAGCTCCATAAAGCTTTTTCTTCATCACTCCATTTAATTTCTGAGATATCCATATTTTCATCAAAGACTAGGCCATCAGTTTTCCAATGGTAATTAGCTCCAATGAGAACCATTGATTCCACTAAATCTGGGCGTTTGATTGCAACGAGTAAAGCAATAATTCCACCGTCGCTATACCCAATAAGGTGGGCGGGTTGCTTTACTACATCTTCGAGATAAGCAATCGCTTCATCTGCTTGGAAATCAAAGTGGTAATAACCATCCCTTATGCCTGTGCGTCCGTGACCAGTGCGGTCATATCCGTAGACGTGGTGAGTTTTTTCTACCGCAGGAAGAATGTAGGTGTCCCAATCTTCGGTTGCGCTTAATCCACCATGTAACAGAACTAGTGGATGACCATTATTGGCATATTCAACGGACCACGTCTGATGGCCTCGAAGATCGATATATCCAGATTTCATAGACCTAACCTACACTTCCACTCATGTCCCGCTCCTTTAAAGTGCTTGCTCGCACAGACGTTGGACTAGTGCGTGATGGGAATGAAGACTCGGCACTTAGTTCAGCCAGACTCATCGCTGTAGCAGACGGAATGGGTGGGCACGCGGGCGGTGAAGTTGCTTCAAGAATTGCAATCAATTTGCTTAAGGATTTAGGTGTGATTCTCGCGCAGGCAACGATTGACTCAGAATCGCAAGAAGACTTGCTCATGAATATCTCTAGTTCCATCGATGAGAAAATTTCCTTAGAGTCAAAATTAAATCCAGAACTCATTGGGATGGGTACGACACTTACCGCGCTTCACCTCGGTGAAAAGACTGTTGAACTTCTGCATATTGGAGATTCTCGGTGCTACCAATGGAAGAGCGGAAAGTTAATTCAACTTAGTGTTGACCATACCGTTATGCAAGAACTAATAGACCAAGGACGCATTACTCCAGAAGAAGCACTTAGCCATCCACAACGATCGCTGCTCACGCAAGCACTAATGGGAGATAGCGGAATTGACCCAGTTCTCTTAGTTTTCCCAGCAGAAATTGGAGATTACTTCCTACTCTGTAGTGATGGGCTCAATAGCGTCTTATCTGACTATGAAATTACCGAAATTATTAAGAAGTATCCGAAGGAGCAGAGCGGTTTACTCGATGCACTTACTGACGCCGCAAAAGAAAAGGGTGCGCCGGATAACATCACAATTATTTGGGCACACATTGTGGATGAAATGCCTAGTAGCGATATAACTCTTATCGGAGCCGCTGAATGAAAAAATTACTTGGAAGCCGCTACGAAGTCGGTGAAATGATTGGTTCTGGCGGAATGGCCGATGTTTTCCGTGGAGTTGATACTCGACTTAGTCGCGAAGTTGCAATCAAAATTCTACGAAGTGATTTGGCTAGAGATCCTGCATTCGTCGCGCGATTTAAGAAGGAAGCTCTCGCTGCCGCAGGCTTAAGTAACCCAGGAATCGTTGCTGTTTATGACTCGGGTGAGGACGGGGGAAGTTCCTACATTGTCATGGAACTAGTCACTGGTCGCACACTTCGAAGCCTTCTCCAAAGCGGCGAAGCTATTTCAGTAAACAATGCGCTGGACATAACCGCAGGGATTCTAGATGCACTTGAGTATTCGCATCGAAAAGGAATTATTCATCGGGATATAAAACCTGGAAATATCATGATTACCGATACTGGTGTTGTGAAGGTGATGGATTTTGGAATTGCTCGTGCGCTCTCTGATATTGGTGCAACGATGACGAGTACCTGGAATATCGTTGGGACTGCGCAATATCTTTCACCTGAGCAAGCAACTGGTGAAATCGCTGATCGACGCAGTGATATCTATTCAGTTGGATGTGTTTTATACGAATTATTGGTAGGAGAGCCGCCGTTTACTGGTGAAACGCCTGTTTCCATTGCATATCAACATGTATCTGGAAGCTTTCCGGCAGCCTCGGACTTTGTAGATAATCTCGATAAAGATATAGATACTATTCTCTCGGTTGCTCTTTCAAAAGATCCCGCTCATCGCTATCAAGATGCCAGTGCAATGCTTGATGATATTAAGCGTGCTAGAAAAGGTGATCCTGTCACGACTAAAATTCGACGAGTTAATCGGAAGCGTACGGGTTTGATCGCCTTGGTAGTCGTACTTGTAGTAGCAGGTGGGGGTGCTTCACTCATCAACTTCACATCAAAGACTGTGACAGTTAATCTAGAACTTCCAAATGTTGTCGGCCTTTCTGAAGAAGCAGCTCGCGCACTATTAACTGGTTACACAGTTACTATTCAACGCGCTCCAGATGCCAGAATCCCTAAAGATCGCATCGCAAGCCAACTCCCGCTCGCTGCTTCAAAAGTGCAAAAGGGAAGTTCTGTAACACTTACGATTTCTGATGGGCCAGGAGACACAGTCGTACCTGTGGACTTGGTCGGGAAAACGCTCGAGGAAGCCAGAATTTCGTTGGCTGCTGCAGGATTAGTGATTTCTAAAACTGAACCACTCGACTCGAATCAAGATCCTGGTGTTATTTTAAAATCCGACCCTGCTCCGGGCACAACTGTTACCGCTGGCAGCGGCGTGGTATTGCAAATTGCAAGCGGAAAGATTCAAGTGCCGCAGTTAATTGGGCTTACTGAAATCGAAGCACGGACAATTCTGACCCAAGGTGGATTCCTACCAAGTGTTATCTATGCTTTTGAAACAGGTAAGGATCTTGACACTGTTTTAGCACAAGCCCCTGATGCTGGAACATCTGCGAATATTGGATCGGTCATCACAGTAACTGTAAATAAATCTTCTTAATTTAATTCTTTTTTTACGACTGGTGATAACCCTTCAGATCGCTTTCGGGCGTTTATATCGCCACACATCACTAACCAATTACCTAACATTTGATAACCGTATTCGGTGAGTACGGATTCGGGATGAAATTGAACTCCTGAAATTGGAAGTGTTCTATGTTGCACTGCCATCACTACTCCGGAGT
>CAILYP010000020.1:0-15623 GCA_903838475.1 uncultured Actinomycetes bacterium | reverse complement strand
GACCCCACCTTGCTACAAGCACTACCCGCCTTCACTGCGGCAAATGAACTTGATGCAACAAGAACCATTGGGATCACTAGAGCGATTAAGCGCAGGTACTTTCTCATCCCCAGAGATTAAAACCTCAGACCGACAATGTCACCACCCAAAGTGACATATTTTCAATTACATATGCGCACTTGAGCTTCGCGAGATTGGTATTAATTTCGCTAAACACTCTGCTGAGACCATTGGCTGCTGATATTCATTGGCTGATTTATCAATAACCTCAATTCGAACCACATCATTGTCTCCGCCCTTAAGGAGGGTGACTTTTATTCCTGCAGCGGAAATTGAGTCACCTGGGTACATGATGTGGTTTAGATTCCAACCATCCTGGTCGCCCTATAAGCCGGATCTTGGGCTACTGCCTAACCTGAAAAACCATTACCTATCCGTAAGCCCTGGTGTATGAATTAATTCCAAGTGACTTAAGGGTGGGGCGAAATGGATACAGACTAAGGTTATTAAGACAAGGGATTAATGTCCATATGCAAACAGTGCGCATTTAGATTAACCAGGAACCGCCAACTGCTAGAACGCACTTTTCCTTCAAGTATTCTTCAGAGATTTCAGAATTTACTCCCCCTGTGGGAATGAAACTTAACCCGGGGAAAGGGGCACATATTGCTTTTAAAGTAATTAAGCCGCCCAGTGGTTCACTTGGAAAAAACTTAAATACCTTCACCCCTAAGTTAACGCCTTCCATGATTTCAGAGGAGGTTGAGATTCCGGGGATATATGGAAAATTATTATCAGCTGCATTTTTCACTAATGGTGAAAATAAACCCGGTGAAACCCCGAATTTTGCACCAGCTGCCATTACTTCATTCATCTGGCTAACTGTCGAAATGGAGCCAGCTCCAATAACTAACTCTTCGTCTGAACAAAATTCTTTTATTGCATCAATGCTTTGAGGCGTTCTTAGTGTGATTTCCATTATTCGAAAATTTCTAGACTTCAAATCGGCGACATCCTTTCGGGTTTGAGACAGATCATTCACGGTCAAGATTGGGAGAATTCTCTGCTTACTGAGTTCCTCAAAGAACATTCTTTATCTCCTTAAATGCTAATGCCTTCGCGGGATTCAAAATGAAAAGGGCCTTAAGATCGTCATCAGTAAGTCCAACACCTAATAAGACTTTACTCCAATCAGAGTACAACCAGGCTAAGCCCGGCTCACCACCTAGTGATTTCCATAGAGTTCGCCGGGCGCCATCAGTACCAAGCATTATTTGACTAAGAAATCCTCGTTCAATCATTGCCAAAGTTAATTCGGCACTCGGTGGTGTCTTATCGCTGAATTGGCGCAAGCACTGGTCATATTCAACTAGAACACCGCTGCTAAGAATCTCAGTGTGATATGAGGTGTCATTCACTTTATCTCCGTGGGAGATTGTTACATTTGAAAGTGAAACATCGAGTTGAGATAATTCTTCAATCTGGGCTATGGCGCCTATGCCATGCTCACAATGTGTGAGTATTGGGGCACCAGTAACTTTGTGAGCTTGAGCTGCCCCTTCAAAAAGTACCTTCTCTCTAGGAGTTAGCTTTTCGCCACTCGATGAAACTTTTATTAAACCAGCTCTAATGTCAGTGTTTTGAGAGCCAATCTCAATATCATTTATGAATTTAGTTGCCAAAGTTTCTGAATCGGCTACTAATAATTCATCCTTGCTCCCATAATATTTTTGTGTATGCATTCCAGTCGCAGCAATAATATTTGTCGAACTTTTCTTACTGATGGTTCGTAGTTTTTTGATATCGCCACCTGATCCCATTGGCATACAATCAACAAGAGTGCGCACTCCGGCATCAAAACAAAGAGTTGCTTCAGCTATTGCATCTTCCTCAGAAGGAAGCCATATATGTTCAAATTGGTTTTGCACGATATTTGAATCAATAACCAGGTGTTCATGCATGTATGTGACGCCTAATTCACTCGTCGAAATATCACCCAGTACTGTGCGAGTAAACGCCATTTCTAATTTGGCATTTCTAGTATTGCTCCGCCAGTTTTCAAAACTTTCTTGATGTCATTAAAATCAATACCCCGAATTTCTTTGAAGTTCTTCGATGCAATTGCAGCAACTGTTCCCGCGGCAGTTCCCATAGCCATACATTGAGCCATGGATCGGATACTTGCATGCGCATCGTGTGTGGCTGAAAAACACCTGCCAACGACCAGGGTATTAATGCTGTCTTTTACTTGGAGTGCTCTCAATGGAATCCCAACAACCCCGCTATTAGGTATGTATGCCCAATTTGTGCCCGTTCCACTGTGATGGTCCTCAATGGGTGCTCCACATAAGGCGATTTGATCATCAAAATGTTGGGCAGTTAAAACATCTTCGCGTGTGACTCGATAGTCGCCGTAGACCCGACGACTTTCACGAATTCCAAGAAAAGTTGAAAGTCCGTAAAGCGCAGAGTTTTCATAGCCAGGAACACGATCAATTAGAAATCGTGCGTACTCCAAGGCTTGTTCGCGACCATTTATCTCTGATTCGCTAAGAAAAAATGGATTATCTAATACCGACTCAATTTCACTATTTGTCGTTGCTCTCACAGAATCAACTCTCGTCATAACCGTGGCCATTGTGTTATCAACGGTAGTGATGTGATCTGATCCTTCACGACGAGGTAGCTGGTATCCATCTAAAACTGCTTGTTCCATAGCTGCATGTAACTGATCTTTGGTAAAACTCTTACGTTTCTTTACATCAACATTAATCATACGAAAAGTAGTCGTCATAGTTTGAGCAGGTGATATTTCACCTGCTCTTTCATATGAAAAGTTGGCGAAATAAGCAAGATCAGCATCTCCAGATGCATCAATAAAATTCTTCCCTGAAACTGTTGCCAATCCCGAACGTGTTGCCAAAGTGAGAGATAATACTCGCCCATCGCTAACAGTTACCTCTTGCAACAAACTGTGAAGTAGAACCTTCACGCCAGCATCGACTAATAAGCGTTCCCACACAACTTTGAGATGTTCTGGATTATATGTAACACCAGTTCCCGCACCATATGTATTTGCCCGTTCTACAACTGGGCCCAATTTCTTTAAACCGGCAATCACGTCGTCAGGGATTCCACCTACAATTTTTCTTGAAACTTCACCCGGTGTATAAAATCCGTAAAAAGTATCAAGAACCCCAGTACTGGTTCCTCCAATAAATGGAAGCCGATCAATAATTAAAGTTCTTGCGCCACTTCGTGATGCTGCAATTGCTGCTGACGAGCCAGCTGACCCTGAACCCACAACAACGACATCAAAGTCGCCTAAATCAATCCGGGCAGCCATTTGATATGCCCTCCCATAAATCCAAGTACGGACTCTTCTCAGTATCCTGCAATTAGTATATACTACTTTGAAATCTAAACTTGAAGTAGCCCTTGGAGGATATTGTGAAGTCGCACCGCATAACAATGCTTGGTACTGGATTAATCGGTGATTTTTATACAATGACATTGCAGGGACAGCGAAATCGAGATTCCGTAGCAGTTGTTTATTCTCGATCTAGTGAACGCGGTGCCGCTTTTGCCCAGCGTTGGAATGTTCCTAACTACACAACAGATATTGATGAAGCGATTAACCATCCAGATACTGATGTAGTTGTAGTTGCTCTTCCTAACCACATGCACGAAGAAGTCATTGGAAAAATTGCGAAGGCTGGAAAAGCCGTACTTTGCACCAAGCCTTTAGCTCGTACTGCCGCTGAAGCAAAGCGAATTTTGGATATGGTTGAAAAGGCTGGAATATTTGCGGGCTACTTGGAAGATCTTGCCTATACCCCTAAGACTTTGAAAGCTGTGAAATCAGTTCACAATGGTGCAGTTGGTGATGTGCTTTGGGTACGTTCACGCGAAACTCACCCTGGTCCTCACAGTGCTTGGTTTTGGGATGATAAACAAGCAGGTGGCGGTTGCATCATTGACCTTGGGTGCCATTGCATTGAGATCATCAGAAACTTTGTAGGAAAAGGCAATCGCCCAGTAGAAGTTCTTTGCTGGAAAGACACACTTGTGCATCCTATTAATGCTGAAGATAACGCTATAGCTTTAATTAAGTTTGAGTCAGGTGCAATTGGCCAATTCGAAGTTTCTTGGACTTTCAGAGGCGGTATGGATTTACGTGATGAAGTTGCTGGTACTCATGGAACTATCTGGCTTAACCATTTCTTGCGCACCGGATTTGAAATGTTTACATCGGCCGAAGGCAATGCATATATCGCGGAAAAATCTGAAACATCTACCGGATGGCTATTCCCAGTTGGAGATGAAGTCGCTGAGCTCGGTTACGTAGATATGTTCACGGACATGTTTAACTCCATGGAAAATGGGACTGATCCAATGGAAACTTTTTATGATGGCTACGTTGTAAATGCCATCATGGATGCGTGCTTTAAGTCAGTTGAGACACATGGGTGGGCACCTATTGACGTTGAATGGCGTGGTGGAACCACACCACGAATTAGTAATGAGCCAAAGCTTTATGAAGGTCTAATAATCATTAAGCAAGAAACCTTGCCTGATGGACGTGTGAAATTGATTCTAAAAGATCCAAAAACAAATGAATTTACAGACCGAGTGGTTGCAACAGTAAATTCTTAATTTAAAGATCAAAAGAATTATGTTACATAGGTAGAAGTGGGGCAATTTGATTGCGCGCAATCATAAAGCCCTGCTTTACCAATTCATCAGTTCCTTCAAACCTACGGTCTTCATGCTCTACACATAAGACATAGTCATAACCAACTTGCGATAGGGCAGACACAAACTTCGCCCAATTAACTTCACCATAACCCGGTAGTCGTGGTCTCTGCCAACCAATACCTGCCGACATAATCCCATTCTCATAAAGACCTTCGCGATCGATTTCCATATCTTTGACATGAGTATGGTAAATCCTGGTGCCAAATTCTTTAATCACTCGCTCAATGTCAATCATTTGCCAAACTAAATGTGATGGATCCAAGTTTAAACCGACAGCGGGTCCAAATTTTGCAAACATTTCTCGCCATATTTTTGGGGAATAAGCGACGTTATGCCCACTTGGCCATTCATCCTTACTAAAAATCATTGGACAATTTTCAATGGCAATCTTCACATTATTATCTTCGGCATATTTGACAATGTCTGGCCAGACTTTTTGAGCCTCTTCCCAATTCTCAGCTTGAGTTTTGGATGCATCCGCTCCAATAAAAGTACTAACAACTGGGACTCCCATTAATCCGGCAGCTTTGATGACTTTCTTCGTGTGCTCATTAACCGATTCACGGTGGTTCTTATCTGGATGCAGATTGTTTGGATAGTATCCAAGAGCCGACATTGTGATGTTATGAGTTTTTAACTCACCAACGATTTGTTCGCCCTGATCTTTATTCAAATTCTCAACTTCTATATGAGTTATGCCTGCATAGCGACGATTAACGTCAGCTGATTTAGGCCAACAACAGACTTCAAGCATCTCAAAGCGTTGTGCGCTTGCCCACTTAGCAATTTCCATCAGCGGAACTGATGGGAGTGGTGCAGTTAGGAGTCCGAGTTTCATGTTATTTCCCTTTCACTATTTTAACTTTACCCAAGTTGCTGTTTTTGAGCTTTCTGCAATCGCATCCGTTAGTTCTAGGCTCCGAACCCCATCAGCAAAAGTAGGAAACTTTATCTCTGTAGTTGGATTCTCTATGTGGTTATAAACCGTTTCAAAAAGTCCTCTGAAGGTTTCCCCAAATCCCTCTACATGGCCCCCTGGGTAGAAAGAAATACCAGCTGCTGAAGAAGATAAAAGTGACGGATCTTTTCTGATAATTTCATTGCCCGACCCCCGATTTCCCATGATGAGAGATTCTGGTTCTTCAGAATCAAATGAGAATGAAGCTTTTGTGCCAGAGATCTCCCATTTAATTGCATTTTTTGAACCGAAAGAGATTTGAGAAATAGAAATTGTAGCTCTGGCGCCATTTTTAAATCTGAGCACTAGCCCCGCGGCATCATCTGAACTCATTGGGACTTCTTTACGATCTGCGTTACTAGAAGATGTAAAGGTTTGAACTTCACCCATCGGGCGGTTTCGGACTTTGATTAGTGTATGTAAGTCTGCGAATACTGAATCAATCTCTTCTCCAGTAATGAAATGTAGCTGATCCAATAAATGGGAGCCAATATCAGCAACCGCGCGCAAACCTCCGGCCTTTTCAGATTCCAATCGCCAATTCCAGTCAGTATCAAGTGCTAGCCAATCTTGATGATATTGGGCGTGTATATAGCGGAGTGCACCTATCTCCTTATTATGAAACCTACTTTGTGCCTCATGAACCATGGGATAAAACCTGGTGTTAAAACAAAGGGCATGAGTTATTTCTGCCTGCTCGGCTAACTTTAGTAAATGAGCTCCTTCTGCTGCAGTAAGCGCTAAAGGTTTTTCACATACGACATGTTTCTTAGCTGCAATTAACTTCTCAACTTGCTCGACGTGAAGGGCATTTGGGCTCGTTACATGCACAACCGAAACGTCTTTGTCACTACAAATTTCATTTATTGATGAATAGGCAGTTTTTACTTTGTATTTTTCGGTAGCTTGAAATGTGCTTTTTTCTGAACCAGAGAGAACGCCCTTAACGTAGTTACCTGTGCGTCTAATTGCTTCAATGTGCACTGCCCCAATAAAGCCCGTACCAATTACTGCAGTTGCATTAATCTTCATAAGACTCAAGATTTCTCGGTCAACTTTGAGTAAGTCCAAGCAAGTGCTAACACTATTGATCCATAAATCATTTGTTTGACAGCTTCAGATGAATTTAAAGTTGCTAATAGGTATGAAAGAACCGTGAGAATTAAAGTTCCCATGATGCTTCCTGTATATCCACCCATGCCACCCATAATTGAAGTGCCTCCAATTACTACTGCTGCGACAGAAGGCAAAACAAGGGAGTCAGCTAAACTCATTGCTACAGCACCTGATTGACCGCCAATCATCAATCCGGCAAGTCCGCCAAGCAATGCACAAAGAATGTATGCGGTTAATTGAACTTTCCACACTCGGATTCCAGCCAAACGTGCCGCTTTTGCATTATCGCCAACTGCGTAAATAAGTCTTCCTAATCCGGTTTGCTTCAATAGATACAGTACAAATCCCCCAATTAATATCCAAAGCACAAGGGGCCAGCTGATGGGATCAATAATTGAAGCGGTGCTCAACTTAATAATTATGTCAGGCATTGTTGAACTACCTTTTAAAAATGTGGTGATACCTACGGTAAACACACCAATCAGGACTGCATTCATTCCTAATGTCATAATTAATGGATTCATTCCAAGTAATCCCACTGCTAATCCATTTATTGCCCCAATTAAAATGCAGTAAAGGGTTGCATAGAAAATTGCCATACCTAAACCTGATGGTGATTTAATGCTCACAATAAATGCAGCACCAGTTGCAATCATTGCAATTGAAAGATCTATGCCACCGGTGAGCATGCAAATAGTCTGTCCTGCAGCTAATAAACCAAGAGGTACAGCTAATTGAAAAGTTACCCCAATTGATGGGATCGTGAAGAAATAGTGGTCAACTAAACCTGTAATTATAAAAAGTACAATTAAAATCGACCATAAACTAAGCATCGAAGCTGGTAGTCCAGTGAATAAACTTTTAATTTTTCCCATTTACTTCTTCTTCCCACGATTGCGAATTAAGCCACCAGCCAGAACAACTAATATTGTTAGTGCTCCCGTGATGATTTGGCTATATGCAGGGTCAATTCCATAATTCAGGAGAATTGTTGGAATGAAATACAGGATAAGTGCAGCTAATGCTGGACCGGTCAGTCCGCCAACTCCTCCAGATAAAGCAACGCCACCTAGGACTGCCCCCGCAACTGAGTTAAGGGTTGCAGTATTACTGATACTTGCAAATGGACTTCCACTTAATGTAATGGCAGTGAGAGCTATTCCAGAGATGCCAGCAAATAACCCACCCACTGCATAGAGCTTAATCCGAGTGAAATCCACATTTACACCGGAGAGAAATGCTGAATCCTTGTTAGAACCAATAGCGTACATAGCGATTCCAGTGCGACTGCGATAGAGCGGCAACCAGATAATTACAAGAGGGAGTATTAATGTGATTAATGGTGGCAAGAAAGCAGATCCCTTACCGGAAATTAAATGAGCCAATGTTAAATTCATTCCTCCACCTGGTGATGGTTGAATGTACATGGCTAAGCCGATCAAAATAAAGCTTGTTGCTAAAGTTACAATTATGTCGGCAATTTTTGACTTCGAAATAATCAGACCAGTTAATGCTCCAACTAAAATAGACACTAAGAGAAACAATAAAGTTAACATGACGCAAGCAATAAAACTTTTTCCCACCATAAATCGTGCGGCTAAGCAATTGATTAGAACTGATTCTGCTCCAATTGCTAAATTGATTCCGCCACCGATAATAATTATTGCTTGACCCATAGATAGTAGGGCTATTGGTAATATCCCAAGCAGAAATGTTCTGGCCTCATAGGAACCAAATACAGGCAAACGACTTATTTGCCAAGCTCCGAGAAATGTTGCGATTAGAACAATTCCAATGTTCCATGATTGTCTCTTTATTAGCATCAAATTCATTTCTTAACCGCCAATCCATGGGCAGCATTTAGTAGTGACTCTTCATTACAGTCTTTGTGTTCCAAATTTGCCTGTACTTTTCCTTCATACAAAACAATTGCACGGTCGCAAGCAAGTGCAATTTCGCGTAATTCAGAAGTAAAGAGTAGAACCGATTTTCCTTCGTCTGCAAATTTTCTAATCAATTCATATATCTGGCCTTTAGTACCGACATCGATTCCGCGAGTTGGATCAAAACATAAAAGTAAATCGAAGCCAGTCGTGACCCATCTTCCGATTGTGACTTTTTGCTGGTTACCACCTGATAGGCGCTTTACTTGAGATCTTGCTCGTGTATCAATCTCCAAGCTTCGAATTGCTCCGTCGACTTTCTCATCCTCATCTTTAAATTTAATTTGTCCCCAGTTGCGTAATCCTCGCATCCTTGTGAGCGCCAAATTTTCACGTATGGATCGCTGTGGCATAAGGGCAGTTTTCCGATCCCCTGGAACATAAGAGATTCCCGCTTCAATAGCTTCGTCAGGGTGGTTGAAAGTAACTTCTTTGCCATTAACAACTATTTTTCCACCGTGCGGTTTTGTCTCGCCCGCCAAAATTTCAAATAGAAGATCTTGGCCTTGACCTTCTAGAGCAGCAACTCCTAAGACTTCACCTTTATGTATCTGAAATGAGACACTCTTTAAGAGTTTTCCACCAGATAGCGAATCAACTTTTAGTAGTACTTCAGATGATGCCTTATTTGACCGGTTTAGATTTCTTGTGTTTGAAAGATTCTTATCACCAAGCATCGCGGCAACAATTCGCTCTTCACTTCCTTCTGCGGCATCAAATGTGTCAACATTTATTCCATCTCTCAGGACAGTAGCTCGATCGCAAATTTCTTCAATCTCAGCCAATCTATGCGAAATAAAAATGACTGATTTTCCACGTGCTTTGTGAGCACCCATTATTGCAATAACTTTTTCAGCCATATCTACAGGCAATGCTGCGGTAATTTCATCTAAAATAAGTAAATCTGGGTCGTGTGAGAGCGCGCGTGCCAAATCGATCATGCGCAATAAAGGCAATTCGATATCACTCGCTAATTTATTGAGATCAACTTCAAGTCCCATCGCCGATATTTCTTTAAGAAATCGTGACTTATCTGTACCGGTTAAATGTAAATTTCTTTGAATGGAGATGTCCGGGATTAAGGCTGGATCTTGAAAAACTGGAGCCACTCCTCCTTTTCGTGCATTATCTGGTGACGTGAAAGTAATCGGTTTTCCACTTACTTCGATAACACCTTGATCACCTGTAATTACACCAGTTAATATTTTTACAAGAGTTGATTTACCCGCACCATTTGCGCCTAAGAGCGCATGTATTTCCCCTGGCAATACTTCAAAATTTGCATCACGTAAAGCAATAACAGGTCCATAAGATTTTGATAAGTGTGAAATCTTAAGAATTGGGCTTTGATTCAAAATACTCCTCCATGCAAATTTAATTGGCCTGACCTAGAAGAACCCCGAAGATTAATCCTCGGGGTTCTTCTCAACTTATTTGATACCTATTCGACTAAGTATCAGCTTGTTGTTTCAGGGTCGTCTTGTGGTGCACGGCAACGGAAAAGCTGAGCTGGAGTAAATGTTGTGAACCCCTTTAGAGCTACTGTTGATGAGAAGTTTGCATCCTGAGCTGCAAAGTAAAGTGAATCAATTAACGCCTTGTCATGTGCATAAGTTAATGCAACAGGGTGTAGAAGATTCTTTGCACCTACAGTTTTTCCATCAAGTAGATCAATCGCTACCTTAAGTGCTGCGCCGCCTACAATTGCAGGGTTGGGAACAATAATTCCAACGAAGCCCTTGCTTGCAAGACTAGCTGTCATGCCAACAAACTTATTATTGTCAGCGCCCACTACTGGGATGTACTTGCCCTTAAGGCGAGTTTGCATAGCTTGAACAACTGGATAATCGATACCTGAAGTCCATACACCTTGGAATTTTCCAGGGGCTAATAGCTGGTTCGCTAATTGGCCACCCTTTGTCCAGTCCCATCCAGTAAATACTTCTTTAGTTACATGCAAGTTTGGATATTTAGCGATTACAGATCTAAATCCTGTGTTGCGATCTGTATCAGCGCCGGCCCCGGAAATTCCACGCATGTAAAGAATGTTTCCCTTATAATTCATTGCCTTAGCCAGTGCTTCCGCACCTGCTGCGCCATAAGCTACTTGGTCATTTGAAACCAACGTGGTGTTTGGTGCAGAGATTGAGTTATCAACAGCAATGACTTTAATTCCAGCAGCAATAGCTTCTGCAATCGCAGGGTTATTTGCTGATGTATCACCGGAGTTAATAATGATTGCGTTAACACCCTGTGTGATCAGGCTGCGTACATCGGCAGATTGTCCTGCTGAATCAGTGTTACGTGAAAGTACTGTTACTTTTGCAACCTTACCGCTCAAAGTAGCTTCTGCTTTAATTGCACAAACCATTTCTTCACGCCAAGCATTGCCTGCCCAGTTATTACTTACACCAATCTTGTAGGTAGCTGCTGCATTAGCAGGTGTTACAACACCAGCCATGGTCACTATGAGACCAACGACAGATACCGCTGCGAAGATTGCGGTAAAACGCTTGTTACTTAGCTTCATTGCCTTCCTTTCGGTTAGTTTCTTATGTTGTAACAATTCTCACTACTTATTAGCAAGAATTCAACAAGATTGTTGATTTGTTACCAAAAGTTTATACATCAAAATAATTGAAATATAAACTCATTAACCTTTGCCCTCACCCCCTGTGTGATTGGTTGCACCGGTTAAACGTGTTGATATTCGTCGCGCATGTTCAGCATAGGCTGCATCAAAAAGGCGCTTACTTTCTTCTTTCCCAACTACGGCTGAGCTTGTCAGCACTTGGGGTGTGATTCCATGTTGGACCAAATAATTTGCGACTTGAACCTTTATCTCGTTAACAATTGCTATCGCTGTAACTGTTGAACCTGGTCCAACCGGAGTGGCTAGTCCAGGAATGCTAACAAGGGCATCACCCACTGGAACCATCAAGTCAATTACTAAATCTGCATTATCTGAAAGCGTTGTGCCAGAAGAGTGGGTAGGAATTCCAGTCTTATTTTGAGCAACTGAAGTCACAGCAATAACTTTTATACCTCGTGCACGAGCCCCCATCGCCATTTCAATTGGTACGGCTGTTTGGCCACCAACACTAAAAATCATCAATAAATCTTGTGGCTTGAAGACCCAGTTACTCAAAATTTGCTCCGCAAAACCTTCAACGCGCTCAATAAACATTGCTTGTCTTTGTCCATTTGATCCGACGACCTGCGTATGAAAAGTCATAGAAAGTTCGGCCATAGGATTAAATCCAGCAAAAGAACCATAACGCGGAAACATTTCTTCAATTGGGATTCTCGAGTGACCCGTTCCAAATAGATGTACTACGCCATCGGCAGCTATTGATTCACCGGCCCACAAAGCGGCTTTAGTAATTGCAGGTCCTTGTTGGGTTATTAAATCTGTCAGGAGATTCTGGGCAAGTGAAGTCCAAGTACCGGTTTTTGACCCGGCTATACTTTCAGTACCGACCTGTGATTTCATTACATCCTCTACAGTATGTACATTAAGATTAAATGTCTATACCAATCCTAGGGTCACGAAAGGGGATTTGTGAAGAGCCCCGCCAAGAGAAATGCGCTCAAAACGGAGCATAGGTATCAAGAAATTGAAGACTGGCTGCGCACAAGTATTGCTCGCGGTAGAACTGGAGACCCCCTACCTTCTGAAGTAGATATTGCCAGCAAGTTTTCAGTTAGTCGTATGACTGCCAGGCACGCTGTTATGAACTTGATGCGCGAGGGATTAGTAGATCGAAAACGTGGTGCAGGGACATTCATTGCCGAACAACCATTACACCGACGCGAAGGTGTCCTTCTTTCATTTAGTGAAGATATGGCTCGACGCGGGTTAACTCCGAGTTCAGTCATCATTTCTGGAAAATTAGAGGCTCCCGGTAAGAATGACTTAGCCGCGCTTAGAGTTGAAAAAACTTCAAAGTGCGTAGTTGTCAAGAGAATTCGTATGGCCGATGGAGTTCCTCTGGCTCTTGAACGCGTTGCATTAGTACCTAAGGCTGAAGCGGTACTGAAATTTGATTTAGTTAACGGGTCACTTCATGAAGCTTTGCGTCACATAGGTTTGGCACCAATTTTGGCAAATGGTTGGCTTAGCGCTCGAATATCAAATGCTGCTGAATCAAAATATTTGCAGATTCCCGTTAAAACGCCGCTTTTAGTTGAAACTAGAATTATTGAGGACAAATCTGGAAACCCGTTAGAATTTACGGAAACAGCATACGTTGCAACCCGCTATGTAATTGATATTAAATTGAATTGTGCTCCGGCATTTATCGCACCATTTAATGCCGCACCAATAGATCCTGCATAGACACCCAGGCTTGCAGCAGCAATATTAATTGTTCCATTTGGAATCAATTTTGCACGCTTTTCTGCTTCTTTTCTGATTAGTTCTAGGAAAAATTCACCGGATTGCGACACACCACCGCCAATAATAAATAGTTCGGGCGCAAGAACCACCATGACATTTGCGATTCCAATTCCTATCCACTTTGCCGACTCTTCAAATGCGGCAATCGCTTTGGGGTCTCCATCTATAGCCCGTTTATACGCTTCTTCAGGCGTCTGCGTGCCCGCTCTTTTTGATAACGCCTCGGCGGAAGTGAGAGTTTCTATGCACCCTTGCGCTCCGCAACCACAGAATTCACCATCTGGCTGAACAATTTGATGGCCTATTTCTCCTGCACCGAGAGTTGAGCCCAAATGAACCTTCCCCTCAATAATGATTCCACCACCAACACCAGTTCCAAGCACCAAGCAAGCCACTGGGCTTTTCCCACGCGCTAATCCGGCATGTGCTTCAGCTAAAGAGAAAGCGCGCGCATCATTAATAATTGACACAGGGCGTTCACACTTAGCCTCGATTGGCTTTTGCATAGGTTGTCCCAGCCAAACACCTGGAAGATTTGGAAATAAAATAATTTCTCCCAAGTCATGATCAAACACGCCTGGGACGGCAACGCCTACGGTTTCAATATCAACATACTTATTAAAAATATAGTCATAGGCAATTTGAGCCAAGCGGTTAACAACGTAAGTTGGACCATTAACTGCTTCGGTAGAAACTGTATCTTTTTCTAGAAGAGTGACTGATCCATTTATTGATTCAAGAACAGATATTTTTATATTCGTTCCGCCAAGGTCTAAACCTAAATATTTAGTCACGGCCGAATCTTGTCACATACTCATCCAACATCACAGAGGTTGTTGTGGCACCTGATCGCGTAACGCCTGCATCCAGCATGTCTATTAGAGCATCAAGGGTACGAACACCCCCAGCACTCTTAACTTTGATTTTTGCAGAAACGCTGTTTTTCATTAGGCGAACGTCTTCCAGAGTTGCTCCAGTTGGTGCATAGCCTGTGGAAGTCTTGACGTAGTGACCGCCAGCTTTTTCAACAATCTGGCATGCTTTCACTTTTTCATCGTCAGTTAGGTAAGCATTTTCTAAAATTACTTTAACCATTTTGCCTGAAGCTGCATCAACCACGGCAGCAATGTCTTGTTCCACTTCGCTCAATTCGCCTGATTTAAGGAGTCCAATATTCATAACCATATCGATTTCCGTTGCGCCATCGATAATCGCCTTTTGTGTTTCAAAAACCTTTGTTTGAGTTGTCGATGATCCATGCGGGAAACCCACTACAGTCCCTATTTCTACATCGGTACCCTTAAGAAGCTCTGCACAGAAACGCACATCTGAAGGCTTACAGCACACTGATGCAACATCGTATTTCTTAGCTATTGCACACCCTGCTGCTACTTCATCACGCGTCATTTCTGGTTTCAAAAGAGAGTGATCAATCGTTTTTGCAATTGTTTGATATGAATAACGTGGATGTGCCATTAAAACTCTCCTATATGTTTGTGACGGTGGACCATCCACCGTCGATAGTTAAAATCTGACCCGTGATTGCACTATTTTCCAACAGCGCTAAATACCCAGAAACTAAATTCTCAATGGGCAATTGTGCTTTTACTAATGGTTGCTTGCGTTTTGTAAACTCTGAAATAACTGGATTCGTTGCTGCCCTAGCGGCCATCGGTGTAGCAACTAACCCTGGGGCTATGGCATTGACTCTAATATTCTCAGTTATGTATGAAGCGGAAAGAGTTTTCACTAAACCGCTAATTGCAGCTTTAGAAGCTGCATAGCCATGGGTTTGGAAATGTTCAGGTGATGGTGATGCCGCAAGGACAGAAGTTGTGAGAATAAGTGATCCTCCACCATTTTTTTGGAATATTTTTATTGCCTCCCGGGCTGTGAGAAATGCGGTAGTCAGGTTCAATTCAAAGGTCTTGTCCCAAGCTTCACGAGACATAGTATGTATAGGCCCGTCGCCAAAACTGCGACCAGATCCGCCAGCAATTGAAACCACATCCGTAATATTTCCAAGTTCTACTAAAGCTTTTTTGAAACCAGATTCAACAGCTGACTCATCTCGTAAATCAATTGGATTAAAACCTACAAGATGCTTGCATCGACTCTTTAAGGATTCTCCTTCCTCAAGTTCGCCACCTAGAGCATATGTTTGAATGCCTAGTGAATTTAGGGCTTCAATTAACCCTGCGGCCATGCCCCTGCTACCTGTAACTAATATCTTGCGGGAATTTTCCACGATAGGAAAATTATCACCAATGCCCAAAGTTGTCTATACAACTCAGCCTCAACTCTAATCTGGTGGCGGGTGAAGGATTTGAACCTTCGAAGGCAGAGCCGGGGGATTTACAGTCCCCTCCCATTGGCCGCTCGGGCAACCCGCCAAGGCTTTCTATGCGACCGGGTAAGGGTACAGGAGCGGTCCACTAACTCGCTAATT
>CAILYP010000019.1:0-24736 GCA_903838475.1 uncultured Actinomycetes bacterium | reverse complement strand
TGCAATTCGAACCGTACGACCACAACGTATGGTTATTCAAAATCCTGAACGAAATTGGGATCGCATATTTTCAAGTCATCCAGACCATATGGCAGCTGCAGAAGCTGCAATGCAAGCGGTATATCCTGATGCTGGAAATCCTTTTGCATTTGAGGATCTTCTTAAATCTGAAGGCTTAGAGCCATGGACCGTTAGTGAAGTCTGGGTGATGTCACCTAACCAGGTAAATCACACCGTCGATATCACGCAAACAATTGACCGAAAGTTAGAAGCGATTTTTGCGCACACAAGCCAAACACAGCACACACCTGAATTAGGGGATCGAGTACGTGAGTGGGGCCTTCGAAATGCAGAAGTTCATGGGGCACCTGCCGGTACCTACGTAGAGTCTTATCGAGTGGTAGCTACAGCTTAATCAGGCTTGATTACTTGACTGAAACTTTTTCAATCCCAAAGGTTTGTTTTGGTGTTCCATCTGGGCCGCCGCCAACCGTTCCTTGAGCCGCAACCGCTTTAAGAATTTCCAAACCTTTTATGACTTTGCCCCAACGCGTGTAATTTGCACCAAGGGTTGTATCTGCATAGACAAGAAAAAATTGACTTCCATTTGTTCCGTGGCCCGTTTGACTTAGCCCCGAGTTCGCCATTGCAACAGTTCCTGCTGGATAGTTATTAACTCCAGAGTCTGGAAGGTTTTCATTGTCGTAGGTGAACATTGGCCCACCTGAACCAGTAGCGGTTGGGTCTCCGCATTGAAGAACAAAAAGACCACTTGTAGTTAAGCGATGACAGAGGGTCTTATTGAAGTAACCACCCTTTGCAAGTGCGGTCATCACAAGAACAGTCAGTGGTGCGTGAGCGCCATCTGCTTCAATCACAATTTGTCCACAATTTGTATCAAAAGTAAAAATACGATTTTTGACCGGGGTCTTAACGACCGGAGGTTGCACAGCAGGTTCTTTATGGGGAGTCGCAGTTGTGGCTACGCAGTTCACTGCTTTTTTAGCAGCACTCTTAGCTGCAGCAGCTTTTGCTGACTTAGCATCTTGAGCTGTGGAAATGGAAGTAAAAAATGTAGGTACTAAAAGTGAGAGCGCAATCGCAGCTATAACTTTTTTCTTCATGTTCAACATTTCTTTATGTCCAATTCTTATTCCCACTCGATAGTACCGGGAGGTTTACTCGTGATATCAAGTACAACTCGATTCACTTCGCGTACCTCATTTGTAATGCGCGTTGAAATCTTCTCCAATACATCGTATGGGAGTCGACTCCAATCTGCTGTCATTGCATCTTCACTTGAAACTGGACGAAGAACTATGGGATGTCCATATGTTCTTCCATCACCTTGCACTCCCACGCTTCGTACTTCTGCGAGTAGGACTACAGGGCACTGCCAAATCTCTCGATCCAACTGAGCTGATTTTAATTCATATCTAGCGATGGAATCGGCTTTTCGAAGGATTGTAAGTCTATTCTCAGTAACTTCACCGACAATGCGTATGGCTAAGCCCGGACCCGGGAAAGGTTGGCGCCAAACTATTGCCTCTGGCAGTTGCAATTGGAGTCCTACCTCACGAACTTCATCCTTAAATAAGGTTCTGAGGGGCTCAATTAGCGTGAATTGAAGATCATCGGGCAGCCCGCCGACATTGTGATGGGACTTAATATTTGCAGTACCGGTACCGCCTCCAGATTCAACAACATCTGGATATAAAGTTCCTTGAACAAGAAAATCAATCGCTTCTGGCTTCGAAGCAGTGAGCTCTCGCGCAGCTTCTTCAAAGGAGCGAATAAATTCGGTTCCAATTATTTTACGTTTAGCTTCTGGATCAGTCACGCCAGAAAGTGCGGACATAAATTGATCGCGCGCATCAACAATTTTGAGCTCTACTCCGGTTGCTGAAACAAAATCTTTTTCAACTTGTTCTGCTTCACCTTCGCGAAGAAGCCCGTGATCAACAAAGACACAGGTCAACTGAGAGCCAATTGCTTTTTGCACAATTGCAGCAGCGACGGCCGAATCAACCCCGCCAGAAAGTCCACAGATAACTCGACTCTTACCAACTTTAGCTCTGATCTTTGCAACTTCTTGCGCAACTATATTTTCACTTGTCCATGTTGGCTTACATCCAACGATGTCAATGAGCCAGCGTCGTAGTATTTCCTGTCCATGCTCGGTGTGAAGCACTTCAGGATGAAATTGAACCCCGGCTAACTTTGCATCGCTATTTTCATATGCAACGATGGGAGTATCAGTAGTTTTGGCAGTACTAATAAAACCTGTCGGAACCTGCGTCACGCTATCGCCGTGACTCATCCAGACATTGAACTGCGTAGGTAGACCCGTCAAGAGTTTAGATTCTGCCTGATGAGAGATAGCAGTCCGACCAAATTCAGATTTCCCTGTTTCGGTCACGATGCCACCAAGAGCTGAAGCCATAACTTGGAAACCGTAACAAATTCCAAAAATTGGAATCCCGTGCTCAAAAATTGTCGGATCAAGAGTCGGGGCGCCCGGTGCATACACACTAGCGGGACCGCCTGAAAGAATAATTGCTTTTGGTTTCTTTGCGAGAATGTCAGCAACAGACATTGATGAAGGAATAATTTCAGAATAAACATTTGCCTGGCGGACACGTCTTGCGATTAGTTGTGCATATTGGGCGCCGAAATCAATAACTAGGACAACCTCGTTATTTGTAAGAAGATCAGGCACGGCTAATAACAACCTCTACCCGTTGGAATTCCTTTAGATCTGAATAACCAGATGTTGCCATTGCTCGGCGAAGTGCACCAAAAAGATTCATAGACCCATCAGATGTGTGAGATGGACCTACAAGAATTTCTTGAAGCGATCCAACACTTCCAACATGAACGCGATCACCGCGAGGAAGCTCTTCATGAGCAGCTTCGGTTCCCCAATGCCAACCCATACCAGGCGCTTCAGCAGCTTTAGCAAGTGGGGAGCCCATCATTACTGCATCAGCTCCGCAAGCGATTGCCTTTGCGATATCGCCACTTTTACCAACTGATCCATCGGCGATAACGTGCACATAACGTCCACCAGATTCATCCATGTAATCACGGCGGGCAGATGCGACTTCTGCGACTGCTGATGCCATGGGAACTTCAATTCCAAGAACATTTCGGGTCGTATGCGCAGAACCCCCACCAAAACCAACAAGAACTCCGGCTGCTCCAGCACGCATGAGGTGTTGAGCGCTTTGTCCAGTTGCGCATCCACCAACAATGACAGGAACATCAAGATCGTAAATAAATTTCTTTAAGTTAAGCGGTGCGTTCTCTGTTGCAACGTGTTCGGCGCTCACTGTTGTTCCGCGGATTACGAAAATATCTACACCGGCATCTACAACAACTTTATGGAATTCGGCTGTGCGTGCAGGTGAAAGTGCGCCCGCAACAGTTACTCCAGCAGCGCGAATTTCTGCGATTCGGGACTTGATTAGTTCTGGCTGAATAGGCGCTGCGTAGAGCGCTTGCATCCGGCGAATGGCTTGTTCTTGAGGGAGTGAGGAAATTTCACCCAGGGCAATCCGAGGATTTTCATGGCGCGTCCACAGACCTTCAAGATTAAGAACACCAACTCCACCGAGGCGACCAATTGCGATTGCAGTCTCAGGTGAAACAACTGAATCCATTGGCGCAGCGAGCATTGGTAGCTCAAACTTATAAGCATCTATTTGCCATTGAATAGAAACTTCTTTTGGATCTCGGGTACGGCGGCTAGGGACGATTGCAATATCGTCAAAGGAGTATGCCTGGCGAGCTCTCTTGCCGGGTCCAATTTCGATTTCCATAGTCACCTTACTTCCGGTCGTAATTCGGGGCGGCTTGAACATCTAGAACATCGTGTGGATGACTCTCTTGAAGTCCTGCTGCAGTAATTTGAATCAAGCGGCCATTTTTTTGTAAATCAGCAATTGTCGGGGCGCCGGCATATCCCATTCCAGAACGCAGCCCCCCAACGAGTTGATGCACGACTGTGGCCACCGGGCCGCGCGCAGCAACTTTGCCTTCGATTCCTTCCGGAACAAGTTTGTCTTCTGCTAAAACATCATCCTGCATGTAACGGTCTTTTGAATAGGATTTTTGCTCACCGCGTGATTGCATAGCGCCAAGTGAACCCATTCCGCGATAGCCCTTGTACTTCAATCCATTGATTTCAATAACTTCACCAGGCGACTCTTCAGTTCCAGCTAACAGCGAGCCCAGCATTACTGAGTCAGCTCCCGCAACAATCGCTTTCACTATATCTCCAGAATATTGGAGACCGCCATCGGCAATAAGTGGAATTCCCGCTTTAACGCATGCTTTATGCGCTTCCATGATTGCAGTAACTTGCGGAACACCAACGCCAGCCACAACCCGAGTCGTACAAATCGAACCTGGTCCAACGCCAACTTTCACCGCATCTACACCAGCATTGATGAGTGCTTGAGCTCCAGCGCGAGTGGCGACATTGCCACCAATAATCTCAATCGACGGGAATGCTTTTCGGATACGTGCAACAGCATCAAGTACAGCTCGATGATGCCCGTGTGCGGTATCAACGACTACAACATCGACGCCTGCTTCGATGAGGGCGGATGCGCGGGCAAATCCATCATCGCCTACTCCAACCGCTGCTCCAACTATTCCTGACTTTTTTGCTTCGATCACATTTTTTACTTGATCATCGATAGAAAGATTGCGATGAATAATTCCAATACCGCCAGCTTTCGCCATGGCAATTGCCATTCGAGCTTCAGTCACAGTGTCCATTGCTGAAGAGAGAACTGGTACAGCAATATTTATATTTCGCGTAAGGCGCGTTTTAGTTTCGACTTCTGATGGGATAACGTCAGATTCATCAGGTAAAAGAAGTACATCATCGTAGGTAAGCCCAAGCAGGACAACTTTTTCATTGGCACTTTCTTGGGAACCTAGCATTTGGCAATAATAGTGGTGGAGCCCATGATTAACGAAAAAGAGCCCCGCGCTTTAATAGCGACGGAGCCCTTCTATTCTGAATCGGCTTGTGAATCGGCTTGTGTATTAGTGAGAGTGCCCACCTGCTCCATGACTATGGCCAGAGGCTGCCTCTTCTTTCTTAGCTTCTGGAGTCTCAAATACAAGAGCTTCAGTCGTAATAAACATCGCTGCAATCGAAGCAGCATTTGCAAGAGCTGAGCGCGTGACCTTTACAGGATCGATGACGCCTTGCTTTACCAAGTCACCATAAGTGTCATCCGCTGCATTGAAACCTTCATTTGGCTTCATCGCGCGAACCTTTGAGACTACTACGTAGCCTTCTTGTCCAGCGTTTTCAGCAATCCAACGAAGAGGCTCATCACACGCTTTGCGCACGAGACGAACGCCGACTGCGCGATCACCTTCGAATCCAAGATCATTTTCAAGAGCAGTTGCTGCATGAACAAGAGCAGCCCCACCGCCGACAACGATTCCTTCTTCTACGGCTGCGCGAGTCGCAGAGATTGCATCCTCAAGACGGTGCTTCTTCTCTTTTAACTCAACCTCAGTGTGTGCTCCAACTTTAATAACGCAGACGCCGCCAGCGAGCTTTGCAACGCGCTCTTGGAGTTTCTCGCGATCCCAATCAGAATCAGTTGACTCAATTTCGTTGCGAATTTCAGATACTCGTGCTGCAACCGCTGCCTTATCTCCAGAACCATCCACGATAGTGGTGTTGTCCTTTGAGATAACAACGCGGCGAGCGCGGCCGAGAAGTGAAATATCAACTTGATCAAGTTTCAAACCAACTTCTGGCGTGATTACTTGTCCGCCAGTAAGAATTGCGATGTCCTGCAACATTGCTTTGCGACGGTCACCAAAGCCTGGAGCTTTAACGGCTGCTGAAGCAAAAGTGCCACGCATACGGTTAACAACAAGAGTTGAAAGAGCTTCACCCTCAACATCTTCAGCAATAATCAAAAGTGGCTTATTTTGAGCCGCAACTTTCTCAAGTACTGGAAGTACATCATTGAGGTTAGAGATCTTTGTGCCTGAAATCAAAATAAAAGCATCTTCCAAGATAGTTTCCATGCGATCTGAATCAGTTACAAAGTATGGCGAGATGTAGCCCTTATCGAACTGCATTCCTTCTGTAAATTCGAGTTCAAGGCCAGTTGTTGAAGACTCCTCAACTGTAATTACGCCATCCTTGCCGACCTTATCCATCGCTTCAGCGATGAGGTCACCAATTGCTTTATCTTGAGCAGAAATCGTTGCAACATCAGCAATCTGAGCTTTGCCAGAAACTGCCGTTGAATTCTTCTTTAGCTCTTCGGTAAGCGCAGAAACTGCCTGCTCGATTCCATACTTAAGTTCCATTGGCTGAGCACCTGCAGCAAGATTGCGAAGTCCTTCGCGAACCATTGCTTGAGCAAGTACGGTCGCTGTTGTTGTTCCATCACCAGCAACATCATTTGTCTTTTCAGCAACCTGCTTCACAAGTTGTGCACCCATGTTTTCGGCTGGATCAGAAAGTTCGATTTCCTTTGCGATAGTCACGCCATCATTGGTGATGAGCGGAGCACCGTAGGATTTTGAGATAACAACGTTACGACCCTTAGGTCCAAGCGTTACCTTTACTGTGTCGGCGAGGATATTTACTCCACGCTCCATGCCACGACGAGCAACCTCGTCGAATTGAAGACTTTTTCCCATGGCTTATTTCTCGATAATCGCGAGAATGTCGCGAGCAGAGAGCACTAAATACTCTTCGCCAGCAGCTTTAACTTCGGTGCCGCCGTACTTGCTGTACAGAACTACATCGCCAACTTTGATATCCATTGGGACGCGGACGCCATCATCAAAACGACCTGGGCCTACAGCAACAACTGTTCCCTCTTGTGGCTTCTCTTGTGCGGTATCTGGAATAACTAGACCTGAAGCGGTCTTCTGTTCTGCCTCGTTTGTCTTTACAACGACACGATCTTCAAGTGGCTTAATGGAAATTGCCATAATAGTTTCTCTTTCTAGTAGCTGGTTTTCTACCTCTCGGCGACTGACCGCTGGTTAGCAGTGTGACCCTGAGAGTGCTAAAGCAAACTCTACTATGGGAAATTAGGCCCAGATAACTTGCTCTAAACCAGTGGCAGATTCGGCTGCCAAGCCCAAAGATGAGGCATGAACGCCGCTTGAGACCGCAAGAGAGGTCAAGGCAGCCACCATCGCCCCGTTATCTGTACACAGCTCCATGGGCGGGATTCGAAGCTCAATTCCGGCCTTGGCGCATCTTTCAGCAGCCACAACCCGAAGTCTTGAATTGGCGGCGACTCCCCCTGCGATGACCAAGCTTTCCATTCCCTCTGATTTGGCTGCCGCTAACGCTTTCGAAATCAAAACGTCTACGACGGCCTCTTGGAATGATGCGGCAACATCGGCAACTTTAGCGGCGGGGACTTTCTGTAGATAACGTGAAACTGCAGTTTTGAGTCCAGAGAATGAAAAATCGTAGAGATGATCTGAGCCACTGGTTAGGCCTCGTGGAAAATCAATAGCCTGCGCATCGCCTTCCTTTGCAACTCGATCAATTGCTGGCCCACCTGGAAAGTCTAATTTTAAAATACGTGCAATTTTATCGAATGCTTCACCAGCAGCATCATCAAGTGTTGAACCGATAACTTTTACATCAGAAGCATAATGTGACACTTTCAATATTGAACTATGCCCACCACTTACTAGTAACCCAATTGCTGGATTGAGATGGTGTTCTGAATTTAGTGCGTCTACCGCAAGGTGAGCAGATAAGTGATTAACGCCGTATAGCGGTTTATTTAAAGCCAGTGACAATCCCGAAGCTGAACTTACGCCAACTAAAAGCGCCCCAATGAGCCCTGGACCAGCGGTCACACCAAATGCATCGATGTCAGCGAGTGAAACTTTTGCTTCTGCTAGTGCCCGATTCAGTACCGAATGTATTGCCTCTAAATGTGCCCGACTTGCGATTTCTGGAACGACGCCACCAAAGCGGGCATGTTCCTCAACACTCGATGAAATTACATTAGCAAGAAGATTGCGGCCACGAACGATACCTACTGCAGTTTCATCACATGAAGTTTCTATTCCTAAAACAAGTGGCTGGCTCATCATAAATCCTTACGCATTACTAAAGCCGATAGCCCTGGTCCGTAATAATCTTTACGAGTATTTAGCGGATAGAAACCATTAGAAGTGTACAAAGGTTGTGCGGCGTCATTTCCAATCCGCACTTCCAGCATGATGGCCTCAACTTTTTGGTTGCGCGACCAATCGATTAGCCGCTTTAAGAATTCTCTACCTATTCCGTGGCGTCGATATTTTTCATCAACTGTGATTGTAAGAATATCTGTGACATCACCCGTAAGCATTGTTCCGCAATAGCCAACAACTACCCCAGCTTTTTCGGCTACTAGGTAATACCGACCTGCGCCGGCTAACTCTTCTCTAAATTGTTCAACGCTCCAAGGACCTTCGCCGTTATAAATAGATTTTTCAAGAGCAACGACTGTAATCAGATCCAGTGCGTTCATCGGGCGAAACGTAACACCGTCAGGAATTGGATAGGCATCTGGCCTACGAACATAGATTGGCTCGCGCACATCTCCACTAACTGCTGGCATAAATTGTGCTGATGGATAAAGGTCGCCTTCTTTATGAATCGGTGAAGTAAACCGCTCAAGAACTTGGCGCAGCGCCACATTAGGTTCAGTTACACGAACTCCATCAATATATTGAGCCCAGAAGAATTCTTTCCGGCGTGCGTCTACTGCAATAATAAAATCTGGCTCATTCACCTGTGCTGCCATTGAGTCAAGCGAGCAAATACCTCGCCAAGGAATATTTCTGGCAAATGCAAAGGACTGCCCAAAAACAATTCCTACCCGTAACCCCGTGAACGGACCTGGGCCCATGCCAATAACAACTTCATCAATTGAGTTTTCAACTTCGAGGAGTTGTGAAACTAGACGCGGCAATATCTCACCATGTGCAATGGGATCATCGTGGTGTAGTGCAAGCAGAACATTTTCATCTTGGACAAGTGCAACGGTGGTTCTCGTTGTTGAGGTATCGATGGCAAGAACTGTGCTCATGAAGTGAATCCAGACCAACGCTGCCCGTGTGGAATAAACGTTAAAATTCTTTCATCATCGGCCTCGCCAAACTCCAGCTTTATTTCCAAATATTCGTCAGCAATTCTTTCTACAAAACCATCGCCCCACTCAATAATGGTTATCGAATCTTGGCTCTGGCTCTCTAAATCTAAATCGTCAAACAGCGCCCAAGGTTCGCCCACTAATCGATAAGCATCGACATGAATCAGAGGGATTGCTCCAGGGTAAATTCGTGAAATAACAAATGTTGGTGAAGTCACTCCGGTGATTCCAAGAGCCTGAGCAATTCCTTGAACCAAACTAGTTTTGCCAGCCCCTAGAGTCCCATTCAAAAGCAGAATATCGCCACGATGGAGTTTTTCGCCAAGTTCGAAGCCCACTCCATACATTGCTTCCAGAGAGTCCACTTTTGTCGGCACTAGGCAAGGTTACCCGGAACATGAAAAAGGGCCCCAGTTGCCTGGAGCCCTTTCACTATTTACCAGTATTCAATCAGTCCTGCTGATAGAACTTAGGAAGAGCTGGTTCGAATTTTGCATCCACAATCGAGCCACCCATTCTGCGAACGGTTGTCTTGATAGTTTGAGGATTTGGGAGAACACCGGTTGTTGCTGCCGAAGCCAACATATCTGCTACACCGATAAATTGCTTAACGGTGAAGTTACAGTGATTTGTCCCGTTTGCTGCAGCCCCAGAAGTATCTGGGGCACCAGTGGCATCAAACTTCGAGTAGTGATTTGGTGTTACACCCCAAATCGAAGTCAAAGCATTAACTGGACGCTTTACTTTCGCCTTCATCGCCGCTGCCTTCGCTGCTGCATATTGATCGGCATATTGATTCGCAAGCCATTGAGATGCGCCTGCTGGGGTAATTGGGTCCGCTACGCCAACCATTGTGATGGTTGGAACGTTTATGACACCCTTGTATGAAGCAAGAGCCCGCATTTTCGCAACCGATACTGGATCTGCCGAAGCGCGAGGTGCTGCTGCAAGATATGCAAGCATTCCTGCTGTTGCAGTAGCGCCTGACAGTCCTGAGCTGAATACAGCCTTTTCACTTTCAACACGAGCTGCATAATCAGTCTTTGTGTTATCGAAGATTGTTCCGCCAGCTTGTAGCTCTACATCTGCTGTAGCAAGTACTGCTAAAACTGCGGCGCTTGCTCCATTTTCAAGAATTGCAAGTGCTGGTGAGCCAGCAAGAGCAAAGTTGGTGTAGGCAGATGAGTTCGGTGAACCTGGACCAGTGCTTCCATCAAAGTGAGCGCTTTGAGTTGGAACTCCAGCTATTAAACCGACAAGAAGAAGAGCAGAGCGAGGAGGAATTGCACCAAGCATTGTCTTCACTGCCGCAGGAGTTTTGGATGGCCAAACGCCGGTAGCAATTGATGACTTTAATTCAGTGAGAAGCGCTACAACACGACCAAGATCCTGCAGCGATTCAGTTGGATTCTTATAATTTCCGCCTTGAATTGAAGGATCAAAGAATGTCTTAAGACCCCAGAGGAAATCTCCAGCCATTGTTAGCTCGGCTTCTACTTGGCTCGTTGCCACACAAAGAGGTGCAGCTGCTGAAATAAGTTCTGGATGCTTTTCAGCCAGTACTTGCGTCATGAAGCCACCAAGTGATTCTCCCCATGCGACAACATGTGTTGTCTTTGGGAATTGAGTTTTGAAAGTTGAAATCAATTCAACATCTGTCGCAACTCCAGAGTCAGCATTCCAGCCTTGGCGAGCAAAGCCAGAACCGAATACTGCATAACCATGGCTAAGCAAATATTTGATAACTGAAGTATCTGAGCCAACAACAGGCCCTGGTTGAGGCGTATTCAAAACTGCTGGATATCCAAGCGCTGGAAGAGCCACGTTGTAGCGATATCCGTGCGAATAAAGGAATGCAGTTCCGTTAAAATTTCCTGGAACTTGCATTACATATGGAGCACCGTCGCTTGTTGCGCCTTGGCAAGAAGTGACAGGTCCGACTGCGCAGGCAGGAGCTGCTTGCGCTGCTGTTGGTGCGAGATTAATTGCAAAAGAAGAAAGAGCAATCGCTCCAACTACTGCAATTTTCTTAGTCCATTTAGTGTGAGTAGTCATTAGTTAGTTGGCAATCCCTTCGCTGGCATCGCCGGACGAGTAATCGCAGATTTAACGACTGCTCCCGTTGATGAATCTGTTGTGTACAAGACATACTTTCCGGCTCCGTCAACAGGAGTCTGGGATCCGTCGGCAGCTAAACGACCAAACCAATATCCGTTGTATCCAACGTGACTTGTCTTAGACCAACCCAGCGGAGCAAAACCTGCGCTAGCAAACTTTGAACCTGAAGTATTAAGCGCTGCCATAAGCTTTGCGCGAGTTGGGTTTGAACCCGCTGCACGTAGAGCTTGTACGGTAAGCATTCCTGCATTCATTCCAACTAAAACGTTGGTATCGAAAGTTACGCCCTTGTTGTACTTGGCGTTAATCTCTTGGAACTGCTTTACATATTCGTCATTAGTATCTGCAGCTGCAGGTAGGAATGAAGCGGCAATTGCGCCATTGAGTAATGGTAGAGCTGCTGGAACAAGAGTCTTAATTGTTGTTGGGTCTGCACCTACAGAGCCAAGAATCCACTGAATTTTTCCAGCGAGTCCTGCTTTGTATGCGCCACCGAGAGCTGCAGCTGTTGCCGTTGATACACCAAATACGACTGCTGTATCTGCACCAGAGGCAACAATGCCTGTAATCCACTTACCAACAACCGTTGGATCAGCTTGAGATCCCGAAGCATAAGGAATCTTTGCTACGAATGTCGTTCCTGCTTGTGTGAACCCAGCAAGCGCATCAATTCCAAAGTCATCGTCCTGATAGATAAGTGCAACTTTCTTGCCTGCAAATTTATCTGCAAGGTATCCGCCAATTGCCTTGGCTTCCATAAAGTAAGAAGGGAAAAGCGCATATGTGGTTGGATACTTTTTGGTGTTAGCGAATCCGCTAAACCCTGTGTTAACAAATAGGCGAGGAACGCCTTTATCGTTGACAAACTTAGTGGTTGCTTCATTGTTAGCGGTTCCTAGCGTGCCAACAAGAGCGAAAACCTTATCCTTCAAAATCAAATCGTTAGTGACCGACTTTGCGAGGATCGGGCTGTACTGGTCATCTTTGATTACAAGCTGAATCTTGCGGCCATTTACTCCACCGTTATCGTTTACATAATCAAAATAAGCTTTCATACCAAAAGGTACTTTGTTGTAGCCTGGAGCGGCCGCGCCAGTAAGCGGTACGGTAATTCCAAGTTTGATTGTTGAAGATGTAATTCCAGTTTCAGAACGTGGAGAAAAGGCTTGCGCCGGTAGTGCGCTTACAGCGAGAGCAGCAGCAGCCACTACAAATACTCCACGCTTCGTGCTTCGATGAACGAGCATGTTGTTCCTTCCGAATGAGGGTCAGATATTGAGTAAGAGTGTTATCTGATTCGTACTTTTGGCACTATTTAGTTTTTACTTTCTTACGCATGTGAAGTTTTGGTCCGTTAGGTAAGAACATCACCGTCAAGATCAACAACACACTCGTAATGAAGCCAGGTAGGTTTGCAGTTACTTTTTCTGAGTTACCAAGATGCGTAGCTAGCGCACCCGTAACCTCAGGAATCACAACCAAAACCACCGCTCCGATAATGCTACCCGCGAGGTTACTCACTCCCGCAAGCACCGCACCAGTCACTATTGTGAAAGAAAGCGTCAATGTAAAGGCCATTGGAGCAACTAACCCTAAGAGCATTGCTAGGAGTGCTCCCCCTAAGCCAGCAAGGGCCGAACTCACCGTGAAGGCCAAAACTTTGGATTTTCCGATATTTACACCGCTTAAGGCCGCTGCGCTTGGATTTCCGCGAACAGCCCGCCATGTACGCCCATAACGACTTTGTAACAAATTCTTTATAAACCAAAGCGTACTTAAAGTGCAAAGAACACTTATCCAGAAGAACCACTTGTATTGAGTGAAGTCGCCCCCAGTTTTATTAGAAATCCATTTTGGCGCTTCACCTATATCAAAAGATAAACCTTGCTCTCCACCAAGAATATGAAATTGATTTGCAAGAGATGGTAGCCCCACTGCTAACGCCAAAGTTGTACCTGCAAGGTACGGTCCAGATAAACGTGCCGCCGCCATACCTAAAATAAAACCAGCCAATCCAGCGGCTAAGGCGCCGACAGTGAATGCAAGCAACATCGGTAAGTGCCAATACGTATAAGAAAGAACAGCTGCATAACCACCAATAGCCATCAGTGCGCCGTGTCCCAGTGAAATTTGTCCAGAATAACCCGTAAGTAAAATGATGGATGAAATCGCTATTACATAAATACCAATTTGGGCACCTTGATAAGCCCGTAATTCATCAATGTAATTACTCAAGCCAAGGAGACATAACCCTATTGCTAGAAATACGAAGGCGCTAAGTGCTTTTGATTTACGCATCGCCGCGTCCAACTTTTGATCCTAAAATTCCGCGAGGTCGTATAAATAAAACAACCATCAAAATTATAAACGCAGCCGAAAACGTAACTGAGGTGCCAACGTATTGCAAGATAAATGCAAACCCAACTCCCAGAAGTAATCCACCTAGCACAGCGCCAATTAAGCTATCCAAACCACCGATAACAGCTGCAACAAATCCTGAAACTAGAAGTAAATCTAAACTGTTCGGCGAGAGGTATGTGGTCGGAGTGACCAAAGCCCCAGCAACAGCTCCAGCTGCCCCAGCAAAGGCCCAACCAATTGTTCTGATGCTATCTACTCGTATTCCTGCAAGTCGTGAAATTTCTGGCTGGAATGATGCTGCTCGCAAAGCCAGACCTAAATTTGTGAACTTAAAAATTAATGCAAAAATCGCCATCACAATAAGAGCGCCGATAACAATAATTAAATTCTGGGGCGAAAAAGGAATAGTGTGGTGACCAATCATGTAACCCTTGCCTGAAAGAGGCGAGGTATATTGCACATACGCATTTCCCCAGATCATTCCAGTTAAGCTTCTAATCAATCCAAGTATGCCTAACGTTGCAATAACTGGCGCAATTTGTGAAACAGCGCCTTGGCGAGATCTTTTTTCTAGCGGTCTCATCAAAGCAGCATCAATAAATGCAGCAATTAGCGCTCCACCAATAATTGCAAAGGGAATTGATACCCAATAATTATGTGTCTTACTCATTACTTCGTAGCCAAGATAGGTAGAAAGAATTGCTTGGCCTGCCTGGGCAAAGTTCACTACGCGAGTCGAACGCCACACAAGAACAAGAGCTAACGCCATCAGTGAATAGATTGCGCCACTGCTTAAGCCAATAAAAAGAGTATCTAGAATCAACATTAGTACCCCAAATAAGCAGATCGAAGATTGGAGTCGTTTAATAACGATTGTGATGTGCCAGAAGCAACTAGATGCCCCACGTTTAGGATAATTCCAATATCGGCAATTTTAAGAGCGCTCATAGCGTTTTGTTCAACAAGAACAACAGTAAGTCCCAGACGAAGACGCAACTGATTAATTGCGGTAAAAATTTGTTCGATAACTAGAGGGGCTAGTCCTAACGAAGGCTCATCTAGCAGAAGTAATTTTGGTCGTGCAATAAGCGCCCTTCCAATTGCCAGCATCTGGCGTTCACCGCCGGATAAAGTATCGGCTGATTGATTGATACGTTCATGCAACCGTGGGAAAAGCTCAAATACCTCATCGGTTGCGGCTGCAACATCTTTCTTATCTTTTCTCCAAATTCCGCCAAGTGCCAGATTTTCTTTAACATTAAGTTCGGGAATAACGGATTTACCTTCTGAAACATGGACTATGCCGTCTCGAACTAGATCCTCTGGTTTTCTTTCAAGCAAAGATTGGCCAGACCAAGTTGCGATTCCATCGGATGCGGGAATGAGCCCGGACAAGGCACGTAACAGAGTGGTCTTTCCAGCACCGTTTGAGCCGATGATGGCTGCAAGCTGACCTTTTTCAACTTGGAATGAAACTTTGTTAATGGCCGAAATAGCTCCGTGGCTAACAGAAAAGTCAGATACAACAAGTCCGTTCATTTCACAGCCTCCGCGCCAAGATAGGCGGCAATAACAGCAGGATTTTCGCGAACCTCTGCTGGGGTACCTTCTGCGATGAGCTCGCCGAAATTCAGTACATAAATACGATCGCATACATTCATAACAACATCCATATGATGCTCTACAAGCAGAATTGACGTATCGGTTTTTACGTTGTGAATCAAACCATTCATCCAGTCAATATCTTGAGTTCCCAATCCACCTGCAGGTTCATCGAGAAGTAAAATTTTTGGATCGCTCATCAGCGCACGCGCAATTGCTACTCGTTTTGTTACTGGATAAGGAAGCGAATCTGCTCGTTTATGCGCAAGAGAAGATGCGTAAACTTTTTCAAGTGCGATCGCAGCTTTCTCTTGTAAAAATTTTTCATTTGCGCCATCTAGTCCCATCGCCGCACGAATTACTGAACCTTTGGCAAACTTCTGTCCACCAACCATCACATTTTCTAGAACTGTGAGGTCCGGGAAAAGACCCACTCCTTGGAGCGTGCGAGCAATTCCCAAATCAACTAGCTGGTGACTTTTGGGCCAAGCGTGCTCCTTGTCAGCTAGAAAAAGTTGTCCGTGATCGATAGGTGCAAGACCAGTGATTGCGTTAAAAAGAGTTGTCTTGCCGGCACCGTTTGGGCCAATCAGCCCAACAACTTCACCAGGATGTAATGCAATATCTAGATGTGAAAGGGCAGTTAAGCCGCCGAATTTTACAGTGAGGTCTGAGATCGACAGCAAAGACGACCCCACAATAATCCCCCATCAACTCTGATTTCTTTGGTTAGTTTAGATAGATTCTTTGTACTCGGGAAGCAATTCGGGTCACAATTTCATAATTAATTGTGTGTGCGGCTTCCGCCCATTCATCAATCGTGTAACTCTCTGCCCCAAATACAGTGACATACTCCCCCGCTTTGGCTTGAGTTTCAGCGCCGAGATTAACGACACATTGATCCATTGAAACGCGGCCCACAAGAGGTGCTCGTTTTCCATGAATCCAAACTCCAGCCTTAGCACTAGTATTTCTTGGAATTCCATCTGAGTATCCCAGAACCACTATTCCAAGGTATGCATCGGTTTCCAGAATAGAAGTGCCCCCGTAGCCAACAGCGGAACCTTTTGGTGCAAGCTTTACTAAACTCAATTTAGCTTTTAGCGTCATGGCCGGTTTTAGTGCAAAATTTTTCGCATCGCCAAGTGTCGCGATGTCTGGGCTTAATCCATACATAGCAATTCCTAAACGAACCATTGATCGATGAGCTTGCGGAAATGCAAGAGTTGCAGCCGAATTAGAAAGATGAACAATTTCAGGAGTGATTCCCGATGATTTTAATTCTGAAAGATATCGCTCAAATTCTTGAATTTGATTTTCAGTTGCCGGCGAATCGGGTTCATCAGCGCGAGCAAAGTGTGTCCAAAGCCCGACAATGTGTAACTCATCTTTATGAGATGCAAGCTGCGTTAAAAATTCTTTCCAATCGCCTAAGAACCCTCCGCGGCGCATGCCCGTGTCTACTTCGATATGAACACGTGGCTTTACACCTGCAATCTTGCCGGCATTCAAAATTTCTTGAAGTACTTCAAGTGATGAGATAGAAAGGTCAATATCGTTTTTTAAAGCAGCGAGAAAATCTTCTCCTGGAGGAGTGAGCCAAGCGATTGTTGGCGCAGTGATTCCTGCTTTACGAATGGTGAGCGCTTCTTCAAGAAGTGCTACTCCAAGCCATGTGGCGCCAGCATCAAGCGCCCTTTGTGAAACTGGAATAAGTCCATGTCCGTATGCATCTGCTTTAACCACAGCGAGAATTTCAGCACTTGTTGTGGCTTTAATAGTTGCCACATTAGATGCGATAGCAGCTAAATCAATTTCTACATAGGCTCTAGCTGACAAGTGAGTCATTATTGATTCTCCACAATCACCATGGCCGATGCAATTCCTGCATCATGTGACAAAGTTAGATGTACTTTTTTTCCTGCCACTCTTTCGGCAATCTTGCCACTAAAAAGAAAGACAGGTCGTCCGCTCTCTTCATTAGTAACTTCGCACTCATGCCAAGGAAATACATACCTAGCATTTAGTGCTTTTGCGAGAGCTTCTTTAGCTGCAAAGCGAGCTGCGAGGGAAGCAACCGGAAGAACGGCTTCGTGCTCGGTAAAAAGTTTAGCCCGAAGGGCCGGTGTGCGCTCAAGAGATTCCTGGAAGCGATCAATATCGACCACATCTATTCCAATTCCCTCAATCATGCGACTAGCCTAATCATGAAGGCTGTTTTGCAGAAGGAACTGCTCGATCGACTGCAATGACAAATACCAAGAGCGAACCTCCGAGAAGAGTTCCGCCTAATAAATCTGAGAACCAATGTGTGTCGCGAATTAAGGAGACAGTACAGACCGCTGCCGTTATTAGCCCAACTAACCAATCAAGGCGCATTCCAACAAACGGTTCCTTATGGGTATACCTAAATATTAGATATGCCAAAAGCCCCCACGAGAGCAGAGCATTAGCTGCGTGGCCACTTGGGTAAGACAAGCCAGTCGTATGTAAAAGATCATTTGCCAAACGAGGCTTCACTCTGTGAAAGGCAAGCTTGGACAATCCAACAACACCGTTCAAAAGTAGAAGTGAGAAGACCGAAAGATTAAATGGCCGAAATGATTTAAAACGCCAACCAATCAGCGCTGCTGAAATAAGTAGGACCGTTGCAGTGAATCCACGAAGTCCCATGTCATCAATTGCAAGAAGTATGTGACTAGAGGTTCCCCGAAACGTGTGGTGCTTTACATGTTTAACCCAACGATCAAATTGATAGAGATAACCCTTGGCAAGTACTTGCTGCGTGACAATAAGGAAACCAAGAAAGAGCCAGATTGAGCCACGAACGGCTTTCCACATTTCGGCTTTTCGTTCAAGGGAAAGTTTGTCAAACATTATTCAACCGTTACAGATTTTGCCAAGTTTCGTGGTTGATCAACATCATTGCCTCGAGCAACAGCCATCTCGTACGCGATAACTTGAAGTGGAACTACGGCTAATACTGGTTGTAAGAATTCATTAGTGCGTGGGATGCGAATATTGTGTGTTGCTGCGGGAAGATCTTCATCTCCAATTGCGATCACTATCGCGCCCCTAGCTTTAACTTCCTGAACGTTGCTAGCCATCTTCTCGTGCAACAACGAATGAGCGGTCGGCATCACAGCGATAACAGGAGTTCCTTGATCGATGAGTGCGATTGGGCCGTGTTTTAATTCTCCGCCAGCGAAACCTTCGGCATGCATATAAGCCAATTCCTTTAATTTAAGTGCACCTTCAAGAGCGGTTGGATATCCAACGTGGCGTCCAAGAAATAGCACTGATGTAGCATCTTTAAACTGGCGAGTTAGCGCACGTAATGGTTCAACTGTTTCCAGGACTTGCTCAATTTTTCCTGGCAATTCTGCAATTTCCTGGGCAATCTCTTGGTCCAACTCTTGCGAGAGAGTTCCACGAACCCGTCCCATATGTAGTGCAATTAAATACATAGCGACTAGTTGAGTGAGGAATGCTTTAGTCGAAGCAACGGCAATTTCTGGACCAGCATGGGTGTACAGCACCGCATCAGATTCTCGAGGTATTGTCGATCCGTTGGTGTTGCAGACGGCGAAAATTTGAGCGCCGTGTGATTTTGCATAGCGAAGTGCCATCAGCGTATCCATCGTCTCTCCTGATTGAGAGATTGGGATGACAAGGGTATTTTTATCAATGCTGGGTTCGCGATATCGATATTCGGAAGCTAATTCAACATCTACTGAGACATTTGCCCATCGCTCGATGGCATATTTACCAACTAGCCCCGCATGAAATGCAGTACCGCAGGCGATGATGACAACTTTTGTAATTGCTTTGAAATCAAGACCAGCAGTTATGTCCTCAGATAAACCATGTGTGCGGCCAATCAAAGTATCTGCAACTGCCTTTGGTTGTTCATATATTTCTTTCAACATAAAGTGTGAAAATCCGCCACGCTCGGCTGCGGAGGCATCCCAAGAAATTTCATATTCCTTCGGTGGCAGCTCCACGCCATCTAGATTTGTTATGTGAATTGACGTTGGAGTGATATCAACAACTTCATCTTGACCTAATTCAAGCGCGCGCTTTGTGTACGAAATAAAAGCAGAAACGTCAGAAGCCAGGAAATTTTCACCATCTCCAACGCCAACGACAAGTGGTGAATTTCTACGAGCTCCAACTATGCGGTTAGGTTCATCTGAATGTATAGCAAGCAGTGTGAAAGAACCTCTTAGCTCTTTACAAACTTCGCGCATTGCCGCAGCAAGATCCCCGCCATGCTTCTTTCGCGCATCGCTCAATAGATGTACAACAGACTCGGTATCGGTTTCTGATGTAAAAACATGTCCACGTTTATCGAGCTCGGCTCGTAGTTCTATATAGTTTTCGATAATTCCATTGTGAATGAGGGCAAGTTTCCCGTCATTATCAAGATGTGGGTGAGCGTTTATATCTGTCGGTCCACCATGAGTTGCCCAGCGAGTATGGCCAATTCCACTATGAGATTTTGGAACTGAATCGCCCAAAATACTTTCAAGATTTCCAAGTTTGCCTGCGCGCTTTTCAACCCAAAGTGGCGTCCCCGGCGTTGTAGAAAGTGCGATGCCAGCTGAGTCATAGCCGCGATATTCAAGACGCCTAAGACCTTCAAGAACGGGAGATAGAGCTTCGGACTTACCGGTGTAACCGACAATTCCGCACATTTATCTACCCTCTAACTCTTGTGACAACTTACTTAAGTTCAGATTGTACTAGAGAGGCAATCTCACTCGTGATTTTATCGGCCACTTCATTGCTTTCTGCCTCTACCATGACGCGGACAAGTGCTTCGGTTCCAGAAGCACGAACAAGAATTCGACCGCTCTTACCTAGTACTGCTTCATGGCGTTTAATCTCATTTGATATCACGGTAGAACTTGCAAGATTCTCTTTTTTCACACCTTCGACATTGATCAAGGATTGTGGGAAGCGCTTCATAACTTGTGAAAGTTCTTTGAGGCTCTTACCGGTAGAAACCACGGCTTGCATTAATTGAAGGGCAGTCAAAATTCCATCGCCTGTATTTGCAAAATCTCTCATGATTACGTGGCCTGATTGCTCCCCGCCAAGTGCGTAATCTTGAGCAATCATTTGTTCTAGGACGTAACGATCTCCAACTGCGGTCGTAGGCACGTTAATTCCAAGTGACTCCATCGCTCTCATAAATCCAAGGTTGCTCATCACGGTTGCAACTACTGTGTCTTTCTTAAGTCGGCCTTGCTCTTTCCACGAGGAGGCAAGAATGGCCATAATGAAATCTCCATCGATGAGATTACCTTCATGATCTACTGCTAAGCAGCGATCGGCGTCACCATCGTGAGCAATACCTAAATCTGCGCCAACTTCTTTAACCTTTGCAATCAAGCTCTCCATATGTGTGGAGCCACAATTTTCATTAATGTTAAGTCCAGAAGGTGTCGCGTGGATTGCAGTGACATGTGCGCCAGCTCGAATATAAGTTTTAGGCGCAACGCGCGATGCGGCTCCGTTTGCGCAATCAACAACAATCTTTAAACCGGTAAGAGGTGTTGAAAGAGAAGATAACAAGTGGAATATGTAGCGCTCTTGAGCACTTTCATCGAGAATAACGCGACCAACGTCTGCGCCAACTGGGCGTTCCCACACTTCTTTAAGGCGGGCTTCAATGGCTGCTTCGAGAGCATCATCTAACTTACTTCCGCCTTTTGCAAAAAACTTAATTCCATTATCTGGCATTGGATTGTGCGAAGCGCTCAGCATTACTCCAAGGTCCGCTCCACTTTCAGCAACAAGGTGAGCGATAGCGGGGGTTGGTAGTACGCCAACACGTAAAACATCTATACCGGCGCTAGCTAAGCCTGCAACAACGGCAGCTTCAAGGAATTCACCAGATGCGCGCGAATCTTGGCCAACTATTGCCTTTGGGCGATGCCCGCGAAATTCGCCTTTTTCACTAAGTACATGCGCGGCAGCAACCGCAAGATCGAGTGCTAATTCAGCAGTGAGATCACGATTGGCTAGCCCTCTAACACCATCTGTGCCGAAGAGGGCCATTTAATATTCCTAGTAGTAACTGGAAACCAATAAGAAGCGAATTAACGCTTGCTGTATTGAGAACGCTTACGAGCTTTCTTCAGACCGTACTTCTTGCGCTCAATAACGCGTGGGTCACGAGTAAGGAATCCAGCCTTTTTAAGAGAAGGACGGTTTGCATCGCGATCAATTTCATTAAGGGCACGAGCAACGCCAAGGCGAAGTGCTCCAGCCTGGCCAGAAGTTCCACCACCGTTGATGCGAGCAACTACGTCATAACCATTTTCTGCACCAACTGTGCGGAAAGGCTCTGACACTAATTGTTGGTGAACTTTATTCGGGAAATAATTTTCAAGTGTCTTTCCATTAACAATCCACTTGCCTGAGCCTGGGATAAGGCGAACGCGGGCAACGGCTTCTTTACGACGGCCTGTTCCTCCACCTGGTGCCTTGATTGCTGCGCGGTTAGTTGCGGCAGCTGGTGTGCTCGTGGAGTATGAAGTAGGAGCTTCTTCGGCTTCAAAATCTACTTGTGTATCGAAGTCAGACATTTTTATATAGCTCCTATTACTTCTTAGTCACTTGGGAAACTTGAGTTAATTCATAAACTGAAGGGTTCTGCGCAGCATGTGGATGTGAAGGACCTGCATAGACCTTTAGCTTTGTACCGATTGAACGGCCAATTTTATTCTTAGGGATCATTCCAAGAATTGCTTTTTCAACAACACGTGTTGGATCTTGATTGATCAAGTCTGCATAAACAACAGAAGTCATACCACCTGGGAAACCAGAGTGATGGTGTGCAAACTTTTGGTTTGCTTTCTGTCCTGTAAGTGCAATCTTCTCTGCATTGATGATGATGACAAAGTCACCCATATCCATGTGTGGTGCAAACGTTGTCTTGTGCTTACCGCGAAGAATCGCAGCAGCATGACTGGCAAGACGCCCTAGGACAATTCCTTCAGCATCAATGACATGCCACTTGCGGGCTGTGGCTTGGTCACCTGCGGTAGGTGTGTATGTGCGCACGAGGTCTCACTTTCCTAAATAAATGCTTTTTCAAACATATTGATTAGCCCCTCAGAAACAGCTAACGGGCAGAGGAGTAGGTTACTAAGACACGCCGGTCGGGGTCAAAACGAGGAAAGGGGGCAGAAAATCACTTCTTTTTGAGCGTAAAACCCTTAGGACAGAGTGGCTTTTTAGCCTTCACAATCTTTGTGACATTTGCCTTTACGCACGTGATCGATTTAATGATGACGCTAGCGCCCATTTTTAGAGGTAAAAGAGTCGAAGCGGCTGGAGTTGGCTTGGGTGTTGGCTTTGCGGTTGGCTTTATGGCTGGCTTTGGCGAACGTGTTCGCGTGGGTTGAGCCGTGCGATTTGAATCATCACTTCCTTCTCCCCCTTCGTGCTCATAACCTTCATTCTCATCATCGCCGCCCATTTGAGGTACTTGTGGAATAAGTACTGAAGTAGAAGGAGTGGAAGGAATCTGCTTCGTGAGTAACGTCCCTGCTTTACTAATGGCTGACGCCAGCGATTGCATCCACGCACTTGAAATATATGACGCTCCGGAAACTCCTTGAATCGTTGCGCTCTGCGCGCTCAGGGCTTCTTGCGTCAAAATCGGAACAGCATAAGTTGCGTATTGAGCGTTTCTACCCGATGGAGTGATCGGGGTTGTGATTGCAGTTATTTTTCCACCATCAACTGTGATTTGAACTTGAAGTGAACCACCCAGTGCATTTGGAGCTGCGTTACCTAAAAATATTTGCGCTGCGGCAAAGGATGGATCGCTCAGAGCTAATGAACCAATCGTTGCCGCGCCAAGGATGGCTTTAATATTGCTGCTCGCAATTTTCATTGGCTATTCCAGCTCCTCATCTTCTTGCTCATACAAGTCGTTCGCTAGTTGCCCGTTCGCTAGTTGCCCGTTTGCTGGTTGCCCGATTGCCAATTGCTTGGCCTTCCATGCGAGTTCTGCGATTGCGGGAAGTTGAGCATCCTCTGGATAATCAACTTTAACCAATGTTAAACCACGACTTGGGAAAACGTATGAGTCCGATACGCGTGACTTCTCTGTGAGTACTCTGCGAATCCACCCGAGGTCATACCTTTTCTCGCCTACGCAGACTGCCGCGCCCACCAGATTGCGAACCATGTTGTATCCAAATCCATCAGCACAAACTCGGGCAATGAGAAGGCCTGTCTTTTCGCGATGCCATGAAAATTCTTTTAGCGTTCGAATAGTTGTGGCATTCTCCCGCCATTTACAGAAGGCTGAAAAATCATGTGTGCCAAGCAATGAAGTGGAAGCTTGATTAAGTAGTTCTAAATCAAGTGGGCGATACCAGTCGGCTACAAAATGTCGCTCGAGTGGCGAGATAGGCCTATCCCCATCTGCGATTCTGTATTCATAATGGCGGGCCGTCGCTGAATAACGTGCATGAAAACCTGAAGGCGCAACACGCACGCTAGTAATGCGAATATCTTCATCAAGGATTCGATTGAGTTTGAATGCAAAATTTTCAATATCAACGATCTCATCTGAATCTGGAATATCAACATGAAGCACTGCCCCTGTCGCATGTACTCCAGCATCTGTGCGACCAGCCGTAACACAATCAACTTTGGCTCGGAGAATTTTCCCAATTAGTTCTTCAAGAACTCCTTGAACAGTACGGTATTCAGGTTGCTTGGCCCAGCCTTGAAAATGAGTGCCATCATAAGAAAAATTTATCTGTAAACGACGAAACCCGCCCTCAGGGTTGAGAACGGGAATCGTCATGAATCTAATTAATGTAAGAAGCGCTGGGTTTATTCAGCAGCTTTCTTAGCTACCTTTTCAGCAGCTTTTACAGTTGCCTTCTTGGCAGGTGTGCCCTCGGTAAGAACTTCAATAACAGCCATTGGCGCGTTATCTCCATTACGTGGGCCAATCTTTGTAATGCGTGTGTATCCACCATTACGCTCTGCAAAACGTGGCGCAATCACAGTGAAGAGTGTGTGTACGACGCTCTTGTTAGCAATTGTTGCAAGGACACGGCGCCGGGCAGCAAGATCTCCCGCTTTTGCGTGAGTGATCAAGCGCTCAGCAACAGGGCGTAGGCGCTTAGCTTTTGCCTCTGTTGTTGTAATTTTTCCGTGTTCAAATAGTTGCTCTGCAAGAGTGCCTAGCAACAACCTCTCGTGAGCAGGACCTGCTCCAAGACGTGGTCCCTTACTTGGCTTTGGCATTGGCGTATCTCCTCTTTAATTCCAATTAAATCTGATCTGAATCGACGAGGTCTTCGTCAATATCAGTTCCGTAGTTGGCATGTTGTGTTGGATCGAATCCGATTGGTGAATCCTTGAGCTGTAGGCCCATGGAATGAAGTTTTGCCTTCACTTCATCAATAGATTTTGAACCAAAGTTGCGAATGTCGAGAAGGTCAGCTTCTGATCGG
>CAILYP010000018.1:0-2201 GCA_903838475.1 uncultured Actinomycetes bacterium | reverse complement strand
CGTGGTCCCCTTTATTCGGCAAAAGATCTTACCGATGACAAGGCGCTTGGCTTTCAAATGTTTACCAGCATTGAATTCCAAGATCTTGGCGTTGCTGCGGCTATTCAAAAGATGCAAGCCCGAGTAGGAGCGCGTCCGCTTTATATCAGTATCGATATTGACGTTCTTGATCCTGCGCATGCACCTGGTACTGGAACTCCGGAAGCTGGCGGGTTGACTAGCCGTGAACTTCTATCAGTGCTGCGTTCGACATCCAATATGAACATTGTTGGCGCTGACATTGTGGAAGTTGCCCCCGCATATGACCATGCCCAGATAACTGGAATTGCTGCCTCTCATATTATGTATGAGTTAATCAGCGCTATGAATTCTAAATAAGAAAGTTCCTGTGATGGCAGCTAAAGATTTACCAGTAGATAAGGGTAGGGAAGCACATTTCCCAGCAATCGAAAAAAAGCATGGCGAAAAAATGTCTTACTGGTTTAAAGTCATGGCTGAACTATCAGATGAAAAGTACCCACAACAGATCGCTTATCTGCGTGAAAATCATGGCTTCTCTCAGGCTCATGCCAATGCCCTAGTCATGTACTCGCGAGGGTCAATATCCGCCAAGCGTTTTACAACACCGACTGAGTATTACAGAACAATCGATGCCAAACAGGTAAAGACAATAAAGGCAATATTCAAAGCCATCACATCCAAATATCCTGAACTAGAACTTGTGATCGCATGGAATCAACCAATGCTCAAGGATGAGACCAAGTATATTTTTGGTATTTCTGCCTCAAAGAATCACATTTTGCTTGCGCCATGGAGCAAAGTCGTCCTAGCTACTTTTGAATCAAAGCTGGTAAAGATGCCGGATTTAGTTGTGAATAAGAAAACGATAGGTGTTCCTAATGATTGGAACGTTGACGCCAAACTCTTGCAAGCAATGGTGAAAGCTAGGTTGGCTGAGAAGAAGTAGAAGAAGAGGAAGTAGCAGTATTCTGCTAGTCACGCGGAAATTTAGATTGAATCAATTCATGTGTGAGCGCAAAACTCTTATGTCCTTCTCGCCCCGCTATATCCTCATTCACAACTAGGGCATTAATAACAGCCTCTTCAACAGCTTGGACGACAGCAGTATAAAAAGGATCCATGCGGCCCCAAGGAATTGAATGTGATGTGTCATAGTCGGCTTCGGTTGGTTCACCGATCGGAAATTCACTCGCAAAAGAACCTTTGTTGGCAGTGGAGAACGCTAAAAAGATATCTCCAGAAAAGTGGCTTCCAGTAGTTCCAGTACGAGCTAGTCCCATGGGAACTCGCTTTGCCAGCGCCTTACATTGAAGTGGCAGCAATGGCGCATCGGTAGCGATAACAACTATGACAGACCCAGCGCCACCTGGGGGCGTAGATCTTTGCTTATCCTTCTCAAACCAATCTGTATCTGCGATGGGATTGGGAATAACCGTGTTCTGCATCGAGACTCCCCTAATGGTCAGCTCATCTCGATCACCAAAGTTGGCTTGCACAAATGCACCAACGGCATATTGCTTATCCGCATACTTCACAGTCCGAGAGGATGTGCCTGAACCGCCTTTGTATTGGTAGCAATTCATCCCGGTGCCGCCACCGACAGAACCCTCATCAATAGATCCAGATTCTGCAGAATTTATAGCGTTCTTAGCATCCTCTTTTGAAATAACAATGTTGTTGATTTCATTAAGGTATCCATCCCACGTTTCTGCGACCACTGGGAGAAGCCATTGCGCTGCAACAGCGGGCTTGTTTTCGGCCACCCATTCGATTACCCCGCTATGTACTTGACCTACTGCGTGGGTATTTGTAATCAGAATAGGCATCGAAAGTGAGCCAGACTCCTCAATCCAAATAGTTCCGGTCATTTCGCCGTTACCGTTCAATGAATAAAAAGCTGCAGCACACGCAACTCCTACATCAACTTTTCCACGTGGCAATATTGCGGTCACCCCAGTGCGAATATTTTGGCCTTCTATCTTGGTGACATATCCAACTTCAACTCCAGGCACATCCGTTATTGCGTTAAACGCTCCCGCTTGCCCAGGAAATTGAATACCTAAAGCTCGCGCTCGAGGCTTTCCTGATGGAGATGTATCACTCAAGTGAGTCAAGGAACTCAAGAAAGGTAGGCCGTTGGAACGTTAGCACCCAGCGGATTAGTTGATTCCAGGCCTTTT
>CAILYP010000017.1:0-1579 GCA_903838475.1 uncultured Actinomycetes bacterium | reverse complement strand
GTTGGAATACTGCAGACTGTGTAGAAATGTTGAAGGATCTGATCACAGTGACTAAGGCTAAATACACCGTTGCTCATACCGTCGTTTATGGATATTCTATGGCTGGTGCGGGATTAACACCATTAATCGAGAAGTATCCAAATATGGCCGATGCAGTTGGTATTTTAGCTGGCGTAACTCCACCAGTAACAAATGAAATTCGCGCGGGTTGCGATATGTTCTACATCTTCAGCGTCTTCTTTGATCCAACGATCCAAGGTTGTACTGTGATGGGAACTAAAGGCCTACCTGGTCACTATGCAGTCCTAGGTGACTTTGCAAAAGTTGGCGCCTTGCTAACTACCTGGAGCAAGAACTTAGGAGCACCAGATCTTGCATATCCTGCTGCACTTAAGGGTTCTGGTATTCCGCAACGTTCAGCACTATTACTTGCTGGTCTAATTGCCGGACTTCCAACAAAGAGTGCTCACATGGATGGCATTTCAACAAGTTCGCTTATTCCAGAGCAGAGCATCAATGCAACAGTTGCAATCTTGGAAAACGCCCAAGATCTACTCGGAACTGCTTACTTTGCTGGACAAGCAATCTCTGAAATAGTTGGTCCTGGTTTCTACGACAACACCAAGACTGATTTTTCAGCGCAGCTTTCTGAAGCAGATGCTGGCCGATTCAATCTTGGTCTTTCAGGAGACAATGCCATCACCGCAATGCTTGGTGTGCTAGCTGCATCACCTCGCATAACTGGAGATCCAGTGGCAATGGCAAAAGCTGCTGCACTTGATAAATCAACATTTACTACAACAAAGCCAGTCGTTCTTCTTTCAAATGAAGCCGACCGACTTGTTCTAGCAGGCAATAGCCAACTCTTTGTAAATAAGATGAAGGCTAACTTCGATACTCGCTTGGCCACTTGGCAGGCAAAGTTCGACGCTGCTAATCTTCCAAACCAGCTAGCACTTAACAAGGTCAAGCCAGTTTGGAATGTCCTTGCTATGTATGCGCTAACTCCAGAGACTTACACCAAATTTGATGCAACCACGGGTGCACCACTGTTGACTAAAGTCTCACTATCTCCATCAGGTGTTGGACATCAGTCCTTCACGCAGAAGCAGACCATGTCATGGGTAAAGATCCTGGCACAATCTGCAAAGATTGGAAAACTTCCATCACAGAAGTACACAGACTTGTACTTAGGCCGGGATTCAAACATGAATACTGATCCTGATTTCCAGCCAGCTGAGTTGAAGTACCAAAACTAATCATCGATTAGAAGCGGCGGGGCCCGGTGAAAACCGAGCCCCGCTTTCTTTTGTGCTGACAACTATTTCAACGAGTACCCTGATCCCGTGAGCCACGGCGTAGAAGTAAATTCAATTGAAGCGATGCAGAAATTTGGCGCGACTATTGGCCACCAACTTCGCGCTGGCGACTTAATAATTCTTGCTGGCCCACTTGGAGCCGGAAAAACCGCTCTTACTCAAGGTATCGGTAGTGCGCTTGGAATCTCTGGTATTACATCTCCAACCTTTGTTATCTCACGAATTCACCAAGGAAGTATTCGCTTGGTTCACGTCGATGC
>CAILYP010000016.1:0-4180 GCA_903838475.1 uncultured Actinomycetes bacterium | reverse complement strand
ACCTTCCGGTAAGTTCACCGGCTTCTCGCTTGATGATAGGGAGGATATCGAATAACTATTTGTTGTTATATATGACTCTAAGGGCGGACTTCGAAAATCTGCATCAATCACCGTGACTTTACGTTGTGAGCTCATGACCTGCGCCAGGCTTGTAGCGAACATAGTCTTGCCTGGGGCCCCAGCGCTTCCGGTTATAACAATTACTTTCTTTGGTGCAGAAAGAATTATTGGTGATGAAACATTTTTGGATATTGCCGCATCGCCTTGATGCACCATTGGAAGTCGAAGTTGGCTCCTAATCTTTTGCATAATTTCATGAGCAGTGCTGGGCACGCCGTCTAATGACACAAATGTTACGAAGGTGCTACTCAGTTTTAAGATCAAGTCAGAGGTAAAGGCGGGAAGCTCTGTTGTATAAACGATAATTGTTCGCAATTGCGTTGAGCGTGCAGTCATAAATTCCTCAAGAGCTGCTCCATCGAAAGCTCTAAAAATGATGCTCCACCCTTGGGTAAATAGAAGCTGGGCAACATAGTCTTCTAAATCAGCTTCTCCAATTGCTGTTATTACTTCTATCTGTGGAATTTCAGAGCGCATTTCTTACCACCACAATTCTGCCCGCTTGGATGGCATCGGTCAGTTGAATGAGATCTTTAGGGTCAACTTTGAATACAACCCCAACGACGCCTCCCATGCTCTGGGATTGTGCATCCACCGAAGCGACTTGAACTTTAGAAACGATGAGAGAAGTTGTTGCTTTAGGATCTTTAACCGGGATGGAGTAAAGATCTACTAGATCGGCGCTGTGAAGATCGCTGGGAAAATCATTCTTCATTAAGCCAATTGGAATTTCTTTTAGCGTGAGGCCCTGCCAAGACTTTGTAATTGAAGTAACAGGAATTAACTCCCCTTGGTCAATAGTTCTCTTTGAATAATTTCCTATCAGTTTTGCTTTACTTGAGAAATATTTGGGAGATTGGTTTCCAAGTGAAACTCGAACCTCTAATAAGTCTCCCGCCTTCAACAGCGAACCAGAGTGAATTTGGCTTTTAGCTGCCCACATGGGAGTTTTATTATTAGCTTGTGATGCTAGGGCAAATGCGGATAAGAGGGAGATCAGAAGAATCATCCCAGCCAAAATTCTTCGGCCATTTCGCTGCAATACGGTATGTAAATCAATCATAAGAGATGAATAACCTAAAAAAGCTGACGACTATTTTTCTTTTCCACAATCTCATTAATATGTTTACGATTCGTGAAAACTCATCCTTTTAGATGAGGCATAGCATTCCCCGTTAAAAGATGCTCCTCCTATGAGCGAAAATAAACCAGTAACAAAAGTAATATTTAGACCAGTTTCATTCCACGATGGAAGTGAAGTACAGTCCCGCTTCCACAACGGGTGGCATGAGCCACTATTGGATCTCTATTCCCGGGCCGTCACTTTTCCACCTCACGTACCTCAAATTCCAAAGCTCTATCTAGTTCCGACGCCTGATTTTCCAGAAGGCGAGGAGGCAGATACTGATAGTGCCAAAAAACCATCACCTTTAAGTGATTTGCCCAATCTCGATGATTGGGTAGGGAAATATGTAATAAGTGTCATTGAGATTTTTGGGGGCAAAAGACCTGTACAACAACTTGCTCGCTGGAGCCATCGTCTCACCTACAAAATTCTAACCGAAGGAGTCGGAAGTTGGAAATCACTTCCAAAAATTCGAAAAATGTATATCTCAGAACCATTAGTTGGTATCGCTGAAGTTAGCGTAACTTTACGTTTTGATCAGAGAGTTCGCTCATTAATCCTACGATTTGAAGGTGTCGATAAGCGATGGATGTGCACTGAGTTAGCGCTGCTTTAATTAATTAAAATATATTAAGCAGCGCCGTGACAGCGCTTGTACTTGCGGCCTGAACCGCATGGGCACGGAGCATTACGCGAAGTTCCACCAGATTCTGTGGCACTTCCATCGACATCGGCAGCTGTATAACGAAGTTGCTGCTCTTGCTTAGGCGGTGTTGCAAGCCCCTTAGCTTCTACTTCATCATTTTCGATATTCACTTCAACATGGAATAGGAAGCCGATCATCTCCTCGGCAATCGAATCCATCATCGCAGCAAACAGGTCATAGCCTTCACGCTGATATTCGACGAGTGGATCGCGCTGTGCCATTGCTCTTAGGCCAATTCCTTCTTGCAGATAATCCATTTCGTAAAGATGTTCACGCCATTTGCGATCAAGGACCTGAAGTAGCACCTTGCGCTCTAATTCACGCATGACTACTGAGCCAAGACTTTCTTCTCGTGCGACATAGGCGCCTTGAGCATCAGTGATTACTCGGTTAAGGATGAAATCATGATCCAGTCCAGCTTTTCCATTTACTTCCGCTACGAGTTCCTCGAAGGAAAATGAGATTGGATAGAGCGAGTTCAGCGCAGTATGTAAGGTATTTAAATCCCATTCCTCGGCATAGCCTTCACTTGTTGCTCCCGAAACATATGCTGAAATTGTTTCGACCATAAATTCTTGAACTTGATCTTTAATGTCGCGACCTTCAAGAACTTCACGTCGTTCGCTGTAAACAACTTCTCGTTGACGATTCATTACATCGTCATATTTCAAGACATTTTTACGCATTTCAAAGTTGAGTGATTCGACCTGAGTTTGCGCAGATCGGATTGCGTTCGAAACCATCTTAGACTCAATCGGAGTGTCTTCAGGAAGCCCAGCCGCGCCTAAGAAGCGCTCAACGAGTCCAGAATTAAATCGACGCATTAAGTCATCTTGAAGTGAGAGATAAAAGCGAGATTCTCCGGGATCGCCTTGACGGCCTGACCGACCACGCAACTGATTATCAATTCGTCGTGATTCGTGTCGTTCAGTTCCTAGAACATACAAACCGCCAAGGGAGACAACTTCTTCGTGTTGCTTCTTAACAGCTTCTTTCTGCTTTGCCAGTTCTGGAGCCCATGCTGCTTCATATTCTTCTGCATTATCAACTGGATTAAGGCCACGCTTTTGAATTTCAAAATCGGCCATAAATTCTGGGTTTCCGCCGAGCATGATGTCGGTACCGCGGCCAGCCATATTTGTAGAAACGGTTACAGCTCCGAGAGTACCTGCGCGAGCGATGATTGATGCTTCACGCTCGTGATGCTTTGCATTCAAAACTTCATGTGGAATCCCGCGACGTTTTAATAATCCTGAAAGCTCCTCAGACTTCTCGACTGAGACCGTACCGATAAGGACCGGTTGCCCCTTTTTGTGGCGCTCTGAAATGTCATTTGCAACTGCTTCAAATTTACTTAGTTCAGTCTTATAAATTAAGTCAGGCTGATCCAAGCGTTGTGATTCCTTATTCGTAGGAATTGGGATCACGCCAAGACCGTAAATTTGCATAAATTCAGCAGCCTCAGTCATCGCTGTACCAGTCATTCCGCCAAGCTTCTTATAAAGACGGAAATAGTTCTGCAAAGTAATCGTGGCTAAGGTTTGGTTTTCATCTTTAATTTCAATGCGTTCTTTTGCTTCTAAAGCTTGATGCAAGCCTTCAGAGTAGCGACGACCCGCAAGGACGCGGCCAGTGTGCTCATCGACAATGAGAAGCTCCCCGCTCATTACGACATAATCCTTATCTTTCTTAAACAATTCTTTAGCTCGTACAGAATTATTAAGGAATCCAATCATTGGCGTATTGACCGATTCATAAAGATTTTCAATTCCAAGGAGTTGCTCTACTTTCGTAACACCTTCTTCATGAATACCAATAGTGCGCTTTTTTTCATCGATTTCATAATGGACATCACGACTTAATTTTTCAGCGATAATCGCAAATTCCTGATACCACTTTGTTGCTTTGTCCGCGGGCCCACTAATGATCAGTGGAGTACGTGCTTCATCAATCAAAATTGAGTCAACTTCATCGACAATTGCATAGTTATGTTCGCGCTGGACACAATCTTCTAAACTCCATGCCATATTGTCACGAAGGTAGTCGAATCCAAATTCATTATTTGTTCCATAAGTAATATCTGCTGCATATTGTTCGCGGCGCTCTAGCGGCGACATATTTGAGAGAATCACACCAACTTTAAGTCCAAGGAAGCGGTGAATACGCCCCATCCATTCGCTATCGCGTTCAGCCAAATAATCGTTTGTTGTAATGATGTGTACACCTTT
>CAILYP010000015.1:0-4174 GCA_903838475.1 uncultured Actinomycetes bacterium | reverse complement strand
GGTGCGATTTATGATGCAGTTGTTCGACTAGCTCAGTTCTGGTCACTTCGTTATCCACTAATAGATGGAAACGGAAATTTTGGAAGCCCAGGAAACGATCCGGCTGCGGCAATGCGCTACACCGAAGCTCGCCTCGCTCCACTAGCAATGGAAATGATGCGCGACATCGATGAAGACACAGTTAATTTCATCCCAAATTACGATGGCCGCTCACAAGAACCAACCGTCCTACCATCTCGTTTTCCAAACCTTCTCGTAAATGGATCGGCTGGAATCGCAGTCGGAATGGCGACAAACATTCCACCTCATAATTTAGGTGAAGTTGTTCAAGCAACATGTTGGGCGCTAGAAAATCCTGACGCTACACCTGAAGAAACTCTCGCTAAAGCCATGAGTTTTGTAAAAGGTCCTGATTTCCCTACCAAAGCGCTAATTGTTGGTAGAGATGGAATTGAATCCGCCTATCGCACGGGCCGTGGATCAATCATTATGCGATCTGTTATTGAAATTGAAGAAATTAATAAACGTACATGTTTAGTCGTGACTGAACTCCCTTATCAAGTTAACCCAGATAATCTCGCATTGAAAATTGCTGATCTTGTTAAAGATGGAAAAATTAAAGGTATCGCCGATGTTCGCGATGAGGGAAATGAGCGACTAGGTCAACGCCTTGTTATTGTTCTGCGAAATGACGCTACCCCAAAGGTAGTTATCAATAATCTTTACAAACACACCCAACTCCAAGATTCTTTCGGAGCCAACATGTTGGCCCTTGTGGACGGTGTACCTCGCACACTTCGTTTAGATGAGTTCATTCGGTATTACATCGAACATCAAATTGAAGTCATTGTTCGACGTACTAAATATCGCCTTGCGGCCCGCGAACAACGCGCTCACATTCTCTTGGGATATCTCAAAGCCCTAGACGCCCTAGACGCCGTCATTGCCTTAATCCGTGCCTCTAAAACTCCAGAAGAGGCCCGTACTGGCTTAATGAAGCTGCTTGATGTCGATGAAGTACAAGCCAATGCAATTTTAGATATGCAACTTCGTCGTATCGCTGCGCTTGAGCGCCAAAAGATCAATGATGAATATGACGGATTAACGGCGGAAATTAAAGAACTCAATATTATTCTTGCGAGCGAAGCTAAGCAGCGTGAAATAATTACTATTGAACTAAAAGAGTTGGCTGAAAAACACGGGAATGATCGCCGGACTCAAATCGTTGCCGGGGATACAGATATGTCCGTTGAAGATTTAATTCCTAATCAAGAAGTGGTAGTCACGATCACTCGTGGTGGGTATAGCAAGCGAACTATTGCTGATTTATATCGAGCTCAACGCCGCGGTGGTAAAGGCGTGAAAGGCGCAGCTCTTAAACAGGATGATTTTGTAGAACATTTCTTTACTGCATCAACACATGATTGGTTACTATTTTTTACAAATAAAGGCCGGGTTTATCGCGCGAAAGTACATGAACTTCCAGATGCTGGTCGAGATGCACGTGGTCAGCACGTAGCAAACTTATTAGAATTTAAACCAGATGAAGCTATCGCACAAGTAATTGCCATAGATTCATATCAATCACATCCTTATATTGTTATTGCAACTCGAAGTGGAATGGTCAAAAAATCTCCACTGAGTGAATATGACAGCCCGCGCTCTGGTGGATTAATTGCAATTAATTTGAAGGAGAACGATGAAGTGGTCTCTGCTTCACTTGTCAGTGAAACTGATGAGCTGTTATTAGTTTCGCGTAAAGGTATGTCATTAAGATTCTCAGCTAAAGAAGAGACGATCCGCTCAATGGGCCGATCAACTTCTGGTGTAATTGGTATGAAATTCCGCACTGACGATGAATTACTAACAATGGCTGCAATCAATGGTCAATCGAAAGATCAGTTTGTGTTCACCGCTACTGATGGTGGCTACGCTAAACGCACAAGTCTTGATGAATACCGTCAACAAGGTCGTGGTGGAATTGGCGTGAAAGCAGCGAAAATCGATGAGGATTCTCGAGGAGTTCTTGTCGGGGCGATGATTGTTCAACCAAAAGATGAAATCCTTGCGATTACCTCTGGTGGAACGGTAATGCGGACACCAATTGATGAAGTAAGAGAGACAACGAGAGATACGCTCGGAGTTCGCCTTGTAAACCTAAATGAAGGCATCACAGTGGTCTCTATCGCGTTGGTAAAAGAGGAGTAATTCCTGTATTTTGCGCCTGCGCGCATTAGTCGGGTAGCCTTGCGCCTCTTGTCCGGAACTAGATTCGTCTAGTTAAGAACAAGGGCCTATAGCTCAGCCTGGTTAGAGCGCTTCCCTGATAAGGAAGAGGTCCGTGGTTCAAGTCCACGTAGGCCCACTAGTACGACCACTAGTACGACCACTAGTACGACCGCTGTAAAGTACGACCGCTTCACACCGTGAAAACGGGGACTTAGCTCAGTTGGTAGAGCACCTGCTTTGCAAGCAGGGGGTCAGGGGTTCGACCCCCCTAGTCTCCACGTTATCTTCTGTAAGTTAGCGCTTTAAAGTCATTCAAGATTGATTCTCGATTGTCGAAATAGCAACTCTTAATAAAAGGAAACCACATGACACAAGCAACTCTTCACACATCAGCTGGCGACATCGTCGTAGAACTTTTTCCGAATCATGCACCAAAGACTGTTGCCAACTTTGTTGAACTCGCAACCGGTGCTCGTGAATGGGTAGATCCAAATACTGGAACAAAGTCCACAGCGAATCTTTATGATGGCACTGTTTTTCACCGCGTCATCGCTAACTTCATGATTCAAGGTGGAGATCCACTTGGAACCGGCACCGGCGGCCCTGGCTACCGCTTCGCCGATGAGTTCCACCCAGAACTTAATTTTGACCGCCCATACCTTCTTGCAATGGCTAATTCAGGCCCAGGAACTAATGGCTCACAATTCTTCATCACCACAGTCGAAACATCTTGGCTCAACCGAAAGCACACAATCTTTGGTGAGGTTAAAGATGCCGCTTCACAAAAAGTTGTCGATGCAATCGGTACTACAAAGACTGGTGCTGGCGATCGTCCAGTGCAAGCGATAAAAATTAATTCAGTATCTATTACTGAGTAATTATGAAGCAGAAGAATTCGCTCACCACATATCTCATTGTGGTGATTAGCGGTTTCTATTTTACAGCTCAGTACTACCCTAATATTTTACGTTTAGGAATTACTCTTCAAGAAGAGCTATACCTTATTAAAAATGCTTACTTTCCTGACGGTAGTATGCACGGTGTAGTTCAGGGCGAATATTGGCGCTTTATTACCGTTGCTCTTACACACGGTTCAATCACCCACCTACTTTTCAATATGTTGGCATTTTGGCAGCTTGGAAATATTATTGAAAAGATTTACGGAAAGACCACATACAGCGTAATTCTTTTAGGTTCACTTTTAATGGGTTCATTAGCGTCATATATTTTTAATCCCTCAAACGTCCCAGCAGTAGGAGCATCAGGGATGATTTTCGGACTTTTTGCATCATTACTTGTTACTAATCGTAAAAATACAGTCGACTATAAAAATGTTATTGGTGTTATTGTCGTCAACTTATTGATTACTTTCTTGGTACCAAATATTGACTGGCACGCGCATGTGGGCGGGTTAATCGGCGGAGCACTTACAACCTTAATTGTTAGAGGTTTTAACCGTCCGCAACAACGCTTGCGCAACATCTAATACTTCTACATCTGCCGATCTCCCGCTGACACCATCTCCGATCATTACTCGGCAGAATGGGCAACCCACGGCGATTTCTTGAGCCCCAGTAGCTATAGCCTCATCAACGCGATTCATATTTATACGTGAACCAAGTTTCTCCTCTTGCCACATCCGTCCACCGCCAGCACCACAACAAAATGAACGCTCTTGGTTTCTCGGCATTTCAGTAATGGTGACCCCGGTAGATTCAAGAAGCTCTCGGGGCGGTTGATAAATTTGATTGTGCCGACCAAGGTAACAAGGGTCGTGATAAGTAATTGGTTTTGGATTGGCAGGCGGAACCGGGATTAATTTCTTTGTCTTTACTAACTCATTCAAAAGTTGTGTGTGGTGGATAGGTTCTAATTCAAAACCTTGTTGGCCATAATCTCGCCCAATTGTCGTAAAGCAATGCGGGCAAGTGACTACAACCTTTTT
>CAILYP010000014.1:0-1666 GCA_903838475.1 uncultured Actinomycetes bacterium | reverse complement strand
CGTTTTGTTCCAGGTGTGCCAGTTATCGAATTAATTGTTGGGGATGAAAAGGGTCAGGTCCCACTTCGCAAATTACAAAAAGCGATGAAGAAACTTCCAAAGAAATTATCCAAGGCTCAACTTCGCGAGGTTAGAAGTCGTGTTAAAGCAGTTGGCGGCCTGCAGATGCCTATTCCAAAGGGTCCAATGCCAACGAACCGCAACGTAAAGATGCCGAAGCGTTAAATCTTTATAACGCGACTGTTTGCAAAAACGTCGTGTAAATTTCGGCCATCCTTTTTAAATATCGCAGGCAGCACTAAGCAGATTAAAAGCGTTCGTAACGCAATACGCAGCGGCGGGATCATTCCGCCCGTTTCGAAATCAACGACGCGCAGTCCAAGAATGCGTTGTCCGGCCGATGCCTGTTGAAGGATCGTCAGAATCGAAACTTCCACAAAAAATAACCCAAGGTGCAAAAACTGACCGCTGCCTAAACTGCCAGCACTAATGAGGCCGGCAACCAGCCAGCAGAGCAACCAATCCAGGGTTAGGGCCGCAAAGCGGCGCCCGGTTCCAGCGTTTTCCATGCTCCGAGGCTAGCGCCTTGCGCCCTAATTCACGCCTAAAGCGTTAAAAAAGAAACATATCCGTAACACAAGGGTTAAGCCATATTTACTCGCTAGCCCTATATTTACCCCATCACGAAACCTATTTGGCGGGCCCATTGATGCGCCTAACCCAATTAAGGCCTTAAAGTTCTGAATCAGGAGAAACATGTTTAAGAATTCATCTGAAATTTTTGATTTCATTAAAAAGAATGATGTCAAACTTGTTGATGTTCGTTTTACAGATCTTCCAGGAATTCAACATCACTTCAATGTTCCGGTTGAATCATTTGATGAAGCTGTCTTTACTGACGGACTAATGTTCGACGGCTCTTCAATCCGTGGATTCCAGTCAATTCACGAATCAGATATGAAACTACTTCCAGTTCCAGAGTCTGCTTACGTAGATCCGTACCGCAAAGAGAAAACTTTGATCATTATTTTCTCGGTACACAATCCAATTGATAATACGCCTTATAGCCGTGACCCTCGTGGCGTGGTAGCCAAGGCCGTCGACTTCATGCGTTCGCTAGGAATTGCTGATACTGCATTCTTTGCACCTGAAGCCGAGTTTTATGTTTTTGATCGGGTGCGATTTAAGACTGACATCAATACTTCTTACCATGAGATCGAATCCTATGAAGGTGCCTGGAATACTGGCATTAAGGAAGATGCTGATGGAACTCCAAACCGCGGTTACCGTACTCGCGTAAAGGGTGGCTATTTCCCAGTTTCACCGACTGATCAATTTGCAGATCTGCGCGATGAAATGGTGATGCAACTTGGAAAAGTTGGTTTACTAGTTGAGCGTTCACACCATGAGGTTGGCACTGCTGGCCAAATGGAAATCAACTACCGCTTCACTGATATTTTGCATGCCGGTGATGATGTAATGAAGTTCAAATATGTCATTCGTAATACCGCATGGCAGGGCGGAAAGACAGCGACATTTATGCCAAAGCCACTATTTGGTGACAATGGTTCTGGAATGCACGTTCACCAATCACTTTGGAAAGATGGCAAGCCATTGTTCTTCGGTGATGGATATGGCGATCTTTCAGATATGGCACGTTGGTACG
>CAILYP010000013.1:0-5093 GCA_903838475.1 uncultured Actinomycetes bacterium | reverse complement strand
GATCTTTCATTTCGGCTGTCGTTGGCAGGTACCAATCAGTGTAGATAACACTCGCAACTGTAGGGGAATATGCGCGGGCTGCCCCAGCCGCTGTTGAGCTGTCATTGAGTGGATAGATAGTGGGATCAACAATCGCTCGTGAGTTGTACAAGCCAAGACCGATTCCCGAAATTGCACCAGCATTCCAGAAGTTTGAAATCAAAGCTACATCACTATTTTCATAAGCAGTTACAGCCCAAACTTTTGTTGGATCCGTAGCTGGTGTGCCACCGTTATTCCAGCCACTTGGTGCAACTTCTAAGTAATGACAAAGGCCACCTGCAGGTGAGCCATTACTGGTAAATCCAGCTCCACAGTTAAAGCCAGCGGAATCGTAATAGAAAACAATTCCACCACCAGGTCCGGTGGCTCCAATTGCATATGTAGTAGGAGGCGCAGGCGCTCCAACCAGCGAGGTCGTAGTCTGTCCACTATTACCAGCAAGGTCTCTCCCAGTAACTTTAAAGTTATACGAGCCAGATCCAGACAATGTTCCAATAGTGTACGGAGAAGTACAAGGAACGGGAGAAGCGCTATCTAGCTGACACACAAAACTCACGACAGTTCCTACGGTGGCAGTTTCAATCCAACTCGCGCTGTAAGAGGGACCCGCACTGATTGATAGGTTCGCAATAACAGGCGCAACAGTGTCAACAGTGAAGGAATATGAGGCGGTTGGACCTGTTACACCTGAATCGATTGAATAAACATTAAGAAGGTGGGCACCATCAGACAAAGATGGTGTTGTAAAGGGCGATGCACAAGTCGTCGCGGCACCCGTGTCGACTGAGCACCTAAAACTCACACCTGGTGCAGAGTAAAAATAGAACCGAGGAGTTGGATTGCTAGTAATAGATTGATTTGAGGGCGGATCCCAAAAAGTAACGATTGGCAGCGCCACTATTGCCGCGGAAATGTTACTTGTAACGACGGCATCGACATAGCCAGCTGTTGATGCAGTCACCACAACTTTGAGGTGATAACCGATATCACCGGCAACTGGCGTGTAGCTGGTCGAATTAGAATTATTCGCTACAGCGCTCCAGTTAGTACTTCCGTCCAGTGACTTATTCCACTGGTAATGCAATGTTGGTGAGGCTGGTATCCAGTTTCCACTTGGTGTTGCAGTAACAGGGCTACCTACTGTGTGTGTCTCAGAGAGCGCGTATGTTGGTGTCGAGATAAATAGCGCAAGAGTTGACACATTCACACGCTTGCTTTCATCTGAATCTTTGTATTGCTTGTCATTGCCCGCAGCCATCACTAAGACGCGGTATCGAGTATTGGCACTTAAGCCATCGATCTGGCTACCTGAAATGAAATTCTTATGTACCGGTCCAATGACCGCTTCTGAAGTAGCGCTGGAAACTTTAACCGTATAGGAGGATGCATGATCCACTGAGTCGAAGGTGACTGAAATAGCCGTTGCTGAAACGGGAGTCGCCGCAAGATGTGCGGGAGTTGGCAGTTTGATTGAAGCTGCAGCTGCGCTTGTATTTGTTGCGATAACACCTGTTGTAAGAACTATCGATATTGCAAGAACAGGAGCCAACGCATGCAGCAATTTTGAATTTTTCACATTCATCGAAATCTACCTCTCCGTAGATCACTCCCCGAAGGGACAGAGGCCGAGCCATTCGACGCCTGCGAAAAAGAGGTAGTCACGTCTCAAAATTTCAAGAAGAGAATTATGTGGGTTTTATCCCAGATTTAACAACCCCAAAAACCAGGTATTTTGAGATAAATCGAAGAAAAGATTTGGTCTCATTTAAGAAAGACTGGTCTTAATTGAGCGGGTATCAGATGAAAAGCTCCCCGAATTGGACTCGAACCAATAACATCCCGATTAACAGTCGGGTGCTCTGCCAATTGAGCTATCGGGGATTGTGCTTGCGAATACTACTAAATCAAATCCCCTATCGCCAATTCCTTTTGAACTCGCTTTGTGGCCTCTAAAGCCACTAGTTCAGTGAACATTTTGGTGTATTCAGCCTCATTTTCAACAGGATTGAGGCGCTGAAGTGTCGACTTAATCTCAGCTATTTGGCGACTGATTGCAACTTCTCGAAGACGAGCAAAGATGCTGACAACGTATCTGTCGCTAACTTCACCAGTTGTGCGGATTGGTTCGACAGTAAGTTCAGTAATCAAGTAACGATAATCATCAGGAGCAACTTCAATTAACTTTGCAGTATCTCCATCACCTTGATCAATTGCATCTCTTAGGGCTGCATAAGGTGGAAAGGTAAATGCATGTGGTTCAAGTGATTCCCAGTCCGCAATCATTTCTGGAACTTGCAGCTTTGCTTTCAATACTTCGCGCTCAAGCATCAGCAATGGATCTTTGAGATTGACTTGCGAAGCAGGCTGATCTGGAAGTGGCGTATTACTTTTCCCAGCAACGCGCTTCACGGCTTGCGACACTGTATCTGTATCCATTCCAAGCCATCCAGCTAGTGAGCGAATGTATTCAGGGCGCAGTGAGGCATCCTTAATTTTTCCGATAAGTGGCGCCACTTGATTGAGCGCTGTAACGCGACCTTCCGGGTTGGCTGTGTCGTAATTCTTGATGACCGATTTAATAGCAAATTCGAAAAGTGGAACACGGCGTGCGATGAGGTCGCGGACGGCTTCATCTCCCCCGCTTTGACGAAGCTCATTAGGGTCCATTCCATTGCTAGCAACTGCAACAAAGGTTTGAGCGACAAACTTTTGATCATCATCAAATGCTCGTAACGCCGCCTTTTGTCCTGCGGCATCACCATCAAAAGTAAAAATGACTTCCCCGCGAAATGCATCATCATCCATCAGCAGTCTGCGAATCACGCGGATGTGTTCATCTCCAAATGCCGTTCCGCATGTGGCAACGGCGGTGGTGACTCCTGCAAGGTGGGCGGCCATGACGTCGGTGTATCCCTCGACGATAACAACTTGACGCTTCTTGGCAATTTCTTTCTTGGCAACGTCTAGTCCATAAAGTAGTTGACTCTTTTTATAGAGGGGGGTTTCAGAAGTATTGAGGTACTTAGGCCCTTGATCTACATCATCGCCAGCTAGCTTTCTTGCTCCGAATCCAACGACGTCACCTGAAATATCTTTTACTGGCCACATCACTCGATTGCGATAACGATCTATCTGGGTGCCGCGTGCACTTTCTTTAATGAGGCCAGCGGTACTCAATTCTTCTTGTGTGTAGCCAAGTGCTGTGAGATGTTTGTAGAGAGCGTCCCATTCATCGGGTGCATACCCAACTTGGAATTGATCAGCATCTGCTTTGGTAAAGCCTTTTTTCTGAATAAAATCTCGACCAATTTGCGCTGGGCCCGGTAGCCCAAGTTGTTCTTGATAGAACTTCATGGCAGCAGTATTGGCAGCAACCAAGCGCGATCTATTTACGCTGGGACGATCTGATCCTCCAGATTCGTCATAACGAAGTTGGTAACCGATTCGTTCAGCTAAGCGTTCAATAGTTTCAGTAAAAGTGATGTGATCCATCTTCATAACAAAAGCGATTACATCTCCGCCAGTTTGGCAACCAAAGCAATGGAAATAACCTTTGCTTGGAGTTACATGAAAGGAGGGCGACTTCTCATCGTGAAAAGGACATAGTCCTTTTTTCTGTCCGCCACCGGCGTTCTTGAGTTGAACGTAGTCAGCTACAACTTCATCTATAGGACTGTGGTCGCGAACGTAGGCAACGTCTTCGTCTCTAATGCGCCCGGCCATAGCAGTTATCTTACGAGGAAAACTTGGAAGATAGAGAAGTGTGAAGGGCGTAGGCACCTGGATCTGTCAGTGAAGCAACCTGATCGATGACCACGCGCAGTTTTTCACCCTCACTGGTCGCTTGGCGCCAATCTTCTAGGAAGAAAGACTCAAGGGAGATAGGGGCATGTTCGTAGACCAGGTCTACTAGCTCACGAATCAAAATATGTTGATCGCTGTAACGCTTTTGCGAAGATTCAGCTTGAAGAACGTAATAGTTCGAGAGCGCTTTCAAAATCGCAACTTCGATTTTTTGCTCGCGTGGAACAATCAAATTAGCGCGGTAGCGAGTTAAATCCCCTTCACCGAAACTATCTCGAGTCGAAGTCTCGGCGGCAAGTGCAAACCGACCTACGAGCTGACTAGAAAGGTCTTTCAATCTGGCAAGGTGGCGATGGCTTCCATCGTAAGTGACTGGCCAGCACGAAAGCTTTTGTAAATCCGAAAGAGCGCGCTCTGCCTCTTGCTCGGTCAAATCATCCATATAATCTTCAACAGCGACATCAAAAATCTGCGGCAGGTCATCGCGCAGTCTATGCAGATGGATCTGCCCGGTCACGAGCGCGTCTTCTAAATCATGTACCGAATAGGCCACATCATCAGACCAATCCATGATCTGTGCTTCCATAGATTGCTTGCCTTCAGGTGCGCCCTCTCGCATCCACGAAAATATCTCCATGTCATCGTCATATACTCCAAATTTGCGAGTATTAACTGCGCGCGGCCATGGATATTTCGTTGCTGCATCAAGTGACGCGCGAGTTAGATTAAGGCCAATTGATTTTCCGGTTTCATCAACAGTCTTTGCTTCCAAGCGAATCAATAATCGTAATGATTGGGCGTTGCCTTCAAATCCGCCGCACTCCTGGGCAATCTCGTTTAATACTTCTTCACCGTTGTGGCCAAAAGGTGGATGGCCGATGTCGTGAGCTAAACATGCACCTTCCATTAAATCTGGATCAGCACCTAACGCTTCACCGAGTTCGCGGCCAACTTGTGCACATTCCAGTGAATGCGACAGTCGAGTGCGCGGAAAATCCGTCTGCCACGGAACAGCGACTTGAGTCTTTGCAGCCAGGCGACGTAGGGCCCATGAATGAATAATGCGGGCGCGATCGCGCGCAAACTCAGTGCGACCACCACGCTTTGCTGGTTCATCCTGGAAGCGTGCACGATCGATATCCGTATAACCGGTGCGCTCATGTGCGGGGCGAAGAACCATAGTGGGGATATTCTAATTGTTTTCTAATTGTTTAAAATGGACTAATTCTTATTCTGGTCACTTAGAT
>CAILYP010000012.1:0-3195 GCA_903838475.1 uncultured Actinomycetes bacterium | reverse complement strand
GGCTTTGAGGATATGCAGCGCCGCGTTCCAGATATTAATAAAATCCGCACGGTTATTGGTTGGGCTCCAACTCTCTCTCTCGAAGTAGTGATATCAGATATTGCCGCTTTCCTTGGTGGTCCGCACTAATTCACAGTGTTTATGGCGGGTTATATCCCGACTCTTGAGTGCTTGCTGGCGCATAATTAGAGTATGAGAACCATGAAATTTTCTCGAGTAATAGTTGCGCTATTGCTTGTCGCAGGGATTGCGCCAGCATCTGCTACCCAAACTATCGTTGGCACCTTCCCCAGTATGGATTATGAGATGTCTGCCGGATCATTCACCATCACTCCGCCGACATCTAACTCACCTGGCGCATGGACTTTCGTGGCTGAGAATCCACTGGTCGCAACCATTTCTGGGTTGAAGGTAACACTCGTCGGTTCTGGCTATACACGCATTACTGCTACCCAGGCTGCAAGCGGTGCCTATAACGCCGTCTCACGTGTAACCCAGTTATTGGTGAAAAAGAGCACTCCAACTGTTGGCGTGTGGGCACCATTAACAGTGCCATTTGCAAATAAGACATTCACAATCACGCCTCCAACATCTAGTTCTGATGGCTTGTGGACTTACGCAATTAACGGTCCAGGCGTAGTTACTCAAAATGGCAATGTGTTGACACTGCTAGATGGCGGTATTGTCTATATCAACGCTCGTCAAGCATCGACTAACGCATGGAATGCTGCAACGGCTTACACCACTCTTAACGTAGAGCTTGTCGCACCGACGCTTGGGACTTTCGGAGATGTCTCATTTAATAGATCGAGCATTTCAAATCTAACTTTAATGGCGCCGACATCAAATTCACCAGGCGCTTGGAGCTTCACTTCATCTAACCCGAGTGTGGCGACGGTCAGTGGAACCATCTTGACTGCTCTCTCCATTGGTACGACTACCATCACGGCAACACAAGCAAAATCAATTCCATTCGGATCAGCTAGTGCAAAAATGGTTGTAACCATTTCAGGCACAGCACCAACTGCTGGCGCATTTAGCGATATGATCGGAGCATATTCAGCAACTGGATCAAATTTTTATCAGTTAGTTGCACCCACATCCTCATCACCAGGTGCATGGACAATTACTTCTTCTGATCCATCCATTGCAGTCGTCACTGGTCTAGTCGTAAAATTCTTAAAGCCTGGCATTGTTATTTTGACGGCAAACCAAGCTGCAACCGGTACGTATAACGCAGTTGGTCCTCTGACTGCCAAGCTCACTATTACTCAAGTTCCAACGATTGGAACGGTCGCAGGGATTGTGAAAGTAGTCGGCGATCCTGATTTTGTGCTGCCAGTGCCAACGACAAACTCTCCTGCTGTTTTTCAACTCACTTCCTCGGATCCAGCCGTTGTAAATATCTCGGCAGGTACAGCGAAGATTGTTGGTGCGGGAAGTGCGACGATTACTGCAACGCTGCCAGCGAAAGATTATTGGTTGGGTGGATCAACTAGCTATAACGTGCAAGTTCTTGGCACATTACCAACACTGGGGGTCTTTGCCCCATTTAGCATTACGACGACTGACAAGGCTATTGTGATTGCCCCACCAACCTCTAATTCAAAAGGTGCGTGGATATTTACGTCATCTAATCCTGCGGTTGCATCTGTCTCAGGGCTGACTATCACTGGTGTTTCCGTTGGTACAGCAATTATTTCTGCAGTACAAAATCCAAGTGGAGTCTTCGGTCTTTCTAATACTTTGCAGGCTACAGTGACAGTAACTCTGCCAGTGGTGAAACCATCTCCACCAATCACTGTGAAGCCAACCCCTGCGCCAACGAAGGTAGTTGTAAAGCAACCAGTTGTAGCTGTGAAGGTCGCTACGAAATTAATCACGATAGTTTGCTCGTCGAAAAAGGTCGCAGTGATGATTGATGGACGCAAAGGTAAAGTTGGCAAGAATGTTGTGAAGGCAGGTAAGCACGTAGTTCAAGTCCACAATGGTTCAGTACTTCTTTACAGCAAACTTGTAACGGTAAAGTAGCCAATGAGCTCAGAACTACAGGTTTACGACAGCGATGTGAAGCAAACCCCAATTATTTCTCAAGTCAAAGGTGTCTGGGAGAAGCGGGGTTTACTTAAGCTTTTGGTTTCGCGTGATCTCACAGTGCGTTACAAGAGATCAGTTATTGGAATCTGGTGGTCTCTCCTTAATCCTTTATTTACTACTGCAGTGATGTTCTGGGTATTCAATACAGTTTTCAAAGCTCGCATGCCAGATGGAACAGCGTTTTTGCCATATTTGCTCTCAGGTGTATTGGTGATGACTCTATTCAATCAAGGCCTGACTATGGCTGCGGATTCAATTGCGACAGGCGCTGGCGTTCTCACTAAAGTTTATGTGCGCCCTGAAATTTTTGCATTATCTGCCACTATTTCTTCTGCCATCAATTTTCTTTTTGGGCTGATTCCGCTCACTCTTGTTCTAGCAATTTCGCATAAATTACCTGGCTGGGGATTCCCACTGACCCTTATTGTGATCGGGTGCATGACTTTATTTACAACTGGCTTGGGTTTGATGCTGGCAATTGCCTATGTGAACTTCGATGATTCACGTAGCCTTATTCAGATCATGTTGCTCGCTTTGCAATACATGACCCCAGTTTTTTATCCACTTTCTGTTCTTGGACCGCATACGCGAATAGTGATTGAGGCCAATCCCTTAACTTCATATGTCTCGGTTTTTCGTGATGTCTTTGGAAATAACTATGTCGCATCCTTAAATAACTGGTTGATGATGGGTATTTCCTCACTCGTGATGTTTGGCTTGGGCTTTTATGTATTCCAACGCGCATGGCCAAGAGTGGTGGCGAAAATTTAATGAGCGAATTAATTGTTGATGTGAAGAATGTCGCGTTGGCTTATCGGCGTACCCGACATCGCGTCTCATCTCTGAAACAAACTGCGATTGACACAATTAAACGTCGTATGGCTTATGAACAGTTCTATGCACTGAATGGCGTCTCAATTCAGATAGAACGTGGTGAAACCGTAGCCGTGATTGGACGCAACGGCGCAGGTAAGTCCACTTTGCTAAAAGTGGTTGCACGCGTCCTGCCACCTACTTCCGGTCGGGTTATTGTGCGCGGATCTGTAGCCCCAATGATTGAACTAGGGGCTGGCTTTAACCCAGAACTTACGGGCGCTG
>CAILYP010000011.1:0-4211 GCA_903838475.1 uncultured Actinomycetes bacterium | reverse complement strand
CCAACAGAAGAAGCAAAGGCTGCGGTCTACGCTGCTTACGATGAATACGAATTCACACCATTTGAGTCAACCGGCACAAGTGATGCAGTTCGCTTGGATGATCTCGAAGTTCGTTAATAGAACTCGTTTGAAAAGCCCTTGGGAAACCAGGGGCTTTTCTTTTGCCTATTTACTTCAAGCCGATTGAATGTTTCAGTAGGGCTGTAATGTCTTTTCCAAGAACAATCTCAATGATCAAATAGAGAACGACCAACCCGCCAATGCGATAGAGCCAGATTCCACGGCTGTGATGTTTCAGGCCTTTAGAATTCTTGTCATCAGAGATTAATCCCAACAAGGCGAAAACAAAGCCAGGAACGCTGAGAAGTACAAAGCCCCAGGTAAGGAAATCGTGGGGATTCTTAAATGTATGTTGTGAAAGTTTTGCAAAGATTGTTCCCAGAATTGTCATAGTAACAATTCGCATCGCACCCTTTGGAACAGCAAAGTGGAGCATTCTGCTTTTAGGAAGAATATGACCTGCAGAGAGCTTTAAAATGTTTGGAAGAACAAAGAAAGCAGTTCCAAGGAAAAGTTGAAAGTTTAAACCTACGAAAGCTTCCATAACCAGACCAAAGATTGCACCCTTAATCAGGACTGAAACGAATTGTTGTGCCGTCGATGGTTTTGGGTGCTGGATATCAAATTTAGAAATGCGTTGCGGATACAAGTATGTTGAAATATCTTCGAACAGCATTCGAGCGACAACGGCTAAACCAACTATCAAGCCAATTTTGCTCGCATGAGCAACAATCGGAAGTTGTTTTGCCGCAATCACGTTAAGGGTTCCAACAAACTTTGAAAGCGTCCAGCCAGTAAGGAGAGCAGCAAGCACATAATCTATGGCGCGTTCCCAAGGATGTTCGTTGCGCCCAACTCGACGTCGTAAAGGTCTAAATGATCCGGCCATCACGGCAGGCGATGCGCAAATGGCTGCATAGGCAACGATTGTTAAAATGTTACTTAAGTTGTGAATATTCCCAGAAATAAGCACACCAGTCATAAAGATAAGGGCAGAGAGAAACCCGGCGAATGAGTCAATTAAGCCAAGAATCATCATTGCCGCCATTATTTTCCACTGAGGGGGAATTGGTTGCGAATGGCTGCTGGCAAGTGCTTGGAATCCAAGGATAACGCTCACAGGAATTGTGAATATTGCAAGGGACCCAATCATGGCTCGCAAATAACTTGCATCAATCAGTATTTTTGCAAGTAGTGGCGAGAGCTTTGAAATACGAAGCGAAGCTAAAACAAAGACAGAATCTAGCGTTGGCGTGAAGGGTGCTTTCCAAGTAAAAGATTTATCGCCTATCCCCATTTCTACTTCGTCGACCGTTGTTAATTCGTCGTGATTTGTGTGTTTTGCATGTGCAGCATGAAGCAGCTTCTCTTCACTTTCTGCACCAGATTTCTCTTCCTCACCCTCTCCGCTCTCAGTACCTGATTCTTCCTTTCCTTCTTTTCCTTCTTCGCGACGAGCGTCCGTGCGGGAAGTACCGCTTCCACCTGAACCTGAATTGCCTCCTCCGCCACCGCTTGAAGCACCGCCTGATACCGCACCAGTTGCCGCCGCCGCAGCGCCGCCTGCAGACAAAACGCTGAGCGCTGTAAATCCCGCTATCTGCGTTTGTGAGGTTTTGGTTGGTTCTGAAGCAGGGCTATATGCAGGTAGCGCCTTTACATCGGTGATATTTTCAAGAGTTGTTGGATCTGCGACGACCTCTAAATCTGGACAAATGTTGTCCCAGTGAATCTCACCGGTGTTATCTTTACAAAAATTAATATCTTCTGTCGTTACTTCACCCGTATCGGGATCCGTTACTTCAGTTGTCACTGTATGGAATCCTGCTGGTAAGTCCTCAGGAAGATCAATTGCAACATCTTGGCTTGTATCGGTGGCCGTTGTGTCTGCAACTTGGTCGTCTGCAAAAGCGCTGAATGTAGAGAGGTTTAGCATCAAAATGAAAATAAGTAGAAAGCGTCTCACTTCTTTACTCCTCTCTTAATAACAATCTTGATTTTTGCACCCTTTTTTATCCCGGTAAGTTTGATTCTTGCAGTTTTCTTTCCAGTTTTAATAGCGGAAGTTTTGACTGCCATCTTTGTCACAGGCGGTGTTGGCGTTGCTGTTGGCGTTGCTGTCGGCGTTGGTATCGCGTTTGCAATCTGCTGTGCCGCAATTGAAGCAGCAGCCTTTGCTTTGTTTTCTGCCACAACCTTTGCTTTTGCTTCCGCTACAGCTTTGGCGGCCGCAGCTTTATCCGCGGCAGCTTTTGCATCAGCAGCAGCTTTATCTGCCGCCGCTTTTGCATCAGCAGCAGCTTTATCTGCCGCCGCTTTTGCATCAGCAGCAGCTTTATCTGCCGCCGCTTTGGCATCAGCAGAAGCTTTATCTGCAATGGCCTTTGCATCTGCGGCCGCTTTATCTGCCGCCGCTTTTGCTTCTGCGGCTGCCAATGCATCAGCAGCAGCTTGGTCGGCTAATGCTTTTGCTTCTGCAGCAGCTAGCGCATCTGCGGCTGCTTTATCTGCCGCCGCTTTGGCATCGGCTGCAGCCTGCGCTGCCGCAGCGGCTTCGGCTGCCGCTTGCGCACGTTGAGCTGCAAGGACTACGGGATCAATAACGAAATTAACAGTTGTTGGAATTGAGTTTGCGCTTAAGTAATTAGTGTCTGCACCTTTAGTGACAGTGACTGCGCACGAGCCAACAGCTGAAGCGCTCAATGAATTTCCACCAGAAATCGAACAATTTGCTGTGCCAAGTGAGCTGACTGAATACGTGATTACCCCAGAACCTGAGCCACCTGATGAAGTCAACGTAAGCGCGGTTCCTTGGGTGCCAGATATTGAGGTAAGTAAGAGGGGGTTTTGAGTTCCTTTACCTACGGCAAAACTTTGCGTAACTTCGGTTGCTGCCAGATATATTCCGCCAGCTGCTTGGTTAGCAGTCAACGTACACGTTCCTGCCCCAACAAAATTGACAGCCCCTGAAGCGAGAGTACAAACAGATGGCGTTGCTGTTGCAATCACCACTGTATTCCCGCTTGCACCCCCAGATGCCGTTGGCGAATAACTTAATCCTCCGACGGTGGCGGATGAGGGACTTGATGAAGTGAATGCAACAACTTGAGCAACTGAACATGTGGAGCGGATATTAATTGTGGGAAAATAGGTAGCAAAGTAAGTTCCAACGGCTGGCAGAGAACCGCAGTAGTTAATCGAAGTTAGCGGCGTTCCGATGAATGGGGTTCCATCAAAGGTGGTTAATCCGGCAGGAAGGGAAATCGAAGTCAGCGCATTCATGTAACTCAGCGCAACGTGGCCGATTGAAGTAACTGTAGATGGGATCACAAGAGTTGAAATGTGGTCATCGGTTCCAAAAGCATTTTGCGCGATAACTTGAAGACCTTCGGGCAAAGTCACTGAAGTGATTGCGTAGTCATTGTAGAAGGCCTCTTGGCCAATATTTGTCAGCAAGCTCTGTGGAGCAAAATTAACCGAAGTAAGTGCATGCGCATAATCAAATGCTGTGGCATCTATGTGAGTGACATAGGCTGGAATAGTTATTGAACCGGCACACGCGTGGCTATGGGTTCCGTCCCAAACAACGTGAGTTCCATCAATGGCGAAACTTCCACCTGTACTGCAAGAAACAATTTGAGTATGAATTACAATCGGCAATTGCGCAGTTACAGTACTTGAATCGACTCCTGTTGCAGTAATTATGTAAGTGTTCGGCGCAGCTACTACGGTCGGCGTTCCTGAAATGGTTCCCGTAGTTGTATCAATTGTTAGCCCGGTAGGAAGAGCCGGAGAGATTACAAAACTCGCGATTGGGCCACCTGGATTATTATTAGTAACTGTCACCGGTGTGATGGCAACATTTACGGCACCTTCGAGGGCTAAAGAACTGAGTGAAATAAGTGGATGTGAACATGTGGGTACCAGTGTTGGAATTCCCACTCCCGAATTTCCCCTAAATGGGTAGTTCTGAATAGCTGGTGTGATTCCGCAATATTTTACTGTTCGGAGCGTGGGCATGTAATCAAATGCGCCGACGCCAATGGATGTAACTGCATCTGGAATCACTACCGAAACTAAAGAATCAAAAGTGAAGGCTGATGCATCTATTGTTGTTAACGTGCTCGGAAGGGATACGGAAGTCATGAATG
>CAILYP010000010.1:0-7080 GCA_903838475.1 uncultured Actinomycetes bacterium | reverse complement strand
TCAATCAAAATTCCATCTGCGATACGGCCAGCCCAAGGAGCCATCGAATACCAACCCCAGTTGATTGCCGTGCCGCGGTGGGGCAGCACAAATTCTAAATCGCGCCATTGCAGCGAAACTAAACGACCGCCTTGATCTAAATCAATCGCGATAGATATTTCTTGTCCGTCAATATTTAACATTTGTCATTTAGCATTCGTCGAGTTCTGCTTTCGTGGGTGGTTTCGCTCCTGCACGGCTGCAGGTAATCGCGGCAGCTTGCGCTGCACGCTTCAAAGATATCTCTAATTGTTCACCATGTAAGTTATAAATTCCGTAAGCAACAATTGCTTCCACAAGTATCGCACCGACTGTGTCTCCGGCGCCCACTGTATCAACCACATCGACTTTCACCCCAGGCACACTTACTTTGCCCCGACTCGTAAAACCTACTATTCCTTTGGCGCCAAGGGTTATGACCACTATCTCAACTCCCATCGCAAGGAAGGTTTGAGCAATCGCATCCAAACTCTTCTCAGGAAAAAGCCACGTTGCATCATCATCGGACATTTTTACTACGCTCGATATAGCAGCCCACTTAATAACATTGGCACGATATTTATCTACGTTACTTTCAACCGACGAGCGAATATTGGGATCATAAACAATCGGAGCGCCGACTTCTTGGGCCCAGGCATAAAGCGCAGAAGCGCCCGGCTCAATCAACGTGCCCAATGTCCCAATGTGAAGTACAGCAGGCGGATTGGCGGGATCTGGCAACCATGATTTATCGAAAGCAAAAGTAGCTGTCTCATTTAACTTAAATTCATAAGATGCACTGCCGGCGCTATCTAGAGTCACAACAGCAAGCGCGGTTGGTTGGTCTAAGGAGGGCGCAAAATCTAATTTCACTCCATCGGCGAGCAACTCTCTGCGACAAATATCTCCATATTCATCGGTTGAGATCCCGTCGATAAAATAGGAATCGAAACCTAATTTTGCAAGCGCTTTTGATGTGTTTGCTGGTCCGCCGCCAACAATTGGATTACGTTCTGCGCCAGCAGCGCCAGGAATTAAATCAATCAGAACTTCACCAGCGGTCCAAATAGTTGTCACTATTTCTCTCCAGCGCGTGCTAAAAATTCTGTTAAGACTTCTACGCCTAATAAATGATCTTCAACTTGTGGCAATCCGCTGATTAATAAGATTCCTTCAAGTCCTCCGCTTGCAACATTAATTGGAAGCCCACCGCCATGGATTGCATGCAACTCTTCGGGACGGTTGTAATGGGTGTACCAATCAAGACCTTCTTCTTCGGCTTTCACTCGTTCATACATTGTGGAGTGGCCTGTTGCAAGAACTACTCGTGCTTTGCGAGCAACCCAGCGATCATTATCTTGAGTCGAACCAGGAAGTGATGCGTGAAAAACAACCCATTCGCCCATGCGAACCTCGATGGTAATTGGAAGTGATCGATCCAATCCCATCTGCATTGCAATCTCTCCAAGTTCAACTGCATCGAGGCGTGTAAATTCTGAGAAAAGCAGGATCGACTCTTCAAGTTCAAGTTGCTCGCTTGTAAATCCGCCCGTGGTCATGAGCGAACTCTACTGAGGCTTATTGCGGGGATTTAAGGAGTTGGCGCTCCGCTAGGACGGGGTCCAAACCCTCCACCTATGGAAGCAAAGCAGGTCTGCATTGCAGCGGCAATCTTTGGATCTGTTCGATCAGGTTGTTGGCCTGCTGCGATCGTGACACCCTCTTTTTTCAAACAAGCAACGAAAGCTGGATTACTAGCGATTCCGCCTGCGCGGCCAGAACCGGCAGGACCAGCTGAACCGGCAGGACCAGTTCCCGTACTTGTCTGAACTGTGGTTGGCGCGGTCGCTGAAGATGCTGCTTTAGTTGCAGAAAGTGCAGAAGGTGCAGAAGGTGCAGAAGGTGCGCCACCAGTTGCGTTACGCACTGAAACGGTATCGCCAGATTTTAATGGAGTGGATGGATCTGAATCCAGCGTAATCGTTACGGTCTTACCTTTTATTGAAGTAATAGTTCCAGGTGTTCCACGTCCTCCACCAAATCCTGCGCCACCACCAATTCCAGCGGCGCCGGCGCCCGTTGCAAAAGCAGATGCGGATGCACTGCCATTTCCATTGCGCCCTGCTCGTCCAATACCAGAAGCTCCACCAGTAAATCCAGCTAAACCAGAAATTCCTGTTGTTGCAGTTGAGCGATGTCCATACCAAATGCCTGCAGATGCACTTGTCACAACTACTAACGCTATTGCAAAAATAGCAGTGTACTTATTAGTCCACTTATAACTACCTTTTTCTAATACCGCGTGAAGATCATCCTCGGTATTAGGTGCAAAGAGATCGAAATCTTCGGTCGATTTCTCATCGCCACTATTAGGAATCCATGAACTACTCTGGTTATTCATAACGAAGTGCCTCAATTGGTCGTAGGGATGCTGCGCGTGATGCTGGATAGCTTCCAAAGAAAAGTCCAATAAGGACGCTCACTCCAAAAGCTAAGAAAACAGAACTGGGAATAATGATTGGTTGAACGCCAACAATCTTGAAGTGAGAACCTATAAGTCCCCCGACGACACCTAGGAAACCACCTACCAAGCTCAATATCGTTGCTTCAATCAAGAATTGAGTCATGATGGCGCGCTTTGGTGCACCGATTGCTTTGCGAATTCCGATTTCTCGCGTACGTTCGATAACAGTTACCAGCATGATGTTGGTGATACCAATGCCGCCAACCAGCAACGAGATACCTGCAATCATTCCGAGCAAAACAGTGAGTACAGAACTACTAGATGATGTCGTTGCCAAAAGTGAAGCCTGATTCAGGGTTCGATAATCGCGATTGGCTACATTCTTAACTTTATGTTGAGCATCCATGATTGTATTAATCTCAGTTTGGGCCAGGTCTTGAACTTTTGCTGACTTGGCTTGCACGACTATCGATTGAAGATTGTTATACCCAGTTAATGAGCGTTGAACTGCAGTCAATGGCGCGATAACTAATGAATCACCATCTTGAAATCCGTTAGAACCTTTTTTCTCGGTCGTACCAATTACTGTAAATGGAATACCGCCACAACGCATCACTTGCCCAATTGGATTTACTCCAGTAAAAAGATCCGTCACGATGGTATTTCCTATTACTGCAACGCGGCGGCCTTCGGTCACATCCTCGTTAGTGAAATAAGTTCCCTTTGTAACCGTTGTATTCGAAGCTTCAAACCAAGCTGGCCATGTTCCGTTAAATGTTCCTGGCGTCGAAGAATTCGTTCCATAGGTGCAAGTTGTGTTTGTACTTGCAACAGGAGCGGCTTGCTTGATATCTGGCGCAGTTATTGAATCAGAAAGTGCTACAGCATCTCCCACTGTAAGTGGCTTAGATGAAACAGCTCTGGAAGCGGAAGCGCGACCACCACCAAATCCGCCTCGATTGGATTGGATGGTGATCGTGTTCGTCCCTAGCTTTTCGATTCCAGCTTGAACTGCTTTGCTAGAACCGTTTCCAAAAGCGAGCAAAATGATTACCGAGGCAACGCCGATTCCTATGCCCATGGTCGTCAAAGTTGTTCGAAGTTTATTTGAGTTTAGGCCTCTAATGGCGAATCTGATGATTTCGAAGATACTCATGCCATCGCCGGCTTATTTACAGTATCTGAAATAATTTTTCCATCACGCATTCGCACCACGCGCTTGGCTCGCGCCGCAACATCATCTTCGTGCGTAATCACGACGACAGTGCGACCAGCAGCATTAATTTGATCAAATAAATCAAGTAAATCATGCGTTGATTTAGAATCTAAAGCACCCGTTGGCTCATCGGCCAATAACAGTGAGGGACGAGTGGATAGTGCGCGAGCAACGGCCACGCGCTGCTGCTGACCACCAGATAGTTCGGTAGGTTCGTGATTTACTCGGTCTGAAAGTCCGACTACCTTCAACGCGGCTAGGGCTCTATTGCGTCGCTCTTTGCCTTTAATCCCCTGGTAGGCCAATGGCAATTCAACATTTGCTAGGGCGGTGGTGCGTGGAATGAGATTAAAAGATTGGAAAATAAATCCAATCTTTCTACCACGGACTACAGCAAGAGCATTTTCATCAAGAGCGTCAATCTCTATCCCGTCGAGAAAATATTTTCCTGCGGTCAAGTTATCTAGTGCTCCCATGATATTCATCAATGTTGATTTACCGGAACCTGATGGACCCATGATCGCAACATATTCACCTGGACGGATTTGTAAATCAACACCAGCGAGAGCAAAGATTGCCGCATCACCCACTCCGTATTGTTTTACGGCACCCTTTACATCAATAACTAACTCCATCAGCCGTTACCACGAGCCCCGCCGCCAATACCGCCGCCGCCAATGCCACCGCCAGCTCCTGCGAGTGCGCTGACACCTCCAGGAACACCGCCAACTGCAAAACCGTTACTGCTGGTCGTGCGGGTGACGGAAGGAAGCGCTACTTTCTGACCTTCCTTAAGTCCGGACTGAATTTCATCTGAACTATCGCCCTTTAATCCAACAATTACCGGAGTAGGTGTACTGACTTGAACTCCAGCTTTTGTACTAACAACATTTACGAAACTGGTGCCGCCTCGAGTAGTAACAGCTTGAGCTGCAACTTGAATCACGCCAGTTGCAAATCCAGTACTTACTGTTGCCGTTGATGTCATTCCAACTTTGAGACCAGGCACGTTTCCATCAACTGAAAAAGTTGCACCATAGCTAGTTACTCCACCGCTAGATGTTGGGAGAAGATCGACCTGCAACACCTTTCCCGTCGCAGTGACATTAGGCAAAGCATCAAAAGTAAATGAGGCATCCTGGCCGGCCATAATTTTGGCGGCATCTGCTTCGGAGAAGCTAGCTGATACGCGAAGCGCGGTTGTATTGGTCAAGACAATAAAACCTGTTGCTGAGGTCGTATTCGTCGCCTGCGTAAAGGCAGTTCCTACGCTTCCTCCAATAGCAGTTGAAATCGATGCAACATCTCCAGAAACTGGCGCCTTTACGACAGCTCCTGCCACATTTTTTAACGCTTGATCGTAATTGGCTTGCGCAATTTGCTGTTGCAACTGAGCAAGAGTTGGTTCAGTCGAACCGATATTTTGGGTAACTTTCAAATTATCAAGTGTTGCTTGCGCAGTTGTAATTGCAGTTCTAAAAGGTGTGAGCGAATTTGCATCTTTAGCAAGATTAATCTTTTGGTTAGAAAGCGCGGTGTTATAGGCTGTTTGGAGAGTCTGCAAACTTTGTTGGTCTTTCAAAAGTGATGCACTCTGATTTTGAATGGCACTATCTAGCGCAGCCTTTGCATTAATTAGCGCTGTGTTGTACGACATCAATTGTGTGCACTGAGGGTTTATAGTTTGGATGGTTGAGCACCACGGCACAGTAATTCCAGCTGGTCCATACAGTCCTAAATAATTATCGAAATTTAATTGTGCCCCAGCTAGCGAAACTTTGGCTGCGTCAATACTTTGTTGATAGTTTTTTGCACTGAAAACTTGGTTAGCGGTGGCATCATCGAGTGCTTTCTTTGCGGCATCCACTGTGGCCTGATACGTAGCAATATTTTGAGTAATTGTGTCTTGCTGAGTTCCGAAATTTTGATTTGCTGTATCCACGCTTAGTTGTGCTTGGTTTAATTGTGAAGCAGCTGATGCAACTGATGCTTTCGCGGTAATTAATGACGAGAGGGCCTGAGTGACCGCAGTTTGTAGAGCGGTGGTATCCAAAGTTGCCAGTGTTTCTCCGGCGCGAACATGATCGCCAACTTTTACATTAAGCGTTTTCAGTGTTCCAGCCACCAATGGTGCTAAACCGATATCTCCGGGACTAATTACTTTGCCAGAAGCCGAGACGGTCGCTTGAACATCACCTCGTGAAACGCTCACTGTTTGCAAGGCGACTGGCGCAGCTTTTGGATGCAACGTCGAGTAGCCCCAAAATCCTCCCCCGGCGATTGCCAAAACTAATACGAGATTGATGACCAAAACACGGGTAGGAACTTTTCGCATTCCTCCACCGTATGCCAGCAGGCTTACATATTCCCGGACATTTCGCTGTGGAATGGCTGAGACTAGTTAGAAATCGTGCTTGATAAACCTGAAATCATCGAGGCGACCAGGCTTGATCACCATGGCGATCAATCACCCAGCAGTTATATTCACTTAGCTCAGGCTTCATAAAAAGATAGGCCCCATCCCGGCCCGCGACCACCATGGCCGTAGCTAGCGCATCAGCTAGACCTCCATCAGGCCCATAAACAGTTGCAGAGCGCGCTCCAAGTGCAATGAGCCCAGTATGTGGGTCACGAATATGAGCTCCTCTTTCGTATGTACCAGATGTGGCAATTGCTCCATCCATAATGTCGAATACTTTTACAACAGTGTGCGCTTCTTCAGGATGGCGAATTCCAATATTCCACGGCTTCCCATTTTCAAATCCACCGGCAAGTGAAAGATCTCCGGCACAATTAATTTGAATATTTTCGGCACCATGAGATTTTAAGATATCAATTGCTTTATCTGCAGCCCATCCTTTTACATAACCAGAAGGATCAAAACCGCCTTCAACACACCATGGATCGAAATAACCATCAGATACATCTCGCGCATATTCACACGCGGCCCATACTTCGTGAACGTCAGAGCAACATGCTGAGAGAGATACAGAGCCCGCACGTAGCCGTGATACTTCTGATTCTGGTTTGTAGGTACTAAATACATCGTCTACGAAATAAAAGAATTGGCGACACTTTTCAATTCCTAGATTTAATTCATCTTCACCAACAGAAATCGATGCGACATCGATAAAAAGTATCGTGCCCCAAGTTTCAATCTGGGCCCGAACCCTGGCCCGTGAACTCATTTCATCCCGGCCTGAGCTAGTGCTGAGACAAGTGAGTCATACCAACCTTGAGATGTATAGGAAGCTCCGCCAACACCTTGGATATTTGAACTACTTGCAGCAATTGTCTCTTGAACTAAAAATGGAATAGCTTGCTTTGAAATTGATTGTGAACGAAAATCGTTGTTGGGATATTGCAGTCCCTTGGCAGCAGT
>CAILYP010000009.1:0-3333 GCA_903838475.1 uncultured Actinomycetes bacterium | reverse complement strand
GTGAGGCTCTGGCCAAGATTTGTCAGGAATGGCTCGATGGCGCAAAGGCCAAGTTAGATGCGGTGAAAAAAGATGCCTGAGTTTCACTACAGCGATCTTCTGCCACTCGGGGAAGACAAAACTGAATATCGCCTAGTCTCAACGCAAGGTGTATCTACTTTTTCGGCCGAAGGAATTGAATTCCTCAAGGTGGCTCCAGAAGCACTGGAACGTTTAACAGCAGAAGCAATCCACGATATCAATCATTTTTTGCGTCCAGATCATCTGCAACAATTACAAAACATCATTAATGATCCCGAGAGTTCGCCGAATGACCGATTTGTTGCAACAGACCTTTTGAAGAATGCAAATATATCTGCAGGTGGAATCCTTCCTATGTGCCAAGACACTGGGACTGCGCTGGTGATGGGTAAGAAGGGTCAGCATGTTGTGACCTTTGAGAAGGATGAAAAATCAATCTCCAGGGGTGTATTTGACGCATATACGACTTTAAATTTGAGATATTCCCAAATGGCTCCCATTACAACGTGGGAAGAAAAGAACACTGGGAATAACTTGCCTGCGCAGGTTGAAATATATTCAGATACAGAACACGCTAGTGAATATAACTTCTTGTTTATTGCTAAGGGCGGTGGGAGTGCTAACAAATCATTCCTGTATCAAGAGACCAAAGCAATTCTTAATCCAAAATCATTTATAAATTGGCTCGATGACAAGTTGCGCTCACTCGGGACAGCAGCATGCCCTCCGTATCATTTAGCAATAGTTATAGGTGGCACGAGCGCTGAGCACACCGTAAAGACAGCTAAATTAGCTTCAACCAAATATCTAGATAACCTACCTACAAAGGGTGATGCCCAGACCGGACATGCCTTCCGTGATATCGAGCTCGAAGAAGAAGTCTTGAAGCTAACTCGAACTTTAGGAATTGGTGCTCAATTTGGCGGAAAATACTTCTGCCACGATGTTCGTGTTGTCAGGCTTCCGCGTCATGGCGCCTCACTTCCCATTGCAATTGCAGTTTCATGCTCTGCTGATCGGCAGGCTAAGGGAAAAATAACGAAAGATGGAATCTTTCTCGAAAAACTTGAACATGATCCTGCTCGCTTCTTACCCGAGACGACCGATGAGCACCTGAATCATCTTGAGGACGATGCAGTAAATATCGATCTCAATATGCCAATGGCGGAAATTCTGAAAACTCTCTCGCAATTTCCAGTTAAAACGCGCCTATCATTAAGTGGAACTTTGGTCGTCGCACGCGATCTGGCACATTCCAAATTGAAGGAACTAGTTGATGCTGGCAAGCCTCTTCCTGATTACCTGAAAAAGTACGCCGTCTACTATGCCGGTCCCGCAAAAACTCCAGAAGGCTATGCCTCTGGATCTTTCGGACCAACAACGGCTGGACGCATGGATTCTTATGTCGAGCAGTTCCAGAGCCTCGGCGGTTCGATGATTATGTTGGCTAAAGGCAATCGATCTAAAGCTGTGACAGAAGCCTGCAAGAAAAATGGTGGGTTCTATCTAGGTTCTATCGGTGGGCCTGCTGCTCGACTAGCCCAGGACTGCATCAAAAAAGTTGAAGTTTTGGATTACGAGGAACTTGGGATGGAAGCCGTTTGGAAGATAGATGTTGAAAACTTCCCAGCCTTCATTGTTGTAGACGATAAAGGAAATGACTTCTTCGCCACAGTTGGGTCAGATAGGCCGATTCAAATTGGCCTGCCGCCTAAAAATTAAGGCTAGAAATAAAGGCTGTTAATAGCCGTGGCTTCGGTGTTGCTTGCGAAGCGCGGCACAAGGGGTTCCATATCGGGAACTTATATATTTCAAACCCCAGCGAATCTGCGTCACAGGGTTCGTACGCCAATCCAAAGCAATGACATTCATTTTGACAGCCGGCAAGGCTTGCGGAATTCCATGGGCGCCGCTTCGATAATTGTGGGCTTTGAAGTTCCAATGGCTCTCGTTATTCCACAATTGAGTCAAACAGCTAACCTGGCTTGAATTCCAACTTGAATAATTAGCTTGAATGAGATCTGCGGCAACGAGTTTGGCGCCAGTGGCGGTCTTTGCCAATTCAACCTGTTTGGCCTGCAGTGAGACCAAAGCCATTACGTGGGCATTAACCGATGCGACCTTCCCTAAATCCAAAAGCCCCGGTTCAAGATTGGTTTGGTTAACTGGACTGGCTGGACTGGCTGGACTGGAACTGGTTGCTTCTACCTGAGTCGAATCAGTTGGAGAATTTGAAACTTGAGAAAGGCTGGACGGGTCCGGCAGCGTGACTTCCCGCGATAGCGAGGTTTGGGCAAATGAAGTATCTACCGTAGCCATTATGCAGAGTACAAAGGCAGCAGTCACGGCGAAAGCGGGCTTGCGAAAATTGGTTACCATCGGCGCCTTCCCCTTCCGAATCACCCGTAAGTGGCTGATTACTGCCGAAGGCTGTCAAGGATGGCAAGGCAGGGCAAATTTATTCGTGCGCGGGGCGGAAAAAACTTTTATCTCACACTTTTGGTTGCTTATAAAAGTGCAGGTCAGGTGGGGTACTGTCCGTTTTATCCTTTTTGTCGAGCAGCGGCCGCAGAAGCATCAGATTCGGGATACCAACCGCTGAAATTCAAAGGCTCCTCTAGCATCTCCGTCACCAAGGCCGCGATCGCTGACCGCTCCGACCTGGTCAGAGTTACATGAGCAAAAAGTGGATGGCCCTTGAGCGATTCGACCACCGCAACAACCCCGTCATGGCGACCCACTCTGATGTTGTCACGTTGAGCCACGTCATGAGTGAGGACGACTCGCGAATTTTGACCCATTCGCGAGAGCACAGTGAGTAAAACTCCTCGCTCTAAAGATTGAGCCTCATCAACTATGACAAATGAATCATGGAGAGACCGACCACGGATGTGGGTCAGTGGCAAAACTTCAATAAGCCCGCGTTCTAAAATCTCATCGATGACTTGTTGGCTAACCAAGGCTCCTAGCGTGTCAAAGACCGCCTGCGCCCATGGCGACATTTTCTCACCCTCAGATCCCGGCAAGTATCCAAGTTCTTGACCACCAACTGCATAGAGAGGGCGGAAGATAACTACTTTTTTATGTTGGCGACGCTCAAGAACAGCTTCTAGTCCAGCGCAGAGAGCGAGCGCAGACTTACCTGTTCCAGCCCGACCGCCCAAGGAGACGATTCCAATTTCATTATCCAAAAGCAGATCCAGGGCAATGCGTTGCTCGGCACTGCGTCCATGAAGACCAAAAGCTGAGCGATCTCCACGCACAAGTTGTAGCTTTTTATCACTCGTTACCTTGGCCAGAGCGCTACCTTTT
>CAILYP010000008.1:0-2122 GCA_903838475.1 uncultured Actinomycetes bacterium | reverse complement strand
GTATCGAGGCTTGCCCAACTCGCGCGCTAACTATGACAAATGAGTATGAACTCGCAGATGATTCTCGCGGTAAGTTAATTTTTGAAAAGGAAGATTTGCTGGCACCGCTGCGTCAAGGAATGTTGCAACCACCACATCCAATGGCGCCTGGTACAGATCATCTTGATTACTACCGTGGAACCGTCAAGGGATCCGATGGTGCACTAGGAGCTAAGGATGCTTAGCCTTGCGCTAGAAATTGGTCGTACTCAAACACCGGAGGCAATCCTCTTTTGGATCCTCGGCCCGATTGCCGTTTTATGCGCACTAGGCATGTTAATTTCAGCTAAAGCTGTTCACTCGGCGTTATTGCTGGCCTGGGTGATGATCACACTTGCTATTTTCTATATTGCCCAGGATGCGCTCTTCCTAGGCATTGTTCAAGTCGTTGTTTACACCGGAGCAGTAATGATGCTCTTCCTATTTATTCTGATGCTAGTTGGCGTGGATTCGGCAGATTCATTGGTCGAAACAATCAAGGGTCAACGAGCTACTTCGATTGTTGCAGCTATTGGGGTCGGGGGACTCCTAACTTCGTTAATCGGGCGCGCAACTTTTGGTATTTCTGCTGTTGGACTAGCAAAAGTGAATGTAAATGGAAATGTTCAGGGCTTAGCAGAAGAGTTATTTACCAAGTACGTTTGGGCTTTTGAAGTGGTATCCGCACTTCTGATTACTGCAGCGCTTGGCGCAATGGTGTTAGCGCAAAGTCAGAACATCAAGAGTAGAACTGCGCAACGAGATAGATCAATTGCGCGATTTAGAGGTGGATCACTTGCCCAAACTGCTGGACTTCCAAGTTCAGGCGTTTATGCCAGACACAATGCGGTGGATGTTCCAGCACTACTTCCAGATGGTTCCGCAGCACCAACTTCGATTTCAAGAACCCTGGAAGCGCGCGGGGACATAATCAAGAGCGATATCTTCGAATTAGAAGCAAGCGAGGTGGAAGAGAACTAATGAACATCTCAAACTATCTCTTCCTTTCAGCAATCCTATTCACGATTGGCGCTGTGGGCGTAACTGTTCGCCGAAATGCAATCGTTGTTTTCATGTGCGTAGAGCTAATGTTAAATGCCACAAACCTAGCCTTCGTTACTTTTTCTAGAATTCATGGAAATCTTTCTGGCCAAGTTGCCTCATTCTTCACAATGGTAGTTGCAGCTTGTGAAGTGGTAGTTGGACTTGCAATTATCGTTACGATTTTCCGATCCCGTCGATCAGCATCTGTTGATGATGCTAGTTTGTTGAAGCGGTAATGACGACTAGCACCCACTTAGTTTACTTAATAGCACTCCCACTACTGAGTGCTGCATTATTGCTCGTACTTGGTCGAATTGCAGATAAGTGGGGACATTTACTTGCAACCTTGGTATCGGCAACTACATTTGTTATCGGAGCACTTGAATTCTTTGCAATGCAATCACGTACCGGCGCCAATCGCGCAGCTACGCAGAAGATATTTGAATGGATTTCAGTTGGCAATTTTAAAGTAGACGCCACCCTGCTTCTTGACCAACTATCAATCTGCTTTGTACTTCTGATTACTGGAGTAGGCACATTGATTCATATCTATTCAATTGCTTACATGTCGCACGACCACGATCGTCGGCGCTTTTTTGCTTATTTGAACCTCTTTATTGCAGCCATGCTGCTTCTCGTGCTTGGTAATTCTTACTTGAACCTCTACGTCGGCTGGGAAGGAGTTGGTCTAGCTTCATATCTATTGATTGGTTTCTGGAATCAAAAGCCGGTTTATGCAACTGCTGCAAAGAAGGCTTTCGTTGCCAACCGAGTGGGCGATGTTGGACTTTCACTTGCAATCATGATTGCCTTTGCACAATTTGGCACAGTTAGTTTTGATGGCGTTAAAGCTGGGGCACCACATGCTTCACCAGCCGCACTCACAGCAATTGGCGCGATGTTATTACTGGCAGCCGCAGGTAAATCGGCACAGTTCCCACTGCAATCTTGGTTGGGTGACGCGATGGCTGGCCCAACGCCCGTTTCCGCACTAATTCACGCGGCGACGATGGTTACTGCCGGCGTATATCTAATAACCCGCTCAAACTTTATTTTTGAT
>CAILYP010000007.1:0-20516 GCA_903838475.1 uncultured Actinomycetes bacterium | reverse complement strand
TTCGGGCGTTTATATCGCCACACATCACTAACCAATTACCTAACATTTGATAACCGTATTCGGTGAGTACGGATTCGGGATGAAATTGAACTCCTGAAATTGGAAGTGTTCTATGTTGCACTGCCATCACTACTCCGGAGTTAGTTGTACAAATAACTTCAAGCTCATCTGGAATTGTTTCTGGTTCGATAGAAAGTGAGTGATACCGAGTTACGGTAAGCGGTGATGGGAGTTGTGCTAGAACACCTTTATTAGAATGGGATACTCGAGAAGTTTTCCCGTGTAACAACTCTGGCGCGCGTGAAACCATTCCGCCAAATGCAACGCCGATTGCCTGGTGTCCCAAGCAAACACCGAGAAGTGGAATTTTATGCTCAGCGCAATATTTCACCATCGCGACACTGACACCAGCTTCTTCGGGTGTTTTGGGCCCAGGAGATAGGAGAACGCCATCGTAATTCTGTGCATCCTGCGGTTTGACTTCATCGTTGCGTAGCACGGTGCATTGCCCACCGATGTGGCCAAGGTATTGGGCCAGGTTAAAAACGAAAGAGTCGTAGTTATCAACCACGAGAATCTTTCTTCGACCATCAGCCGTTCTTCCCATACTGCTATTCTGTAGTAACCTTGACTCATGCCTAAATCAAAAGTGCGCAAGAAGGTCAAGGAAAAGCACCACCACGAGGTGGACGTAGCGGAGCAGGCACCGCACCTGCCCGAAGAGAGCCCTCGCTGGCTCGCTCCAGCAATGGTTGCAGCATTCCTTGTTGGACTTTTCTGGATCGTCGTTTTCTACATCTCAGGAACCCTCTATCCAATCCCTCACATAGGTGCTTGGAATATGGTCGTCGGCTTCGGCTTTATCGGTGCTGGTTTTACGCTCGCAACTAAGTGGCGTTAAAGGACTTTCAACCTTTTTGCGAACTACAAGCTTGTAATTCCTCCACATGGGTATAACTCTTGTGGATAAGTTGGCTTCGAGTTAGGTTTGAATTAGTAGGCTGTCCTCGGCTGATTCTCAGAAAACCCTCAGACTGAAAGAGAATCATCTCCCGTGGAGGCGATACCTATGACAACAACAGTCCTACAGAAGGCACCCGCAATGGGAAATACACCAGCAGTAACACCAACCACATCACGCATTCTTGTCGTTGATGATGAAAGCAGTATTAGTGATTTGATTGCCACAAGTCTTAGATTTGTTGGATTTGATGTCCGCACCGCCGCGACTGGTGCCGAAGCGCTTCGCGTAGCTGAAGAATTTAAGCCACACGCACTAATTCTCGATGTAATGCTCCCTGATACAAATGGATTTGATGTCTGTCGCCAACTACGCATTGATGGTCATAGTGTGGGCGTCCTATTCCTTACCGCCAAAGATACTGTCGAAGATAAAATTCAAGGCTTAACGATAGGCGGAGATGACTACGTCACTAAGCCATTTAGTTTAGAAGAGCTAGTTGCTCGCCTGCGCGCTCTGCTTCGTCGTATAGGCGTAGTTGAAGTAGATGCGGATGAAGAAAAGGTTCGCTTTGCAGATCTTGAGCTCAATGAGGCAACTCATGAAGTACACCGGGCGGGCAACTTAGTCGATCTCTCCCCTACTGAATTTCTACTACTGCGCTATTTGATGATTAATGCTGATCGCGTGGTTAGTAAGGCTCAAATTTTGGATCACGTATGGCAATACGATTTTCGCGGGGATGCTGGAATTGTTGAAACCTACGTTTCTTATCTTCGAAAGAAAATCGATATTTATGAACCAGCGCTTATTCACACTGTTCGTGGCGTGGGTTATCGCATGAGAATGCCTGCTAAGCAGTAAATTTTCTCTCTGATGAAGATGAGTCTTGGTAACTGGAGCCTGCGTAACCGACTTCTACTCGCAACCGTTCTAGTCGCGGCCATTGGCATTGGTGCTTCAGATATTGCAGCCAGCGCTGCATTGCGGTCGTATCTCGTCAAACAAGTTGATGTGCAATTAGTTAATATTATGGACGGGTCTTTGGCTCGTCTTAACCGCGCAGGTATTGATCCGTCGAACAATCAAAGTGATGATGCTCAAACCTTTCGTCCTGTTCGTCCATTACGAAATGTCCCAACAACAACAGTAGTGACGCTTCTTGATTTACAAGGGAAAACGGTCAGCGCTCTTGGCGGCGAGATGGCTGCAATGATGAATGGTGACTCTCAAGTTTTTGCTCATCTCACTGCAGATAGAGTGCGTGCGACAAATGGCGCTGCTTTTACAATTAACGGTAAGGGTGACGTTGTGGGAATTCGAGCAATTGCGAAAATTCTTCCCTCTGGACTAGGAAGTGTTGTCGTTTCAACCTCCCTTGCCGGAGTTGAAACGACTGAACGCCAAATTCAAGGATTCTTTCTACTTGTGGCCCTGATCATGCTGCTAATAATCCTTGTGCTTGCTCGTTGGATTATTAGCATCTCACTTCGTCCGTTGCGTGAGGTAGAAAAAACAGCTGCTGCAATTGCAGACGGTGATTATTCTGCTCGTCTACCTAGCGGCGGTGAAGGAACGGAAGTTGGGCGGCTATCGGCTTCACTCAACACCATGTTAGGGCGAATTGAAGAGTCATTTGCTCTTCGTATTGCTTCCGAATCTAGGCTGCGTAGATTCGTTGCAGATGCATCACATGAACTTCGAACTCCGTTGACTGCGATTCGGGGATTTGCCGAACTACATCGCCAGGGCGCTGTTTCGGGGGAAGAGAAAACCAAAGAGTTAGTCCAACGGATTGAAAAAGAATCAATTCGGATGGGATCTCTTGTTGAAGATTTATTGCTTTTGGCAAGAATGGATCAAGCGCCACAGTTAAGTTCGCAAGCCGTGGATCTTAATAAGGTAATTGTAGATTGTGTTGCGTCAGCTAGTGCTGCGGGTCAGGATCATCCAATTATTATAAAAATTGAAAATGATGAAAATTATGTTTTAGGAGATGAAACCAAAATCCATCAGGCACTTGCGAATTTGCTTGCAAATGCACGGACGCATACGCCGTCTGGCACAAAGATTGAAGTTTCAATAGATAATTCAGAGGCCGAGACAACACTTTCTGTCCACGATGATGGACCAGGACTTTCTACAGAAATGCAAGAGAAAATTTTTGAACGTTTTTTCAGAGTAGATCCATCTCGTGCGCGCACGGGCGGAGAAGGTTCTGGGCTTGGACTATCTATTGTTGATGCAATTATGAAAGCGCACGGCGGGAGCGTCACTGTTAAATCTAAGGAAGGTAAGGGTTCAACCTTTACTCTACATTTCCCATTAATTCAGGATTAGCTTCCATCCGCCGAAGCGTTGCGATCCGTTCTTGAATCGGTGGATGAGTACTAAATAGTTTTGATACTGAACTTGCATCAAGTGGTGATTCAATCCAGATGTGAGCAACTGCTGTTGAGCGTTGCTGCACCACAGTATTGTCGGCAGCTAAGACTTCTAGCGCACGGCGCAAGCCTGTTGGATTACGAGTAAAGGCAACTGCGGTCGCATCCGCCAACGCTTCGCGACGACGTGAGATAGCAGATCGCAAAAGCATTGCGGCAAGCGGAGCAAGAATAAGAATGATAAGTGAGAAAACAAGTGCTAGCGGATTTTGATTATTATCTCGATCGCGGCTACGACCACCGCCAAACCACATCATGCGAGTGAGAAAGTCACTTAAAATAGCAATGGCGCCCGCTGTTGTTGCCGCAACAGCAGAAACTAAAGTGTCTCGATTGGCAACGTGGCTAAGTTCATGAGCAATAACCCCTTGAAGTTCATCTCGATCCATAACATTTAAGATTCCAGTAGTAAACGCAATCAGCGCATGTTCAGGATTTCTTCCAGTAGCAAAAGCGTTAGGGGCTGCATCTTCCACAATGGCAATTTTTGGCATTTGTAGGCCTGAGGCGATGCAAATTTCATTCACTAACGCAAAAAGTTTTGGGTTCTCTGACTCTTGTATTTCTTTTGCGCCAGTCATTGTTAAAACAATTTTATCGGAAGCCCAGTAAGAACCCCATACAGAGATCAAGGCAATACCAACTGCGAAAGGAACTAATCCAACTCCAGTTTTTCCAAAGTAGGTGAGGGCTGCATAAACGACAACACCAACAAGTAACCCCATACCAAATAGCAGTTCAATTGTTTTGCGACGATTTGCTGCTTGAAGTTTTCTGAAATTCATTCTAGAACTTTACGTTTGGAGCCTTGCGATCTGCAGGGTCGTCCACTTCGTAAAAAGCTCGAACTGAGACTTTTGCTAAGTTAGCAAATAAATTGGAAGGAAATGTCTTCACTGCGCTGTTTAGCGAGCGCACGTTGTCATTATAAAACTGACGCGAAAACGATACTTTGTTTTCAGTTGTTGATAGCTCTTCTTGCAATGACAAGAAGTTGGTTGATGCTTTGAGATCTGGGTATGCCTCAGCGACTGCTAATAGCCCTCGAAGGGCTTGGGTCATTGCACCATCTGCTGCTGCAACATCGGCAACAGAAGTTGCGCTAGTTGATTTAGCGCGCGCAGCTACTACGGCGTCAAATGTACTTTTCTCGTGTGCCGCATAACCTTTAACGGTTTCAACAAGATTAGGAATTAAATCACTTCGCCGCTTAAGTTGTACTTCGATTTGTGCAAATGCTTCGTCGACAGAAACGTTCAAACGGATTAGCCGGTTGTAGCCAGCTATAACAAATAAAACTAAAAGTACTAGGACTGCGATAATAACGAGCGTTGTGTTCATAACCTCTACTCTATAACTGATTTATGAAAGTTCAACCAAGATTTAGATGCGGTAGGCCCGCGCTGACCTTGATAACGTGAACCGTAGAGCGCTGAGCCATAAGGATGCTCAGCAGGAGATGAGAGTTTGATGAGACAAAGTTGGCCGATCTTCATACCCGGGAAAAGCTTGACCGGGAGGTTGGCAACATTTGAAAGTTCAAGAGTGATATGTCCACTAAAGCCTGGATCAATAAAACCGGCCGTTGAGTGAGTCAATAAACCTAATCGGCCTAGTGATGATTTTCCTTCTAGTCGCCCAGCAATATCGTCAGGCAAAGTGATGACTTCATAGGTGCTAGCTAAAACAAATTCGCCTGGATGCAAAATAAAGAATTCGTTGGCTTCAACTGCAATTTCACGAGTGAGCTCAGCTTGCTCAATCGAAGGATCGATCGTTTCGTATTTGTGGTTCTCAAAAACCCGGAAAAATCGGTCGAGGCGAACATCAACTGAGGAAGGTTGAACCATTGCTTCCGCAAATGGCTCGACTTTTACCCGGCCGAGCTGAATTTCTGAACGTATATCCCGATCACTTAGAAGCATGGGCAGACCCTATCTGAGCGGGGGAAGTTGATTAAGTTACCCACGGGTAGCATTATTGCACCATGAGCCATTACACAGCCAACCTGCGTGATATTGAATTTTGCCTCTTCGATTTGCTTGGCCGAGAGAGCGTTATGGGGAACTCTCTTTATAAAGACATGGATCGCCCGACTGCAATGGGAATGCTTGAAGAAATTAAACGTTTAGCTGAAAACGATCTCGCTGCTTCTTTTGTAGAAGGTGACCGATTGGGAACTTCCTTTGATAAAACCACAGGAAGCGTCACTGTCCCTGCAAGTTTTAAAAAATCATATCGCGCTTATATTGATAACGAATGGTGGCGTTTGGATGCACCGCCTGAAATCGGCGGAATGTCTACACCTCCATCAATTCGTTGGGCAATTGCAGAAATGATTTTAGGTTCAAACCCTGCTGTGCATATATATGCATCAGGTGCTTCATTTGCACATGTTGCTTATGTTTTAGGTACTGATCCACAGAAGAAGATGGCGCAACATATGGTCGATAAGGATTGGGGAGCAACCATGATGCTCACCGAACCCGACGCAGGATCTGATGTCGGTGCCGGACGTTCTAAGGCAGTTCAGCAAGCTGACGGAACCTGGCATATAACAGGAACAAAAAGATTTATAACATCTGGAGACTCTGATTTAAACGAGAATATTATTCATTATGTTCTTGCTCGCCCTGAAGGTGCTGGGCCTGGGACCAAAGGCTTATCATTATTTTTAGTTCCTAAATTTATGTTTGATTTCGAAACGGGAGCGCTAGGTAAGCGAAATGGCGTTTATGTAACAAATGTTGAGCACAAAATGGGTCTCAATGTTTCTTCTACGTGCGAGATGAATCTTGGCGAAAAAGAACCAGCAGTTGGATATCTCCTGGGCGATGTTCATAACGGCATTGCTCAAATGTTTAAGGTTATTGAATTTGCTCGGATGATGGTGGGAACGAAAGCAATTTCAACGCTTTCTGCTGGATATCAACAAGCTTTGGCCTATGCAAAGACTCGCGTCCAAGGCGGCGATATGAAGGTAATGAATAATAAGAATTCACCACGTGTCACAATCATTAAACATCCGGACGTTCGCCGCTCGCTGATGGTACAAAAAGCGTACTCCGAAGGTATGCGAGCACTTGTGTTGTACACCGCTTCAATCCAAGATGACATTGCAATTGCACGCGCAGAAGGTGGCACCAACCTTGAGGATTTAGAGAAACTCAACGACCTCTTGTTGCCGATCGTGAAGGGATATGGATCGGAGAAGTCCTGGGTTTTACTTGGAACTGAATCACTTCAAACATTTGGTGGATCTGGCTTCACGCAAGATTGGCCGCTTGAGCAATATGTTCGAGATGCCAAGATTGATACTTTGTATGAAGGCACCACAGCTATCCAAGGTTTGGACTTCTTTTTTCGCAAAATTATTAAAGATGGTGGACGAGCAGTTGGCCTACTAGCAAAAGAGATTACTGCGTTTACAACTTCTGGTGGCGCCCACCTCGAGGAGAAAGAGGCGCTCGGCGTAGCACTTGCTGATGTCAACGCGATGATGGGCGCATTGGTGGGATTTGCTATGGAATCCCAGGAGGCTGGCGCTGAAAATCAAATTTATAAAGTTGGATTGAATACCTCACGATTACTCATGTCCACCGGTGAAGTAATCATCGGATGGCTACTTCTTAGACAAGCTGAAATAGCTAGCCAACGATTACCTTCGGCTTCGGGCAAAGACGTGGATTTCTATACTGGAAAAATTGCAGCTGCTAAGCACTTCATTCGCACTGTATTGCCTCATATAACAGCTGAAAAGAAGATATTGGAAAGTGAAAGCGGAGCATTAATGGAGATACCAGAGTCTGCTTTCTAATACTCCTCTCGTACTGTTAAAACTAGTACTGTTATAAGATGTATAAATCTCACCGGGCCGAGTGGCTCCTCGTTGGAGCTGCCCTTACTTATGCCTTCAATGGCGTGGTTTCTAAGTGGGTTTTGGAGACTGGTTTAAGTTCAATTCGCTTAACAGAAATTCGCACATTGGGTGCGGTTGTATTTATCGGAAGCTGGGTTTTGATAAAAAATCCATCTTCCTTAAAAATTCCACTTAAGCAACTTCCTGAAATGCTTTTGTTTGGTTTGATTGCAGTTGCTGGAGTCCAGGCTTTCTATTTCTATTCAATATCCAAAATGCCTGTCTCAGTCGCATTGCTTATTGAATTTACCGCTCCGATTTGGATCACAATTTATCTTCGTTTTATAAAAAAGGAATCTGTTGCCAAGTCAATGTGGTACGGCTTAACACTTGGCTTCGGTGGGCTTATTCTTTTGGCGCAAGTGTGGAAAGGTTTAACGTTAAATGGGCTTGGGGTTATCTCTGGGTTCTTAGATGCACTTTCGCTGGCCTATTATTATTACAAAGCTTCTGAACTCACAAAGAAGATGACGAGTGAAGCAGTTCTCACGTGGGGCATGGGAATTTGTGCACTCCTTCTTTCTTTTGTTCAACCTTGGTGGAGTTTTCCTTTTAAGGTTTTTACTGAACAGATCCCGCTTAACGGTCACTTCGCTGGCCATGGACTTCCTGGCTGGGTTCTCATTCTGTGGATTATTTTGCCGGGGACAGTGCTCCCGTACGTACTGGTAATTCGAGGAATCTCGGGTCTTAACCCTGCCACTGCCAGCACGATCGGAATGCTTGAACCTATTTCAGCGGGAATTTTCGCATGGATTCTTCTCAATGAAAGCTTGAACTTGATTCAACTTATAGGTGCGGCGACAGTACTTGTGGGTATTTATTTTGCAGACCGAGCAAGCACTAGTACACACTAGAATTTATTTATGGAAAATTTTGCTGACCTTCTTAAGGCGAACGAGGAGTATGTCTCTGTTTTCACCAAAGAAGAACTTACTGGATATGCAAAAAAAGGCTTAGCGATTGTGACATGTATGGATTCGCGCATTGATCCACTTCGCATTGTTGGTATGCATGCCGGTGATGCAAAAATCTTACGTAATGCTGGGGCTCGCGTAACTGAAGATGTTCTGCGAACTCTCGTTTTAGCAACACATCTGCTTGGCGTAACGCGAGTACTCGTGATGCCGCATACTGATTGTCGTATGGCTACTGCTGATGAATCTGAAATCCATCAACAAATTAAAGCAGCGAGTGGTATTGACACAAGAGGAATTGAAATTCGCACTGTGAGCGATCAAAATAAAGCGCTCTTTCAAGATATCCAACGTATTGAGTCTTATCCGCTTCTCCCAGCAGGAATTCAAGTTATGGGAGCGATTTATGACGTTAAAACTGGGCGGATTAACCCAATTAATTAATTGTCTTTAATAAAACTATCTGTTGGAGCTTGGAAGCTTGGAGCAATATCAGTAAATCGAGCAAAGTGAAGTTGGGCTGCAACAGTAATCGTACGAGTAGGTCCATTACGGTGCTTTGCCACAATCAAATCTGCCTCACCAGAACGCGATGAACCGTCATATAGATCATCGCGGTGAAGGAGAATAACCATATCTGCATCTTGTTCAATCGAACCAGATTCACGTAGATCAGAGAGCATTGGCTTTTTATCGGCTCGCTGTTCTGGAGAACGGTTTAACTGAGAGATTGCAATCACCGGAACTTCAAGTTCCTTTGCTAGAAGTTTAAGATTACGCGAGAACTCGGAAACTTCTTGTTGACGATTCTCCACACGCTTTCCTGAAGTCATCAACTGCAAGTAGTCAATCACAATTAATTTCAAGTTATGACGCTGCTTTAATCTGCGGGCTTTTGCGCGGATTTCCATGAGAGAGAGATTCGGTGAGTCATCAATAAATAGTGGGGCGTCAGAGATTTCACCCATACGCTTTGCTAGGCGGCTCCACTCTTCATCAGATAGAGAACCGGAGCGAATATTATTTAATCCAACACGCGCCTCTGCTGAAAGCATACGCATTGTAATTTCTGAACGAGACATTTCAAGTGAGAAAATTACTGAAGCATTTCCGTTATGAATCGAAGCATGCCTTGCGATATCTAGTCCTAGAGTTGACTTACCAACAGCTGGCCTGGCCGCTAGCACAATCATATTTCCAGCATGAAGTCCATTAGTTAAAGCATCAAGATCTTTAAATCCAGTTTTTACACCTTCATCGCGAACACCGGTTGCAATTGCTTCAATTTCATCAAGTGCATCAGGAAGTAATTGTGCAAGTTGAATATAGTCTTCTGATGCGCGGCGCTCTGTTACTTCATAAACTTCTGCTTGTGCTTGATCAACAACATCATCAACATCGCCTTCTGCGGAATACCCGAGTTGAACAATCTTTGTTCCGGCTTCTACAAGGCGTCGCATAATTGCGCAGTCTCGAACTATTTTTGCATAGTAACCAGCGTTAGCTGCTGTTGGTACAGAGGAGATGAGTGTATGAAGATATGGCGCGCCACCTGCGCGCGCAATGTCGCCGCGCTTTGTAAGTTCTGCGACCACAGTTACTGGATCCGCAGGATCTCCTTTTCCATAGAGATCAAGAATTGCATCATAAATAAGTTCATGTGCAGGGCGATAGAAGTCGCGTTCTTTAAGTATTTCTACAACATCTGCAATTGCATCTTTGGAAAGCAGCATTCCACCTAATACGGATTGTTCTGCAACTAAATCCTGTGGAGGCGTACGTTCAAATTCAACTGGGTTGTTGAAATTAGAATTGTTTGATCCACGCGATGGGAGCTCTGCGATACTCATGAGCGTATTCTCGCTAAGAGCACTGACATCCCCTATTACCCACACCCAGTGATGTGCATCTGCCTGTGGGGAAGTTGTGTTTAGAGGTGGAAAAGATGTGGATAACAAGTGGATAAAGAGGAGTGCTAGGTGGGGTTTGGGCTCAATTTCTGGCTATGCCGTGTGGATAAAAGTTTTTTGAGGTGTCTCACTATATGAAAGAGCCCCTGTTTCTAGGTACTTTATAAACTTTTACAAGTTATAAAGGCTAGCAACAGGGGCAACTTCAGCTCAACAAGAGCTTAATTAAGCAGCAACGACCTCGATAACGATGCTCGCTGCAACCTGAGTGGTAAGCGCAACCTTAACGGTGTACTTACCAAGCTTTTTAATGTGTTCGACCTTGAGCTTGTGACGATCGACATCAACGCCAGTTGCGCTCTTGATAGCAAGAACAATCTGCTTATCAGTAACAGAACCGAACAATGAACCTGTAGATCCGACCTTGGCCTTGACGGCAATGGGAGCCTTCTCTAGTGAGTTCTTGATTTCAACCGCATGTTCGCGGTCACGAATTTCACGAGCTGTACGAGCACGACGAATTGCTTCAATCTGCTTCTCGCCACCGAGTGACCAAAGAATTGCGTGACTGCGTGGCAATAAGAAATTGCGCGCATATCCGTCCTTCACAGTCACAACATCGCCAGCTAGGCCTAGGCCTGTGACTTCACGCGTAAGAATTAGTTTCATTTTTATCCACTATCCCTTTAACGTGCTGTTGATGTGTAAGGCAGAAGTGCCATTTCGCGGCTGTTTTTTACAGCTGCGGCAATCTGACGTTGGTGTTGAGTGCATGCACCCGTAACTCGGCGAGCGCGGATTTTGCCGCGATCGGAGATGAACTTACGAAGGGTTGCAATGTCCTTATAGTCGATGTAGTTAACTTTTTCACGACAGAAAGAACATGGCTTCTTCTTGAACTTCTTTAGCGCTGCAGCAGAAAGTTTTGGTGCAACTTTCTTAGGCTTCAGCGTCTTATTACTTCTTGCGCCCACTGTGGTGCTCCTTTTGGGATGCCTCGAAAATCTTGTATGAAATTCGAGAATGGTTGGTTAGTTAATTAAAACGGAGGTTGATCGTCTGATCCTGTTGTTGCCCAACCGCCACCTACTGGTGCAGCTGACCAAGGATCATCTGATGCATCTGATGCAACAGGGGAAGAAGATGTAGTTCCAAAGCCTCCAGAAGAGCCGCCTTGACGTGTTGTCTTAGTGACTTTTGCAGTGGCGTTGCGAAGAGATGGACCTACTTCATCAACTTCCACTTCAAATACTGTGCGCTTCTCGCCTTCCTTTGTTTCATAAGAGCGTTGCTTAAGACGACCAGATACAAGAACACGCATTCCGCGAGTCAATGATTCTGCAACGTTTTCAGCAGCTTGTCGCCATATTTGGCATTGTAGAAAAAGGCTATCGCCATCTTTCCACTCGTTTGTTGCCTTATCGAGATAACGTGGTGTTGAAGCCACGGTGAACTTTGCGACTGCAGCACCACTTGGTGTGAATCGAAGTTCTGGATCGTTGACAAGATTGCCAATGATCGTGATGTTTGTATCTCCGGCTGCCATTTATTGCTTCCCTTTCTCTACGGTTCTCTACTTATCTTTTCGGCTACTTTTGTGTAAGGAAGTTATTCGGGACGAACGACTTTTGTGCGAAGTACAGATTCATTCAAATTAAGTTGGCGATCCAACTCTTTGATTGCATCTGGACCACAATGCAGATCTGCTACAGCGTAAATGCCTTCTGCCTTCTTATTAATTTCGAAGGTCATGCGACGCTTACCCCAAATGTCGAGCTTGTCGACGCGACCACCAGAATCTTTGATGATCTTGAGATAGGTCTCAAGGCTTGGTTGAACTGTACGTTCTTCTAACTCAGGGTCGAGGATGACCATGATTTCATAATGACGCATGTGTTAACCCCACCTCCTCTGGACTAAAGCGGCCACGGCATTTCCGCGGCAGGAGGGTTATACGACCTGCCGGCGTTTCTACCTCATTGGAAGTAGTCCGTTACGGAAGGGAGGGTAAGGCTATCCGACTACTGAGGAAGAGAGAAATTCACCCATCTGTGGAGCCCGGAAGCGTGTGGAGAGCCCCAGCGTGAAGTATGTAAAGTAAATGCTCGCTGCTACCCGAATCAAGGTGATCACGGCGTAGGACTTTGCGGCTAACCCAAAATGGCTGCCAGAGAATCCTGCCAGGTATTGCCAGACTGCAAAGTGATAAAGCACTTCGGCGCCTTGCCAAATCCAAAATGCACTTCGGTCGCGTGCCCCTCGCATCGCCAAAATAGCCAACGGTGTCAACCATAAGACATATTGCGGGGAATACACCTTGCTCGAGATTGTAAAGACTGCGACAACAGCAAAGGCGCAACTTGCAAGAGTTGGGGTTCGTTCTAACCCAAAGAAATAAACAGCAAAAATCGCAATACCTACCAGAAAAGCTAAAAGTGAAATTTCATTGAGATTGCGAATATTGATGCCAAGTAACTGAAGCCCGTACCAAACCGAACCATAATCTGCACTACGTTCTATATTTGATTTAAAAAATCTCCACCAGCCAGTGAAATTAAGAATCATAAAAGGAAGATTGATGCTTAGCCAGAATAAGCATGTTTGTGAAATATATTGCAGTGCCTTACTTTTTTGGTTTCGACGAATAAAAATTAAAACTATCGGTATAAGAAGTACAACAGGAAAGAATTTTGTTGCGATACTTAAACCAAGAGTAAGCGCACTTTTTGTATAACTTTTCTCCTCGAACCAATAAATAGCAGCGAGTGCAGAAATAACCGCCCATAAATCCCAATTAATATATAGCGAGAGAATAAAAGCTGGCGAAAGCGGTAATAAATACCAAAACTCTGGTTTTAATCGCGCTAAGAAGAGTGCGCTTCCAGCAAAGAGGAAAGCAATAAGTATTGCGTTTATGAGGAAGTAATAACGATACGAATTATTGCCAGCTGGGGTAACCAGCGAAGTCGCCCACATCACTACGCCCGTAAGTGGGGGATACTCAACGGCATTTAAAGTTGATGAGTACGGCCATGTGTGATGAATAAGGTCTCTAGAGGTGAATAGTGCTGGGATATCAGAATAACAAGCGTGCACATATACATCTGGAGTTGCCCAGTTTGTTTTGTAGCAATGATCGAATTTTGTAAATGAAAGTAAAGAAGCAAGAGCAACTAACAAAATAATCGATTTTGTTGCAAATTTCAGCTTCATTTACTACTTCTACTACTTCTACTTCTTCTTCGTCGCTTTTGGTGTTGGCGACTTTGTCGGAGTCGGTTTAATTCCAGAAGTTGGCTTCACGGCAAGTGATGGATCGAGTGTTGGAACAGCCGTTGAGAAATCAGTTGGTTCGGTTCCGCCAAGATTTGCGGGGGCAGGGAATGCAATTATTGGCTGACCTTTTAGTGCAACTTTTGTATAAGAATTCCAAATCATTGCGGGGTAGGTTCCACCAGTAACGGCTCTGAGGCCACCAATGCCGTTCAACGTTTGAGTTGCATCATTGCGGAACAAAGCTACGGATGTTGCTAACTGAGGTGTATACCCGTTGAACCACGCTGATGCGTTATCAGATGTTGTTCCAGTCTTACCTGCCGCTGGGCGGCCCAACCCATTTGCCGCTGCCCCACCTGTGCCGTATTTAACTACACCTTGAAGCGCGTAGGTCAGATCAGCCATTACTTGGGAAGAGAACACCTGTTGCGCTGCAATCCTTGACTCATAGAGCACGCCTTGATTCGCTCCCAAAACCTCTTTCACCATAAATGGTTTGGCATAGATTCCTTGCGATGCAAAGGTCGCATATGCAGCCGCTACATCAATGACGTGTGGGCTTGCCACACCTAGTGATACCGAAGGAGTTGCAAACATTTCTATAGAGTTAGGGATGCCAGCGCGTCGTGCAACATCCACAACATTTTGAAGTCCAGCTTTCATACCAAGTGGAACAAATACTGTATTAACTGAGTGGGCTGTCGCATCTAAAAGATTGATACTTCCAAATTGTTCGTTGCTGTAATTGTAAACAGAGTAAATAGTTTGGGCATTTGGATCATCATAAACTGCAGGCGAAGATCCTAACCACGTTGACTGTAGTGAGATTCCGTTCTCAAGAGCGGCGATGAGGGCAAATGGTTTGAATGTGGAACCAGCCTGGGTTGTTGATTGAGTAGCGTTATTTAGCTGGGACTGTAAATAATCTCGACCGCCATACATCGCAACAATTTCCCCAGTTCCAGGGCGAATTGAAACAAGCGCAACACGTAAATCAGCAGGAGCGTTTGCCGGGATGCGCTTTGTAACAGCGTCTTGCGCAGCAGATTGAGCTCTTGCTTCGAGGGTGGTTTTTACAACTAATCCACCAACCTGTAATTGAGAATCTGTAAAGCCCAATTTAAGGAGTTCGGCCGAAACATACGACATGAGATAGCCCTTAGGACCAGCGAGCGCACCGGATGTGACTTTTGGTGCGATGGTTGGGAATTTTAAAGTTTTAGCTTTTGCAGCATCTAGCCATCCAGTTTTAACCATTCCATCGATGACGTATTGCCATCTGGCTTTTAATCTAGCTAGGCCATCTGCATAAGAAGGGCCATAGTAATTTGGTGAGCGCAAGATAGATGCGAGCATGGCATCTTGCGCAATCGTTAACTGACCAACACTTCGCCCAAAATAAGTTTGAGCAGCAGTTTGTACTCCGTAGGAACCTCGGCCAAACCAGATTGTGTTGAGATAGTTTTCTAAGATTTGGTCTTTCGATTGTTGTTGCTCAAGTTTGATAGCAATAACAATTTCTTTAATTTTACGTTGAATGCTCCGCTCTGGAGTTAGGAAGGCAGTTTTTGCATATTGCTGGGTGATTGTTGAACCACCACCACCATTGCCGAGACTTTTTATATTATCAAAAATTGCACGGGCAAGTCCTTGAGGGCTAAATGCATGTTCAGAATAGAAGTTGCGGTCCTCTGCTGCTAATACCGCATGCCGCAGATTTAATGGAATTTTAGCCAGTGGAACAATTGTTCTGTTTTCAGAACCAATGCGCCCGAGTTCTGTTCCATCGGCGTATTGGATGATGGTTGATTGTGAATTTACAAATGCCTTTGGGTCTGGGATCCCAACCGTGAAATAGGCATACGTAAAAATAAAGGAGCTAATAACAAAGATTGCACCGAATAAGAATATGGAGCCTCGCAAAAGATATTTGATGATGTTATCTCGGTGATATCGGAGAAACCCGAGGATTGATTCTTTGAGCGCCACAGTGAAAGGTTACCCGTTTGTGACGCAGGGGTTGTTAACGCTGAATGAAATCCTCATCTTCAAGCGTCCTGACTCGCCGGGGCGGTTTTCGCAAATAGCCATCCCCTAACTTGAAGCTCTGTATGAGGTGATGCCAATGGCATCCCATGCAAACTTCGACAACGTAAACACGAAATTCGCCATATTCGCTCTGCATCTCATTAAGTTCGATAATTGACTTGATGCGACCTGAGTATTGGCCGAGTTGATCTCCAAATGCATAATGGAGGAGGACCATTTTGGCCTCTCGGCAAATCGGGCAAGGTCGCTCAATTTTTTCTCCATGGTATTTAGCGGCAAGACGTAAATATGGATCTGCGTCACAAAGTTCGGTTTTATCAAATCCAACAGCGCCCTTGAAGTGTCCCACCAAGGTATTGCGGCGCTTTAATGAATAGTCGATTGAATCGCGCCGAGACCACATGGTGTAAGAATAAACCTATTTCCATTACTAGGCTGACTCTATGAATTTTGCAAGAAGTGGTTTATCCAAACTCCTTGCGGTCCGCTGGGTGGGACAAATAACTGATGGAGTTTTTCAGTCTGCTCTCGCTTCCTTCGTCCTATTCTCTCCGGAACGACAAGCAAATCCGCGAGCGGCTGCCTTAGCGTTTTGCGTAGTCCTTCTTCCTTATTCGATTGTTGGTCCATATGTTGGAACGCTTCTCGATAAATTTTCACGTCAACGAATTATTCAGTACGCAAACTACTTTCGTGCTATCAATCTTCTAATTATCGCTTTTCTTATAAATCAAAGCAGTACCGGTGCACTACTTACTCTTTTTGTTCTCATTTCTTTTGGTGTTAATAGATTAATACTTGCAGGATTATCAGCGGGATTACCACTTGTTGTTTTAAAAGAGAGATTAGTAGGAGCGAATGCTTTAGCTGTTACTGGTGGAACTATTGGTGTTGTAATCGGTGGTGGTATCGGAATTGGTGCTAAGAAATTTTTTGATATCCAGTTATCGAGTGACCGGTCTGATGGACTGATTATTTTAATTGCCTGTCTAGGATATTTATGTAGCGGGATTCTCGTTCGGCGTGTACGACGCTTTGAAATCGGACCAAAAGATGTTGATGAAGCAAAACAAGATGCTGGGTGGAAAGAGATGATCGAAGGATTTAATATTCTTCGAGCGCAAGGTGATTCATTACGTGGCATCGTGGCGACCGCAATTCAACGCGGTGGTTTAACATCCCTGACCATGATGGTTCTGCTACTTGAGCGCAACACTTATCACGCTTCTACAAATCCGGACGCTGGGCTGTCGGGCTTCGCGTTGATGTTATCTATTGCTGGATGTGGAATTGCACTTGGCGCATTCATTACACCTTTTATTGTTCAAATTTTCGGTAGGCATCTATGGATTCGCATCGCGATGGTTGTTGGGGCGCCTTCGTTACTTCTCTACATAGCCTTCCCGAGCGCCTACACAATTGGATTTGCTGCCTTTTTATTAGCTGCCTGCGGTCAGGCGGTAAAGGTCACAAATGACGCACTTGTACAAACAAAGATTCATGATGAATTTCGTGGGCGAGTATTTGCTTTTTATGACATGGCGGTAAATGCAGCCATAGTTATAGGCGCAGGTATTGCAGCAATCGTCCTACCGATTAGTGGAGAATCACTTCTGCTTCCACTTCTAATATTTGCCGCATACCTTTTTACCTCAATTTTCTTGCTGAGGAACGCTAGTTTTTCTTTCCATTCTCGTCCCACCACTTAAGTAACTCAGTTTTCGCACGCTCCTCACCGAGTGGGCCATTTTCCAAACGAAGTTCAAGCATGTAGTTGTATGCCTTACCCACCAATGGTGAAGCAGGAATGCCTAATATATTCATGATTTCATTACCATCTACATCTGGCCGAATAGAGTTAAGTTCTTCTTCTTCTTTCAAACGAGATATCCGCTCCTCAAGGGAGTTGTAAGTCGCGGCTAGCGCAGTAGCTTTTCGTTGATTACGGGTTGTGCAGTCGGCTCTAGTTAAAACATGTAGATGTTCAAGAAGTTGATCTGCATCGCGCACATAGCGACGAACGGCTGAATCAGTCCATTCACCTCCCGCATACCCATGGAATCGAAGATGGAGAAAAACAAGTTGTGAGACGTCTTTGATTGTTTGATTATCAAATCTCAGCGCACGTAATCGCTCTTTAGCCATTCTCGATCCAACTACTTCGTGGTGGTGAAATGAAACTCCGCCGCCAGGAATTAGCTCGCGGGTTTTAGGTTTTCCAATATCGTGGAGCAGGGCAGCTAGGCGAATAATAAGGTTGGGTCCGCCCAATCTATTTTCTAAAGCGATCGCTTGCTCAAGTACGGTGAGTGTATGTTCATAAACATCTTTATGGTGGTGGTGTTCATCTACTTCAAGCTTTAGTTTGGGAAGCTCTGGAAGTATGTAAGCAGCCAGCCCTGTATCAACCATCAACGCTAATCCAAGCCGAGGGTTTGGTGACATAAGAATTTTTATAAATTCATCGTGAATACGTTCTGCTGAAACAATAGTAATTCGATCTGCTAGTCGCTTCATTGATTCGAGGATTGAGTCATCGACAGTGAAATTAAGTTGCGCAGCAAACCTTGCTGCTCGCATCATGCGCAATGGGTCGTCATTGAAAAGTGTGTCGGGATCCCCTGGGGCTCGCAGTATTTTTTTAGCGAGATCATCCACGCCATCAAATAAATCAATAAATTCTGGAGTAGGCGTTGTTAATTCAAGGGCTAACGCATTAATTGTAAAATCGCGCCGCGCTAGATCACCTTCGATTGAATCACCGAAGTTGACTTCGGGTTTGCGCGAGCTTGGATCGTAGTTTTCACTTCGGTATGTGGTTATCTCAATAGTTACATCGCCTTTTTTACCTGCGATAGTTCCAAACGCTGCACCCGTCTCCCATATTGCATCCGCCCAAGATTGAAGAATTTTTTTGGTTTCCTGCGGGCGTGCGTTTGTTGTGAAATCTAAATCATTTCCAAGTCGTCCCAAGATTGCATCCCGGACCGGGCCGCCCACGAGGGCCAAGGTAAAACCGGCTGCTGAAAATGTGGACGCTAAAGCCGTTGCCACTGGCACCTTCTCAAGAAGGGTTTTGGTCGCCAGTTGGCTTGCTAATTCACGCGGGGTACTCACACACCCAAGGTTAGAGCAGTACCCTTACTCCATGACCCCGGCACCTGGTGCGGGTGGCGAAGCGAAGCGGAAAAAACGTCGTCGAAGGCGAAACCCGTCGAACCCACTTACACCGTCTTCTACAACTTCTTCAATTTCTCCGAACGCTGACGCGTCAGCACCTATTACTCCTTCGGCTGGTCAAAAATCCCAGAAGAAAACTCCTTCAAAGAGGCAGCCATACGCCAAACGTGTTGATGAAGTAAGTGCTGGTGGATTAGTAATCGATCAAACCGGGACCAAGGGCCTTCTTATTGGGCGACGAGATATTAAAGATCAAACCGGGCAACGGTTGCTGTGGTCTCTTCCCAAAGGGCACATTGAAGAGGGGGAAACTCCACAACAAGCTGCAGTCCGTGAAGTTCAAGAGGAGACTGGTATTGAAAGTGAAATTTCCAAAGAACTCGGCGTCATCGACTTCTGGTTTATGGCTGGTGGAAAGCGAATTCATAAAACAGTGCACCATTTCTTATTTAAAGAAGTTGGCGGTGTGTTAGCGCCTCAGATAACAGAAGTTGATGATGTGGGTTGGTTTCCACTTGAAGAAGTTGTTGGCCTGCTGGCTTACCCAGACGAAAAGAAATTAATTTCTAAATCCGGGGAAATAACTTCGTGAAGAGATTGATGTTTGCCTTAGTTATTACATTCACATCTATTTCTTTTTCTGTACACGCAGCTTCTAGCGTTACCTTAACCGCACCTTCCCACCGTCACCTTGACGGAACTTTCACCGATGACAAGCTTGCAACAGAATTAACTCCTTCTGGAAAGTATGGAAATTTAATTTATAACTCATCTAAATATGTAGATGTCTGGCGTATAGATCCTTCGTTTATTGAGGATATTCAAGCTATGACCGTCCCGTATAAAGTGAGCGGTATTGGGGCTACGAGCGATGGTGTTGGTAAAGACGTTGCCAATGCTTGGCTTAATCAATTGCGTCGAGTAATTGCCGTACACCGCGTAGAGGCGGTTGTATATGCAAACCCGAGTGAGTACTGGATTAACAAGTTTATGCCTCATGATCGAGGATTTCTTCTCTCGGTCTCGGCTTCGCGTTTAAGTAACCTATTGCAACACTTTGTTTACCCATCAGCTGCTTATGATTCACAGAAATATTTCCCTTTAATAAGCACCCAAGTTCGCCTGATGAAAATTTCTAATGCGCGAATTCAGGCCTCTGCATCTTTTCTAGATTCTACTTCTCTAGAAAATTACAAGCTTTCTGAAGTCAAACTTTTGAATCCGACTCTTGCCACAACTCAGAGGCAACTCTTGGCATACGATTTAGCCGCTCAAGTAAATACTCTTACGAATTCGATTCGAATTTCATCAGGAAAATTTACTATTACATCAACAAATCAACGGGTTCCTATTACTGTAATTAACGATTTCCCTAAACCTGTTCTGGTTAATCTTACGACTCGCTCTACAAACGAAAGAGTATTTGTGGGAGACATCCCAAATATTGCTGTTCCTGCGAAAAGTAAGATTCAAGTTATGGTGCCTATTAAGGTCTATACATCTGGAGACTCAGGCTTCGTTGGAACTCTTACAACAAAGAGTGGGGCGGCGTTTGGCCAAACAGTGACGTACCCGCTGAAAATAGCTGTGATTAGCGGTATTGCTACCTGGATAACAACTATCGCTGCGGTCATCCTTTTTGGAGCTGCAATTCTTCAATCACTTCGTCGGATACGACGGGGAAGGAATAAGAAGGAGGGTAAAGCATCATGAGCACTGATGATGCACTGCTTCGTTCTTCCACTGTGATGGCAATTGGAACAGTTGCATCCCGTGTTACAGGTTTAATTCGCGGCCTTCTAACAGTAGCTCTTTTAGGAACAGCGCTTTTAGGGGATGTATTTAATGTAGCGAATACGA
>CAILYP010000006.1:0-4340 GCA_903838475.1 uncultured Actinomycetes bacterium | reverse complement strand
GTCGCCTTGCTAACACCCGCAGCAGCAGCTATCTCGTCAATCGTGTGTTGCGGTGATATTTTCATTTTTGAGGATGCACCTGCTTGCTAGGAAACAGCGCCACTCGTAATAATTTTTGAGAATTCGTGACCACTGGCCTTCACAATCCTCTCTTGAGTTACAAAATCTACGTAAACCATGCCAAACCTTTGCGAATAACCTTCAGCCCATTCAAAGTTATCCAAGATAGACCAACCAAAGTAGCCCTTAACTGGTACTCCTGCAGCTACAGCCTGCCCTACCGCCGTAAGGTGATCGCGTAAATAGCTTACGCGCCGCGAATCATTTACAACTCCGTGGCTATCTGGAGCATCGTTTATAGCGCAGCCGTTCTCAGTAATGAATATTGCTTTGATTGAAGGCCAATCGCGATGAATGCGTTCAAGTAATACACGCAGTCCATCAGGAGTTACTGGCCAGCCAATATCAGTGAGTGAGCTCTTGAAGCGTTCGGGAATACTTGTATTTGCGCGATTTGGAAGTGGCAAATAGGCGCCTTCGCTAAAGGGTTTATCTTCTTCGCGAGCACTTGCAATAAAACTATCGCTGTAATAGTTCACGCCGAGAAAATCTGGTTCACACTTAAGAAGAGCTTCGTCGCCTGAGAGAATAACATTCGACGCTAATGTGCCATACGCTGAAATCAATTTGCTTGGATAATTTCCAGTTTCAAATGCATCAATCCACCAACGATTGAGATTCTCATCAAGAAGGTTTGCTGCTTCGGCCACAGAGGAATCATCTGGGGATTCATTAATATAATTTGTCATGTTGATTGTTAAACCAACTTCAGCATTTGGACGAACTGACTTGATGGCGCGCTGTCCAGCGGAATGTGCAAGTGCGGTGTGATGCGCAGATGCGACAGCCATCGCATAATCCTTTTTTCCAGGTGCGTGAACACCGATGGAATATCCAAGCCAGGAAACGCACCAAGGTTCATTTAAAGTTATCCAACTATTGACGCGATCTCCGAAAGCTTCTGCAGCAGCTTTTGCATAATGCGCAAAAGCATCTACAGTTTTTCTATTTGCCCATCCACCCCCATCTTCAAGTGACTGTGGAAGATCCCAGTGATACAACGTAACCATTGGTTCTATATCTGCTGCAATCAAGGCGTTAATCAGTTTGTTATAGAAATCAAATCCGCGCTCTTCGCGAGTTGTGTCACCTTTTGGGAAAAGTCGTGGCCATGCAATTGAAAATCGGTATGCCTTGATTCCCATGGATTTCATTAAAGCGATATCTTCTGGGAAACGGTTGTAGTGATCACACGCCACATCACCGTTATCGCCATTCTTAACCTTGCCATCTGTCTTACTAAATGTGTCCCAAATGCTGACGCCACGGCCATCGACATCAAATGCGCCCTCAATTTGATAGCTTGACGCTGCTGCTCCCCAAATAAAATCCTCTGGAAACTTCACTGGCATGACACACTCACAATTCTTGGCGTTCTTTATTTCCCCTTGCAAATGCGAAGGAAATCGGTTTACATAGAGTAGTGAAAGCGGTTTCATAGGAAAAATCAAGTCAAAATCGAGCTTTTTTCAGGCATTAAGAAATTGTTATGAATGTGAAATCCTAAGTGGGTGTGTGGGAAGAGATCGAGGTAGAAGATGCCAGCTAATTCAGGTAAGCCAGATAAGAGTGAACTGCGGCTCCTATGGGCTGAGGAGTTCGATTACCCAGCAGGTCTTAATCCCAAGGCTTGGAATTTTGATATTGGAGATGGCTCTGACAAGGGAATTCCTGGATGGGGCAATAACGAACGTGAGTACTACGTAGAGTCGTCTGTAACAACCGGCGCCGGTCTGACAATAACTGCAGAACGCCAAGGCCCTGAAAGTGAATATGCGACCTATTACGGGCCTGCTGAATGGACAAGCGGCAAAATACATACGGCTGGCAAACTAGGTTTCAAATACGGTTACTTTGAATTTGAAGCGAAGATGCCAAGTGGCGCAGGTTCCTGGCCAGCTATTTGGATGCTTGGTGCATCAATTAACGAAGTGCCTTGGCCTACATGTGGTGAGATTGATATTTTTGAAGGCACCGGAAATGAACCTTTAGTTGTACGCGGAACGGTCCATGGGCCTGGGTATGCAGCCGACAAGGGCATAACGAAAGCAATCAATCACTCGGAGGAATTAGCTCAAGATTTTCATACTTACGGGCTGCTCTGGCAAGAAGACCGCATTGAATGGTTCTTTGATGGAGCGTCTTACTCAGTGCTCGACACAACGCATCCAGAGTTTGTTGAAAATAAATGGGTTTTTAACGACGAGTACTACTTGATCATGAATCTTGCAATTGGGGGTTGGTTTGCAGGTGAGGTTTCACCAGCACTACAAAGCGCCCAACTACACGTTAAAAGTATTTATTTTTATTCAGTGAATGGCGTTGGGGAACTCATTCGCCATAAATAAAACGTTAGTGATTAATTACTTCACCAACGCCATTGATCGTATAGAAGTGAACATAATCAATTGATGTAGTCGCAGCATTTATGGCTGGATCAATTGCTCCACCAAATCCGCCACCCATGGCGAGGTTTGCGATTAAGTAATACTCATGATTAAAGACCCATGTATGCGATGGATCGCTCAAAGATGCTTTGTTATAGCTTCCATAAGCCTTCCCATCGACGTACCAGGTAATTTGATCTGGCAGCCAATCAACAGCATATGTGTGATATTCACTCGCAAATCCATCGCTCAACGTAGTTGTGTAGGAATCACCTGAGGCAGGACCATGTGGCGTTCCATAAACCGTTGAAGGCTCGCGACCCAACAACTCGGTGATATCGATTTCACCACATCCTGGCCAAGGCCGGTCATCGATATTTGCACCTAACATCCAGAAAGCAGCCCATGTGCCGGCGCCTACGGATCCTTTGAGTCTTACTTCAACCCGGCCGTACTTAAACCCAACTAGATTTTTTGTTACAAACTTTGAGCTGAGCCATTCGCATTGTGTTCCGTAGTAACACTTATATGCATCCGCGCCACTTCTAGTTGCGTTGATAACTAAGGCGCCCGATGAATCAATAGTTGACTTAGTATCTAAATAATATTGACGCTCTTTATTTCCCCAGCCACGGTTGTTGTACTCGGTGCCATCGCCGTTTTCAGGCTTCCATACTTTTGGATTTAATGGTGAGCCCGCGTTGAATTCTTCAGACCAGGCCAGTGTGTAATTTCTTTGTGCTACAGCAATAGAAATTGCGTTCGAAGTTGTGCTTGCAGAAGCTAAACCTTTAGCGCTGTAAGTAATCTGAAGCGATATATCCGATCCTTGGTCACCAGTTGCTAGGTCATAGGTTGGTGAATGTGCGCCCTTAATTTCAAAAGGACCTTGGAACCATTGGTAAGTTGCGTTGCTTTTTGAAGGAAATGTTTTTGGAGCACTGGCGCTGAGCGTTGTTTGCGCGGCATCTGAAAAGTTAATTTTTACTATTCCATTTACCGCCACTGATCCAACCGTAATTTTATTGGAATTAGATGAAACACCGCCAGCAGTCTCGCGGGCTTGAACGATAGTGCCTTTCTTATTTGGCGCAGTAAAACTTTTCTTTGTTGCGCCTGCGACTACCTTGCCATTAACGAGCCATGTGATGGTGCTCTTAGTAGCAGAGCTCCAGATAGCTGGCGTTAGCGTGAATGATGATCCTGCTTTTTGAAGTGAAATAACAGGAGCGCTCACTACTGAAAGAGAATCGGCGTGACTAGGAGCCGCTGCTGTTATCACAAGTGAAAACAGCAGGGTTAGCCCCGATAAAACTCTTCCAGCAGTGCGCATTGTGATCTTTTTGCCTCTCGTTACTTCTTCTTGTATCCCTTAGGACAGGAAGGCTTAACGCCATTGATCTTGACCGTGGTCTTGCCCTTAACACAACTGATTGTTGTTGCACTTGGAGCTGCTACAGCTGCGTTTCCATAGAAGTGGATTTCTAGCGTATCTGCAACATCGGTAGCTCCAGTAATTTCTGGGACCATCTTTGCAAATACTGCGCCAGTTGTTGGGGCAGGTGCTGTCATCGATGAAGGCTTTGCCTCACCTTTTGCATGGGTGTCCTTATATGTAAATGCTACATATCCCATAGCATCAGAAGTGGCTGTAAGAGTCGTGCTTCCAATGTGCAATTTAACAGTGGCATCTGGATATGCCGCATTGTTGTCATCGGTTACTTTGAATACCACAACTACCGATGAACCCGCAGGTGCGTATGCAAGCTTTCCATTAGTTCCAACGGCAGCTGAATTTGTTGCATCCAATACTGGAGTAACTAGCTTGATTGT
>CAILYP010000005.1:0-4478 GCA_903838475.1 uncultured Actinomycetes bacterium | reverse complement strand
TTTCACTATCCCTAGTGGAACAATTCTCAATCCAATTCGCCCCGCAGCTCGAGGAGCTCGTGGACTTACTGGTCTTCGCGTAATTGATCTCGTTCTCGGCGCGCTTTCACGTGCGTTTCCAGAAACAGTTCCAGCAGGAGGCGACGGAAGTCCAAATACAGTTGCAATCGGCATCACTGAAGAGAGCGGCAAATCCATAGTTATTTGGGACATTCTTTGCGGTGCGTGGGGAGCCCGGCCCGATCGTGATGGATTAGATGCAGCTAGTTCATTAGGTGCGAATCTTTCAAATACTCCCGTAGAAGAAATGGAGCGAGCCGGACTTATTCGCATAGATGGCTATGGCTATATTCCGGATACTGGTGGAGCAGGAAAATTCCGAGGTGGGCTTGCAACTTTTAGAGATATGACACTTCTTTATGGTGAGGCAACGCTGCGTGGTAGATCCGACCGACGCGACTTCCCTCCTTACGGTCTGCACGGTGGAAACAATGGATCGCCATCTGCAAATATCTTAAATTTTGGTGAAGCCACTGAAGAACTGCTTCCAACAAAACCGAGTATTGAAGTCGTTGCAGGAACAAAGCACCGACATGTCACAGCTTCGGGCGGGGGATATGGAAATCCATTGGAACGCGACCCAAATCTAGTTCTAATTGACTATCGCGAAGAGAAAGTTAGTGCGGCTGGAGCTCTTCGTGACTATGGAGTCGTGATAAAAGATGGCGAGGTTGATCAGCAAGAGACCCAAGTTGTACGAGCAACACGAAATAAAACTGACGAACAAAAAGGGAAGGTGAGCCGTTGATCAATATTAAAGCCGAATTAAAGGGTGTAGAAGTCACACCTGGCGTAACGCTTCGCTACTGGGAAGCAGGTACGGGACATACGCTCGTAATGCTTCCTGGACTGGGACATGCCGCTTCGTTGTACAAGCATCAAATTGAAGGACTGAGTGATGAATTTCGGATAATAGCTCTTGATCCACGCGGACATGGCGAATCGGACAAGCCTGCTATTGGATATAACTATCACACTTTGGCTAAAGACCTCAACGGTTTTCTCTCAGCGCTCGATCTTAAGGATGTAACAATTCTTGGACACTCGGGGGGATGCAAAATTATTCTTACTTACTTGGAAATTTATGGAGGTGAGCGATTGCGATCAATCGTCTTCTCTGATGATTCCCCATGCCACATACGTGATGGAATTTTTAGCGCCGAGCAAGCGCTCGCTGCAATTGATGCTTTTAATGGTCCCGATGCGCTCGAATTCTCGAAGGGGTTCAGTAATCAGTTTCTAACTGATGATGCAGACGAGGAAGCGAAAAGTGCTTTTTACACCGAAGGAATTAAGTTGCCGCGACCGTTGATGGCAAAATTCTTTCGCTGGGCTGCTTTTGGTGACTGGTGGGATGCTTTCACCCTTGTAAAAGTGCCATGTCTGGTCATCGGCGGTCGGGCGTCGAAGGTCCCTATTGCTATTGCTCAAAAAATGCATGAGGCTTTGCCGGGCTCAGAATTTGTGATTTTTGAAGCTGATGAAGGCGGAGGACATGCAATGTTTTGGGAGGGGCCTGTTAAATATAACGAATCTCTACGCAATTTTATGAGATCACACAAGTAACTAAGAAATAACCAATAATGCAATAAATAAGCAAAACCAAGCAACAACTATGCAACAACAACAGAGGAGAGTAAGTATGAAATCAAATAAGTTAATCGCTGGGTTGGCATCTGTACTGATGGTAACCACAGTTGCATTCGTGGGAACTTCAGGAGCCCGCGCTGCTACCAAAGACGGCATTCCTGCAGGTCCAATCACCATCGGTCTACCAATCGGTCTCACGAGCTTCATTAACTTCTATGACAGTCAGGTACTACTTGGCGCTCAAACAGAAGCAGCTATTTTGAATGCAAAAGGCGGAATTCTTGGTCACAAGATCAAGCTCGTAACCGCTGATACCGCATCAAATATTGCTCAAGGTGGACCTGCCGCTCAGCAAGTAATTGCAAAGGGTGCTCAGTTCATTCTTCCTACTGTTGATTACAACTTTGGTGGAGTTGCTGCCGGCGTAGCCCAAGCACATAACTTGATCACTATTTCTGCAGCTGATGACCCACGTATGGGTCTTAGCATCGGCAAGAATGTATTCAATTTTGATACAACTGGTGGAAATGCTGGTTCGATTCTTGCGCAATACGCATTTCAAACTTTGAAAAAGACAAAGGCATACCTCGTACTAGATACAACCCTTGCCGCAATGTCAGCTAACTGCAATGGATTCTCTGATGCATTCAAGCATTTCGGTGGAACTATCGCAGGTACTACTTCCTATGACGGAACTGAAGCTGCTCAGACTTCGGCAGTAAGTGCAGTTCAGGCTGCTTCATCAACATACGACGTCATCATGCTTTGTGGTTACCCATCATCAGGTGCAACTGTCCTTAAGGGCATTCGCGCAGATGGCGTTACCGCTTCAGTAATGTTGACCGATGCATTTGATGGAAATTTCTGGGAAGCTGGCGTTCCTGATCTCTCCAACAGTTATGCAATTAGCTACGGCGTAGCTACTGCAGGTCAAGGTAGAGGTTCAGCTTCAGAAGCACTTGATATCACTCGCAAGAATGGCAAGCCAGCCTCAGTATCCCTTGGATACCTAGAAGCTTTCAGTGCCCTTCAGGCAATTGCGGAAGCCGTAACTGCAACAAAGAGTGTAAATGCCGACAAGATTCGTAAATACTTTGAAACTTTCAAGAATCATTCATTCGCAATTGGTTCTACAACATGGACAACTACATGCCACGCGCGTGTTGGTAACCCTATGGTGATTGCGGACTTCTCCAATGGAGTTGAAAAGTATGTAACTACAATCAAGCCAGCGTACATACCTGCAGGATCTTGCGGTTAACTATCGCTGATCTTGACCGTTAACAAAAGTACAAAGCTAGTGGGTCCGTATGTTACGGGCCCATTGGCATACTAAGAGAAGTAAGCCAAGTAAGCCAAGTAAGCCAAGTAAGTGAAGAAAGCGGAGAAAGGGAAAAATGATGGTGAAACCTCCAGGATTAATTTGTAAGAATGTCTCTGTTCTCTTCGGTGGACTTCACGCACTTAACCAAATCAATTTTTCATTGTCCGAAGGTGAAATCGTGGGCCTTATTGGTCCCAACGGCGCAGGAAAATCAACGCTGGTAAATGTTATTACTGGCTTTCAGACTCCTTCAGAGGGCACTGTTTACCTCGATGATGTCGACTTAGCTAATGTCGTAAGTCATGTTCGCGCTCATGCAGGGGTTGTTCGCACATTTCAATCAGTGAGGCTTTTTAGCGGGCTCACCGTCTTTGAGAATTTAGTAGCAAGTGCTTTAGGGCGGCCTGGCACATCTGTTTCAACGGCATTTTCCATGGCATCGGAAGTTGCGCAAGTTCTTCATCTAAATGAATACCTCGAATCTGATTCACTTTCATTGCCTCATGGAGTCGAACGATTAGTCGGTATTGGTCGAGCGCTAGCTGTGAAACCACGTTTTCTTTTGCTCGATGAACCTGCTGCTGGACTAAACGAAAGTGAAAGTGACGAACTTGGCCAAGTCTTGACCAGTATTCGCGATCGCTTCGGGTGTGGAATATGCGTAATCGAGCACGATATGCGTCTGATCATGAGTGTCTGCGAACGCATTAATGTTCTCGATTCTGGCGTACTCATCGCGCAAGGAACAGCCTCTGAAATTCAGCGCAATGATCGTGTGATTGAGGCATACCTAGGAGTTGCGAAATGATAAGAATTGAAAATCTTAGTGTTTCTTACCGCAAAGTTCCTGCTCTCGTGGACGTGTCAATCTCTGTAGGCAAAGGTGAGCTTATTGGTTTAATCGGTCCAAATGGAGCTGGTAAGTCAACGCTCGTTAAAGCTATCGCGGGATTAGTAAAACCAAGTTCAGGTTCAATTTTATTTGATGGCACGGATTTGCGTGGAAAATATCCTGAAGACATTGCTCGTCTTGGCGTTAGTTTCGTACCTGAAGGCCGTCATATTTTTCAATCCCTTAGCGTTGCAGAAAATCTTTCACTTGGTTACGCAAGCGGAAGGGCTTACGAAGAATCCACCCATGAAGCGGTACTGGATCAATTTCCTGCTCTTCGTCGGTATTACAACGATTCAGCTGCTGGTCTATCAGGTGGAGAACAACAACAACTTGCATTTGCGAGAGCGCTTTTAGCCAAACCTAAATTACTGATTCTTGATGAACCTTCGCTTGGGCTGGCCCCCCTAGTGATCGATTCAGTCTTCGAAACCTTAGAAAAATTACGTACGGATGGGGTTACTATCTTGCTCGTTGAACAGAACGCTTCTAGGACCGTTGCAATCGCCGATCGGACATATGTACTTGGTGGCGGAAAAATTCGAAAAGAAGGAACGGCCGCGCAACTTCTCAATCGTGACGACATGCTTGAAACGTATTTAGGAAAGAGCG
>CAILYP010000004.1:0-4035 GCA_903838475.1 uncultured Actinomycetes bacterium | reverse complement strand
GTAATTGGTTTTGGATTGACAGGCGGGACCGGGATTAACTTCTTTGTCTTTACTAACTCATTTAACAGTTGTGTGTGGTGGAGAGGTTCTAATTCAAAACCTTGTTGGCCGTAATCTCGCCCAATTGTCGTAAAGCAATGCGGGCAAGTGACTACAACCTTTTTTACACCGCGCGAGCCAAAGACCTCTTTAAACGTCTCAATATTTTCTCGAGCAAGAATCTGATAAAGAAATTCATTTCCGGCTCGTCTGGCCGGGTCACCTGTACAGGTTTCGCGTTTACCTAAAACGCCAAATGAAACTCCAGCCATATGCATTAGTTCTGCAACAGCCTTTGTTGTCTTTTTTGCTCTCTCTTCATACGCTCCTGCGCAACCAACCCAAAATAAATACTCAATTTCATCTGGAATTTGACCCTCAATGACACGAACAAGGAAATCACATTCTGCAATCCATGCATCTCTGTCATTGCGGTTAGCGCCCCAAGGATTACCAGATTTCTCAAGGTTGCGAAAAGTCGCACCCAATTCAGTAGGAAATTCTGATTCAACAAGCACTTGGTAGCGACGCATATTCATAATGTGATCTACGTGTTCGATATCTACTGGGCACTCTTGTACGCAAGCACCACATGAAGTACATGACCACAAAACTTCCGAAGAGATTACCGAACTTATTGGCGCATCATTGGGAACTTTTGTAAGTGCGTGATCGCGCATCGCCATAATTAAAAGTTTCGGAGATAACGGCTTATCTGTGTGCCACGTTGGACATTGTGATTGGCATCGCCCACATTCGGTGCAGCTGGCCATATCCAGCAAACCCTTCCAAGAAATATCTGCTGCCTTACCAATACCAAATACATCATCTTCCGAGGGATCTTCAAAATTAATTGGTTTGCCGTGCGACAACATTTCTGGAACTGCCCCAAGAGAAGGTCGCTTATCTGGATTTCTTTGGTAAAAAATATTGAACGGTGCCAAGAATCTATGCCAAGCCACACCCATTGTGAGATTAAGAGCAATCACAATGAACCATGCCATCGATACCCATATTTTTATAGCGGCGGTCCAACGTATAACCAAAGGATCGTGACTAAATTGCAGAATAAATACACATGCGACTACTGCCAAAATAGTAATTTCTACATACAAACCTCGCCACGTTACAGATCCTAAAAAGCGATTTTTGCGGCCTTTTCGAAACCACATATTCCAAAAGCGCACTTTTATAAGTGCGATGATGCCAACGCCTGTAAGTCCAGCAATTCCTAATACAAATCCTCTATACACAATCCAATTACCAATAATCGGTAATTTAAAAGAAGGAGTGATTACTTCTCCATACGCTTGTACAAGACTTCCAAAAAGTGCGACAAAACCAATCATCACAAACCAATGGGCAATTCCAGAGGGCGAAAAACGAGTCATTTTTGTGTGCGACAAGATTTCATGAGTCATCCAAGTGAACCGGCGACCCTTGTTATCCGAGCGGGTAGGGTCAGGCTGACCACGACTAATCAATGAATATATTTCGCGAGCTTTCAACACAAAAAGCACGAGCGCGATGAGCGTTATGAAATATGAGGATATAACGAGAACCGCGGTCATATATGACACTGGAGACATATAAGAAGGGTACGGGATGTTGGCAAAAGAGCGGCTGAAATCGGAAGATTAAAACTATAGTTTGGGTATGAAACACCAACCACCCGTTGGCCGCAATCTCGCATTAGAACTTGTGCGAGTTACTGAGACGGCTGCTCAAGCGGCTGCGCGATGGGTGGGTAAAGGCGATAAAAATGCAGCCGATCAGGCAGCAGTCGATGCGATGCGCGCGATGATTCAAACAGTTGATATGCGCGGGGTAGTGGTGATTGGAGAGGGCGAGAAAGACAAAGCTCCAATGCTTTTTAATGGCGAGCTAGTAGGAAATGGAGATGGGCCAGAATGTGATGTGGCCGTTGACCCCATTGATGGAACTTCTTTAGCAGCTAAAGGAATTAATAATGCTTTGAGTGTGATTGCGCTAGCTAACCGCGGGGCAATGTTTGATGCCTCTTCTGTTTTTTATATGAAAAAGATTGTTACAGGAGAAGAAGGAGCGGGCGTCATTGATATCACAGCCCCTATTTCAGAGAATATTAGAAGGGTTGCGAAAGCTAAAGGGATTTATGTTGAGGATATGACGATTGTCGTTTTGGATCGCCCGCGCCATCAAGAACTAGCTAATGAGATTCGCGAAGTAGGTGCGCGTATTAAATTCATTAGCGATGGTGATATCGCTGGTGCAATCTTGGCGGCCCGCCCAAATACTGGTGCAGATATGTTGATTGGAATTGGTGGTTCACCTGAAGGCGTCATCGCTGCTTGTGCGATGAAATGTTTAGGTGGTGCCATCCAAGCTCAGTTGCATCCAACTTCTCCACAAGAGATCGAAGCGGCCCAAGCCGCAGGAATTGATCTCAGCGCCATCCTTACAACCAACGACTTGGTTAAGGGCGAGGATGTTTTTGTCGCAGCAACCGGGATTACAGATGGCGAGCTTCTCAAAGGGATCCGTTATTACAAAAACCACGCCACCTCCCACTCTCTTGTAATGCGGGGTCGATCACGCACTATTCGGATAATTGAGTCCGAGCACCCTCTAACCCACTAGCTGTACTAGCTCCACTAGTTTCACCCAGCCAGCCCAGCCAGCCCAGCCAGCCCGGGAATAGATCCCACGCTCCCTGTGTTATGTAGATAACTCATAGTTGAGCCGCTTCGACTCAAGGTTTTGACCAAAGGCGACTCAAGTGCGAGAATTAAAGCCTAGCCCAGCAACCCCAGGGCTGATCTAAGAAGGAGTTACATCATGGCAAGAGCAGTTGGAATCGATCTAGGTACTACAAACAGTTGTGTCAGCGTTTTAGAAGGCGGAGAGCCATCGGTTATCGCCAATGCCGAGGGTGCTCGCACCACACCATCCATTGTGGCTTTCGCCAAAAATGGTGAGGTTTTGGTCGGAGAGGTCGCTAAGCGCCAATCGGTGACAAACGTCGATCGCACCATTCGTTCAGTCAAGCGCCACATGGGCGAAGCCTGGACAGTAGATATTGATGGAAAGAAATACACCCCACAGGAAATCAGTGCGCGTATTTTGATGAAACTAAAGCGCGATGCCGAAGCTTTCCTTGGCGACACAGTGAGCGACGCCGTTATCACCGTGCCCGCCTATTTCAATGACGCACAACGTCAAGCAACCAAAGAGGCAGGAGAAATTGCTGGTCTTAACGTACTTCGTATTGTTAACGAGCCAACAGCTGCTGCGCTCGCTTACGGACTTGATAAGGGCGACAAAGAACAAACAATTTTAGTCTTCGACCTAGGTGGCGGAACGTTTGACGTTTCCCTTTTGGAAATTGGAGATGGTGTTGTAGAAGTTAAGGCGACATCTGGTGATAACCACCTCGGTGGCGATGACTGGGATCAAGCACTCGTTAATTTCTTAGTGAAGACATTCGGTTCAAAAAACGGAATTGATCTCACTAAAGATAAGATGGCAATGCAACGTATTCGAGAAGCTTCAGAAAAAGCAAAAATCGAATTGTCCGCATCAGCGTCTACTTCAATTAATCTTCCATACATAACAGTAGATTCCGAAAAGAATCCATTGTTTTTGGATGAGACAATCACGCGAGCACAATTCCAATCAATGACGGCTGATCTACTTGAGCGTACAAAGAAGCCTTTCCAGACAGTTCTTAAGGATGCTGGAATTCCTATCGCTGATATTGATCACGTTGTGCTTGTTGGTGGATCAACTCGTATGCCAGCAGTAGTAGATCTTGTTCGTGAACTTACAGGCGGAAAAGAACCTAATAAGGGTGTAAATCCTGATGAAGTTGTTGCGGTTGGCGCAGCACTTCAAGCTGGTGTTCTCAAGGGTGAAGTTAAAGATGTACTTCTTCTCGACGTAACACCACTTTCTCTTGGTATTGAAACCAAGGGCGGAGTGATGACAAAGCTCATCGAAAAGAACACAACAATCCAG
>CAILYP010000003.1:0-6419 GCA_903838475.1 uncultured Actinomycetes bacterium | reverse complement strand
GGTATCGCCGAAAATACAGCCCGAGTCATGCCGCCTCATTTGGTTGCCACCTATGATCGCTCGACCTGGGAGTTGCCAGTTGAGATGGAATTCATGGCTTCACTCGGTGGGGTCCCACAGGCCGATATGGAGCGCACCTGGAACTGTGGCATCGGTATGAGCGCGATTGTGGCCCCGCACGAGGCCGACCGCGCCCTACGAACCCTGGCAGCCCGTGGGATGAAAGCGTGGGTGGCCGGAGTCGTAACTGAGCGTGTTGGGGCGGACACGAGCGCCACTTTGGAAGGCACCTACCAATCGCGGTAACCTACCTTCCTGTAGAAAAGCACAGTCAACATTCCTTGAGTTAGGAGGTCTCGCCCATGGGTCGTGGCCGACAAAAAGCAAAAGCAACTCGTGTTGCACGAGATTTGAAATATTCAGCGCAGGATATGGATCTAGAAAGTCTTGCAAAAGAACTTCATGGAGATCCCAATAAAGATGAGAAAACAAATGACGATGATCCGTTTGCCGAGGGCAATTACATTCGTCGTGCGTAAGTAAATGCGTCCTACTCCGTACGTCGCTTCACTTCGTGTTTATGAACCCATCACAGCATTTGAACCAGCTGAACGTTTGCGCTGGGGTGCTATCCCAATCACAACCTCAACCGGTGAAGAAGAACAAGCCCGAGCACTCGCGCGCACAATAACTATCGAGCCACCTGCCCTGCGCCCTGATGGTGCTCACGTTTTAGATTTCGAAGGCGCTCGCTACGTTGCGCCGTGGTCTACAGCAACTCGTTGTTGGACAGCGCTAGATACTTTTAAAGAATCTTTGCCATCTTCGATTATTCGATACTTCGTTCCTTCAAATATGGAAGAAGCAATTTTAGTTAATTCAGAGTTGATGGAAGATAAAATTCCACACATCCTGACTGAGACCTGGATGATTCCTCCCCGGTGGTTTGCGCTATTTGAAGCAACTGATCGTTTGCGCGCCCAAACCGATGATGGTCCCTACATTGTTCATAGAACGTCAATTGCAAATGCAAAGAAGCGCTGCATGCGATTGCATGAAATTGTGATTGCATCATTTGGCGAAGGTCCGGTCGAAGGAGAAATTGCAGATTTACTTGAGTGGCTAGACCTCTTCCATCCAGAGTCATTAGTGGAATTAGATTACGGTGGACTAGCGATCTACATGCAGACCGCACTTGCGGATGAAGGCGGCCTTGAGGCGGACACCTCTGTCGAGGATTTGCACAACTCTTTGCGAGGCCTAGAAATGGGAAATGGCGCTGCTGCAGGGCAGGGATACGAAGCTTTGATTGGTCGCTGGCGCAAAATCGCCGCTTTTGAGCAAACTTCCTAAAAAATTCACTTGTCAGCAGTAGCCATTGGCGGGGATACTTTCACCCATAAGGTTCATTTCGGAAAAAATGGACATTTTAAATTGAGTCACAGTGATTCAGTAACGGGTCGGAAGGAGTGGCAGATGAGTGAGCAAGAAGTTTTGCTGACCCCTTCTGAGGTCGCACACCTTTTCCGCGTCGATCCTAAAACCGTAACTCGCTGGGCCAAAGCCGGTAAGTTAACAGCGATCCGAACACTAGGTGGCCATCGCCGCTATAAAGAATCTGAAGTTAAAGCACTTTTAAATATCGCAGTAAAAGAAAGTTAGGAAGGCAGTCATCATGGTTAAAGAACCTAAAGAAGATCCAAAAGAGAGAATGCGTCAAGCCCTCGAAAAGAAGAAGAATGGTGGCGCTGCAGGAGCCGGTGGAGCAAACGGTCCATCTGGTGGATCAAAGGTCGGCGGAAGCCAAGCTGGCGGAGGCGCTCCAAAGATGTTTCGTCGCAAGTCTGGCGCTGCCTGATTTAATTCAGCTACCTGCTTATGCAGATATCAATATTTGATTACCTCCTTCTTTTTGTTGCAGCGCTGGCCGTTGTTGGAGTTCTCACTCCACTAGCTCGTCGCATTGCAATCAAGAACGAAGTCTTTGATGCACCGAATACTGCGCATAAAACTCATAAGGAACCAGTTCCATATTTGGGCGGCGTTGCAATCATTGTGGGTATCGGCCTAGTTTCACTTGCAGCTTTTCTCATTAAAAGCCCAACGTCTCAGAATTTCTGGTTAGAAACATCTGTAATGGGACCAGCTTTGATTTTAGGTTTCATTGGATTATGGGATGACTTAAAGAATCTTTCTCCGCTGCCGCGCTTTATCGCACAAACTTTGGCCGGTCTCTTTACTTCCTTTGTTCTCATCCAAGCCAATACGGTTGGAACGCCAACCTCCTCTAAGTTGCTAGATGCAATCATTACAAGTGCTTGGATTGTTGGCATTTGTAACTCAATTAATTTCTTTGACAATGTAGACGGCGGCGCAGCAGGAACGGTGGCTGTTTCATCCACTGCCTTGGCGATATTGGCCTACAACGGAGACCAATATTTAATAACGGCGCTAGCAACAGTGACTTCAGGCGCAATGATTGGTTTCCTACTTTGGAATAAGAGTCCGGCTCGTATTTATATGGGTGATGCAGGTGCGCTATTCCTTGGGGTTTTAATTGCGACGCTGACTATCCGTCTGCACCCAGGAGCTGAAACTAAGTGGACCTCCTTTGCTACTCCGATACTTCTGCTTGCTGTTCCGATTTTGGACACATCGGTCGCCGTTATTTCACGTTTGCGCCGGCGGGTTTCACCTTTCCAAGGTGGCCGTGATCATCTCTCACATCGCCTAGTTCGCGCCGGCTTAAGCAGGCCCGTTGGCGTTGTCGCACTTTGGGTTCTAAGCGCGTTCTATGCAGGATGCGCAATCATGATTCCGCTAACACACCTCAAGGTAGAGGAAGGGATTGTTATCGTTGCTGGTATTTCTTGGATTGCACTCTTTTTGTATTTCATCCAAACCAAAGATCAATAACCTAGAAGATTATTTGCTTTAAGGAGCTCGTCTGGAATCCCTAATACAGAAATTGGTTTACTAAAAAGTCTTGCGTATCCAGTCACGGGATGTGGCTCGATTATTTCTCTGTAGAGTTTCCACACAATATCGCCAAGAGGTAACCCTTCATCAAAAAGCTTCATGAATTCATCGTTGTCGTCATGAATCAACATTTCCTTTTCGGTTTTACTCACAGTTCCTTGAACTTTCATTCTCTAATCATCCTTCCAAATCAATTATTAGTCCAGATACCTTGCGGTACGAAGTGACCAAATGTCGAACTCTGAATTTACTAAATCTATATATGCGCGAGCCCACTTTCCGTTACTTTTTTGACATTCCTTAAGCATGAAGAATGCGCCAAGATAATTCTTAACCTGAAGATTGGCCTGTGAATATTTAGAGACTGTGAATTGTTCCGCGCTTCTTTCGTTTAATCTCTAAGAACAAACTGATTGCGGTGAAGAGAAATAGCGCAGAAATAACGCCGACAATAATTCGGTATACATCAGCTGGCGCATGATGAGCAGTAATCAAAATATAGAGCTGGGGTGTAATGAATGAGGCCGCCGCCCCGAACGCCCAATTTCGAGCTGATTTCATATTGCCGTGAATGATCTGCATGACCATACGAGCACTAGTAATTCCATAGGTCCAAGAAGTAGCGGCATCAATAAAGAAGAATGCAATCGGATTGACACCATATTTCTTAAGTGTTTTCCAGACAACAAAAGTGGCCACGAATGTATAGATAAGAATTGTGCTGGCCCACAAACGTTCCCAAAACTTTTGGCGCTTGCTGATTAGCGGTTTGCTGATTTGTGGCTTGCTTATTTGGCGGTTGAAGCTTGGAGTGGATTCTTCACTAGCCATACCCACAGGGTATTCCGATTAAAAGATGATGGTGGCTCGGGCCGGGGTCGAACCGGCGACCTCACGATTTTCAGTCGCGCGCTCGTACCAACTGAGCTACCGAGCCATGATCTTTATCTAACGTGATCTAACTTGATCTAACTTGATCTAACTAAAACTATCGCTATCACTAGCGACCCAGACGGGACTTGAACCCGCGACCTCCGCCGTGACAGGGCGGCGCGCTAACCAACTGCGCTACTGGGCCTTTCCATGTGCCAAAGGATTTTAGATCGAATCTAGTTTGTTCATCCCCACTTGCGTGGCAACAAACATCCTTTGACGCATTTTCGAATAAGAAGGATCTACAAGAATTGCTTCTCACAGCCCTCTTACCTAGTGCCCCCAACGGGGTTCGAACCCGTGTTACCGCCGTGAAAGGGCGATGTCCTAGGCCTCTAGACGATGGGGACCGCAGACAAGAGGTAAAGAGTATCGGCTAGGGCGCTAGGGGCAAAACTGGATTATTGGATATTTAGCTTATTTGGCCTTACCAAACCTTTTTAAAGGCTTATTTAATTGCCCATTTAACGGCAACTGAGACCGATACATCCTGCTGGCCCAGGTCAATTTGGGTAGCACCTGAATCCAACTTAGCGGTGGCCATCATGATTGGGTAAGGAGAAGGAGCGGTTGTCTCATCAAGTGATGTGACAGAAGCAAGCTTTACTCCAAGAAGTTTTGCATAGTGTCTAGCCTTTGCAATTGCGCGAGTTACCGCATCGGTACGCGCAGCATCAGTTGCAGCAGTATTGTCAAAGACAAAAGGTGTCACTCCTTCAAGATTCAACTTATCTCCACCAGCAGCAACGATTGCATCAACAACAGTCCCCGCATTCGCAGCATTACGTACGATAATTTCAAAGGATTGAGATGCGCGATATCCAACAAGCACAGATCCCTTATCAGGTGTGTAGTTGTATTCAGGATAGATCGTCACAGTCCGCGACTTGATGTATTGCGCAACAACGCCATTTGATTTCAGTGCATCACGAACTGCGCTCGCAGATGTCGCTACAGCCGATTGAGCCGTCGCACTTGTTGTGCCGACAAAAGTAATCGTCGCATTGATGCGAACCGTATCTGGGGAGACCTTTACCGAACCAGTGGCGCTGACGCTGATGTAACGCTCAGCTGCTGCCTGAGCAGACTGGGAAGAAGTAAGGCCGATACCCGTTAGAAGGGCAGCGGAAAGGACAATGGCTGAGATACGCTTAATTTTCATGAGCAAATCTTCTCATTAAATCCAGGCCTTTTACCTCACAATTAACTGAGACTTCTTTCTGAAAGTAATGGGAGAATATGCCTATGAGCTTTCTATCCACGTGCAGTACGGCCACAGTACAAACCGCTGCCGCTGCGCTAAAAAATGGCTCACTCGTCGCCTTTCCCACCGAGACTGTTTATGGCCTTGGCGCAGATGCAGAAAACCCAGATGCCGTCGCCAGAATCTATGAGGTCAAAGGCCGTCCCAACGATCACCCTCTTATCGTTCACATCGCATCCATCGATGGAATCAATGACTGGGCAGATGACGTTCCGCAATACGCAATCACCCTGGCCCGCGATTTCTGGCCAGGCCCATTAACCCTTGTTGTTAATCGAGGGGAGCGCGCTAAGGATTTTGTTACCGGCGGACAAAACACCGTAGGTCTTCGCGTCCCTGCCCACAACATCGCACTCGGCCTGATTCAAGAATTCATTAAACTTGGCGGCAAGGGAATTGCTGCTCCTTCAGCAAATCGTTTCGGCGCCGTCTCACCAACAAACGCTCCAGCCGTTGATGATGAATTAGGTGATTACTTGCAAGCCGGCGATCTCATCCTCGATGGTGGTCCCTCACTTGTCGGTGTTGAATCCACCATTGTTGATTGCACAAAAGAAACGCCATTTATTCTTCGCCCCGGCGCAGTCACCGCAGAGATGATTGAAGAATCCACTGGGCTCATTACTTTGATGCAAGAGAGTTCAGATATTCGAGTTTCAGGATCCCTAGATTCGCATTACTCACCCAAAGCAAAAGTTATTTTGGATGCAATCGCCGAAGCTGGCGATGGCCTCATTGCCCCCGACCAAATCCCAACCCCAGATGGCGTCATTCGTTTGGCATCCCCGCGAACCATCGAAGGCTATGCCCGCGATCTCTACGCCGCCCTTCGAAGTGCCGATACCCAAGGTCTAGAAGTCGTTGTCGTTCTCCAGCCTGGTGGAGATGGCTTGGCAGCGGCAATTCGGGATAGATTAAAAAGGTCGGCACATAACTAGTTTGCTAGCTACGCACCGACCTTTAAAGAACGTTCAAATTTATTATTACTTCAAAACCAAGCTAGTCGTTGCAACAGCCGACGGACCCGCTCCGCTAGTAATGATTAACGAATAAGTACCGAGTGCTTGCGTCTTTGGCACAATAAATCTTGCACCAGTAGCTGTCACATTCGTGACTAGAAGAGTTGTTTTAGCGCCACCAACAGCAGCCGTTAATGTCACGCTTAATGAACCAGTCAAATTGGTTCCGGTGATGGTTACCCTCGTGCCGGTTGAAGCGGCTGTACTTTGTGTGATTGAAGCCG
>CAILYP010000002.1:0-2670 GCA_903838475.1 uncultured Actinomycetes bacterium | reverse complement strand
GAACCCGCGAACTTCATGACGCGCTAAAACGTCGCTGCCTATACAACTGGATTGGCTTCCCTGCACAAGAAAAAGAGATCGAAATCGTAAAGTCGCGAGTTCCTGGCGTCTCTGATCAATTGGCTTCAAAAGTTGTCGGTACTGTTAACAAGCTTCGCGAAATGGATCTAGAAAAATCTCCCGGAGTTGCCGAAACTATTGATTGGGTGCAATCGCTAGAAGCTATTGGGGCAAGTTCTCTCAATGAAACTAACGCAGCTGAAACTCTTGGTGCTGTCATCAAGGGACGCGACGATCTCGAATATGTATCTGGCAACCTTGCGGAGATAGTCTCTGATGCCTCTAACTGAGGGCTTTGACGAATTATTTGTTGAATTTGCTCAAGAACTTAGATCGCATGGAATGCTCGTCGGATCTGATGATGTAATCACCTTCTGTAACGCTGTATCGGTTCTCGATGGAACAGATGTAATGGATGTCTACTGGGGCGGCAGAACAACTCTGGTTCGCCGCAAAGAAAATATCCCTGTATATAACGAGATTTTCCAACGCTTCTTCTTTGATAATTTGGAAGAAGAGGAGAGCGTTGCGAAGAAGAAATTTCGCGCGCAGGTCAGCACAACTTCGACTATTGAAATCCCTGAAAATGAAAGAACTGAACAAGGCGATTCCAACGATGACACCAAAATGGGATTTATGGCGGCAAGCCATGAAATCTTCCGCAATAAGGCCTTTAATGAATGCACACCGCAGGAGCTACTTGCCTTGCGCAAGATGATGTCGAATATCCGACTTAATCCTCCTATTCGAAGAACGCGGCGATTGATTTCAACCAACAAAGGTAAGAAATTAAATATGCGCAAAATAGTTCGGGAAAATATGCGTGCTATGGGTGAGAACCGAGAGATTTTTTATACCAAGAAGAAGGAGCGCCTGCGCCCGGTTGTTTTCATTTTAGATATCTCGGGATCAATGGCTGACTATTCTAGAAATTTATTACAGCTGGCATATTCTGCGCGAAGTGCGAATCAAAAAGTTGAAGTTTTCTGCTTCGGAACCAGGCTTACCCGTGTAACTCGTTCTCTCTCACGTCGCAACCCTGATCAAGCGATGGAGCAAGCTGGCGCCGAAGCCATGGATTGGGAGGGTGGAACACGTATTGGTGATGCCATCAATACCTTCCTAAAGAAGTGGGGACGCGGACGAGTAGGTCGAGGTTCGATAGTTGTCATCTGTTCCGATGGACTAGATCGCGGCGATCCTGAGACGTTGGCAAAATCAATGGAAGCCCTCTCTCGTATCGCATATAGAGTTGTGTGGATGAATCCACATCGCGGAGATGCCGATAGATATGTGCCAACTTCGATGGGAATGATCATTGCAGAACCCTTTATCGATGAAGTTGTATCAGGACATAATCTAAAAAGTCTGGAAGAATTCAGCCGCAAACTCGTCTCAATTAGATAGGTGCCACGATTATGAAGTTCAGCGTCTCAATCTTTGCCGAAGGTGATCGTGAAATTACTCTTGAAGAGGTAGTTGAACTCGCTGATGCCGTAGCAATTCATAGCGGCTTAGCAACAGGTGCTGGCACAACTGGGTATGGTGCACAAATAATCGTTGAGGCCCCTAGTTCTGATATTGCTGTAGATGCTGCCCTGGTTATCTTTAACGAAGCGGTTAAGACCGCCAATCTTCCAGTCTTTGAAATTATTAAGGCCGAGACTATGTCTGAAGATCAAGACTGGGAAGACGCGCTCGAAGAATGATCCGCCTTGGGTCACTAGCTGGGTATCCCTTTGAAGGACCTCGTGCACTTGCCGGATGGACTCCCCCAAAAATTGCTGCTGTCTATGCTGTTATGTGTCTTAACGACCCAGAGAATAAACCACAAGAATTTTCCATAATCTACGTCGGCCACGCTGCCGATTTAAGCACTCAAGGCTTTCCACTCAAGCATCCGCGATCTGCTTCATGGGTGGCACGAGCTGGAAATAAATTTAATTTACACATCTGCTGGTTTGATATTCCGGGTGGTACCGAACGCCATCGCGAAATGATTGCCCATGAACTAATGGCGGTATATGAACCAAGTTGCAATCTTGAAAAATATGATCAAGCGTGGAAAGACGAATGGATCGGTGAATACTCAAATGCATTCACCGACCCATTGACCACTGGTCGCGATCCAAATAATCGCAGCCAGTAAAAACTAATCTATCTTTACTCCAACACCATCAAAGAGACGTGAACGTCGAGTTCCCATTGCTGGGAAATTTGGCTTTGGAGCTGCATGCTCTGGTTCTGGCACATAAGTAGCACCAACAACGATCGCCTCAGCAAAGCCATACAGGAGTGGAAGAGCGCCAGCGACTACGCCACCAGTTCTATTGATCCGCTCAAGGCCAGGCTCGATTATGTCTGCATCATGTTTGATCTGCCAAACTAGATCTGCAGCCTCTTCTAACTTGACTGCAACAGCGGCAAGCTGGCGGCCAACGATAAAGAGATAGATCGCAAGGCCGGCGATAAGCGCGACGATGTCGATTACTGAAAATAACTGAAGCGTTGTCATGAGCGCACCTTATCTAGAACTCGTCCAAGGAATAAGTGATGCTCAAGTCCTTCTGCAAGAACTGCATCTACGCCAGCGGCGGTCTTATTGATCAG
>CAILYP010000001.1:0-9693 GCA_903838475.1 uncultured Actinomycetes bacterium | reverse complement strand
CGAGTCGACGCAGATTCAGCATGTCCATATTTGCACTGAGGAATCGGACCGTTCCATCACCAATTCCAGCCATGTTCACCGGAATAGTTGCGATGTCATTTAAGTACATAGCAACAGGATCATTAGCTTTTTCGCCAATTTTAAAAGCAGTAGTGGGCGCAGTTGGTGAAACCAAAACATCGGCCTTGGTAAAAGCTGCTTCATAGTCACGCATTATCAGTGTGCGTACTTTTTGTGCTGAACCGTAATATGCATCGTAATAGCCTGAAGAAAGTGCATACGTTCCTAGAATAATTCTTCGTTTTACTTCTTTTCCAAAACCTGCTTGGCGAGTCAAACTCATTACTTCTTCCGCGCCGCGCTTGCCATCATCGCCAACACGAAGGCCGTAGCGCATTGAATCAAAACGAGCTAGATTCGAAGATGCCTCCGACGGTGCAATCAAATAATACGCAGCAAGTGCGTACTCAAAGTTTGGACATGAAACTTCAACAATCTCAGCTCCGGCTTTAACTAATTCTTCAAGTGCTTCATTGAAGCGTTCGCTGACACCCTTTTGAAAACCATCGCCAGATAGTTCTTTAACAACACCTATCTTCATCCCTTTAACATCGAGTTTCTTTGCTGCTGAAACGACGGCAGGGACAGGAGCGTGGATTGATGATGAGTCTTTAGGATCATGTCCTGCAATAACTTCATGGAGCAGCGCAGTATCTAAAACAGTTCTGGCGCATGGTCCGGCTTGATCGAGTGAAGATGAGAATGCAACAAGACCGTAACGCGAAACTGCGCCGTATGTTGGTTTAACTCCTACTGTTCCTGTGACTGCTGCTGGCTGACGAATTGATCCACCAGTATCTGTACCAATTGCTAACGGTGCCTCAAAGGCGGCAAGCGAAGCAGAGGATCCGCCCCCTGATCCGCCAGGGATACGCGAGAGGTCCCACGGATTGTGGGTAGGTCCGTACGCAGAATTTTCGGTTGATGAACCCATCGCAAATTCATCCATATTGGTTTTGCCGAGAATAACGATCCCAGCTTCTTTCAGCCTTGTTACAACAGTTGCGTCGTAAGGCGGGCGCCAATTTTCAAGGATTTTTGAACCACATGTTGTAGGAATTCCACGTTGAACCATTACATCTTTCAATGCCAGCGGAACCCCGGCAAGTGGTGAAAGCTTCTCTCCCGCAGCGCGCTTTGCATCTACGCTTTTAGCTTGCTCAAGGGCACCTTCTTTATCGAGGTAAAGAAATGCGTGAACATCGTCATCTACTTTTGCAATACGATCAAAATGTTCGTTGGCTAAATCAACAGCGCTAATTTCTTTAGCTTGTAAGGCAACAGACATTTCTGCTGCAGTTTTAAAGATAAAACTCACTCGGCATCACCTAAAATCTGTGGGACTTTAAAGCGCTGCTCATCTGAATCCGGTGCGCCCGAAAGCGCTTCTTCAAAAGTTAATGAAGGTAAAACCACGTCTGGGCGAACTACATTCTTGAGCGGTAGCGGGTGCGATGTAGGTGGAACATCTGCTGAAGCGGCCTCCTGAATACGATCAACTGCATGAAGAATTTGATCCATTTCAGAGGCAAGGTGATCGAGCTCATCAGAGCTCATTTCAATTCGAGCTAAGCGCGCAAGGTGGGCGACTTCTTCACGTGAGATTGCGGCCATGGTCCAACCTTATCGGATTTGACCAGTACCCCACACAATCCAGGTTGTCGTAGTCATCTGCTCCAGACCCATTGGTCCACGGGCATGAAGCTTCTGATTCGAAATGCCAATCTCTGCCCCAAAGCCCATCTGTTCCCCATCAGTAAATCTCGTTGAGGCATTTACCATTACGGCGGCGCAATCCGAGAGAGCAATAAATTGATTCGCTCGTTCAGTATTTTCCGTAACAATCGCTTCAGTGTGTTGAGTCCCGTACTTCTGGATATGGTCTGCGGCAGCGATGAGTGATGGAACGACTGCAACATTCATTTCAAGTGAGTTGTATTCGGTGAACCAATTGACTTCATCTGCGCTGTCAACCTCAAGATTTTCACGTTTAGCAATTTCTGAAGTGGTCGTATCGGCGTGTACTTTCACCCCTGCAGTTATCAGAGCTGTAAGAGCAACAGGTAAAAATTTCTCTGCCACAGAACTATGAACGAGAAGTGTTTCAGCAGCATTGCAGACACTTGGGCGGTGAGTCTTTGAATTCATCAAAATTGGTAGAGCTTTCTCTAAATCTGCAAATTCATCAACATAAACGTGGCAGACGCCTGCGCCCGTTTCAATTGTTGGAACTGAGGAATCATCGACCACGCGGCGAATGAGTTCGGCGCTCCCTCGAGGAATTACAAGATCCACTTTGCCTCGGGCATGCAATAAATCTCCAACTGTTGAGCGATCAGCAGAGGATATGTTTTGGATTACATCAGGAGAAATTGAAGTCGCAGACAGCACTTCGCGCATTATTTCGACAAGGATCGCGTTACTTGAAACCGCGCTGGATGAGCCACGCAGTAACGCCGCATTGCCTGATTTCAACAAAATAGTTGCAGCATCGACCGTGACATTGGGACGGGCTTCGTAAACCATTCCTACTACCCCAAACGGAACGCTTACTTGTTTAAGTTCCAAACCATTTGCCAGTGTGCGTTGATTAAGTACTCTATTAAGCGGATCGGGTAGCGCTGCTACCTGTCTTGCTCCATCAGCCATTCCGCGAATTCGCTCGTCTGTAAGTAAGAGTCGGTCGACCATAGAACTTTGCATTCCAGATATCGCGGCGCGATCTAAATCTTCTTTGTTGGCAGCCAAGATGCGCGGAATATTTGACTCTAGGGCGTCAGCAATTTTGAGAACAAGCTCCGCGCGATCCGCACTTGAAGCAGCAATCAGAGTACGAGCTCCTTTTCGAGCTAAATCTGCTAACTGATTGACCGTGGCTGTTGCTTCCATTGTGTAAGCGTACGGGGAATAATCCACCTTATGAAATTCCTGCGCAAAACACTCGTGACAGTTCTAGTTCTGTACTTAGCTCTATGGGGCTTTACAAAGGTCATTCACTATCCCAATCCATATCAGACAGTGCGGTTGGGTCTGGCTCCGGCTTCAAAGACCCCCGACCTGATGCCGGCACAAACAATTGCGCCGTCCACGAACCCCATCACTCTTGCAACAGCAAATGAGAAAATGCCGGATACCGTTACATGGAATGGAAAACAGATTGCGTGGCAAGAATTTCTTAATTCCTCTTACACCAATGTCTTTCTCGTACTGAGAAATGGAGTATTGACCTACCAGTACTACCGCGATGGATTTACTCCGACTACCCGCCTACCTTCCTACTCGGTAGGCAAAACAATGACTTCAATAATGGCTGGCCAACTTATTGCCGCAGGAAAAATAAAAGAGAGCGATAAATTTGTTGACTACTTTCCAGAGTATAAAAATGGAACTTCTTTTGATCGCATAACTATCGGTCAACTTCTCGATATGCGCGGCGGTATTGGAGTAAGCGATAACTACCCAAGTGGTCCGCAGGGTTGGGGCGTTGGAATTGCGCAAATGTATGCGAACACAGATATTAATTGGTTTGTGAAGCACAATCGCAAGATGGCCTTTGAGCCAGGGTCCAAAGGTCTCTATCGGAGTGTGGATGCACAGCTCATTGGAATGGTAATCAAGAAAGTTGCAGGTGAGTCTGTCAGCGATTACTTCAGCAAAAACGTATGGCAACCTGTCGGCGCCCTTACTCCGGCTACGTGGAACGTGGACCATATTGGTGGTATCGAAAAGACTTTCTGTTGCTTTAATGCCGCAGCCGAAGATTATGCAAAAGTCGGCTTAATGGTGATGAATAACGGAATGGTTGGAAGTACGCGCGTTCTGGATTTGAATTGGATCAAGCGAATGAGTACTTCAGTCGAAGAACTCGATGGCTTTGGCTACAGCGCTTTCATGTGGCATCCATTCCCACAGATTGACATGATGGATGGTTTACATGGTCAATATATCTTTATTGATCGCGCTTCCCGTACTGTCATTGTAAAACTCAGCGATGTACCAACTGATATGAATCTAACGAAACAAACTTCTCAAGTAATGATGGACGTTGCAAAAAATTAGAGAAATTAGAGAAGTACGAGGTCATCCCTGTGTACGAGCTCGCGTTCGTACTCTGGGCCAAAAGACTGAGCTAACTCCTTCGTAGACTTTCCAAGCATTTTAGGAATCTCTGCTGCGTCAAACGCAACCAATCCACGTGCAACTACTTCTCCACCGAGGGAAACTAGTTCCACGGTGTCCCCTGAAATGAAATCACCCTCTACGCCTTTAACGCCTGCTGGAAGTAATGACACTCCTCGTTCACGTAACGCTATTACTGCGCCATCGTCAATAATTAATTTACCGCTTGGGGTTGATGCATGTGCCAGCCACAGCAATCGGGATGGCTTGCGATCATGTACTGCTTCAAAGAAGGTTCCTTCATCTTTGCCGGTGAGCGCCCCGCTGAGTTTTTCAAGTGAGGTCAAGAGCATGGAAACTCCGGCACCTGTTGCAATTCGCGCAGCATCAATTTTAGTAATCATGCCTCCGCTTCCAACACCTGATGAACCTACGCCACCTATTTGAACATCAACAAGCTTTGTAACGTCAGCAACTTCGGCTATACGTTTGGCGCCGGGACTAGATGGTGGAGCATCGTATAAACCGTCAATATCTGTCACAAGAACAAGAAGATCGGCCCCAATGAGAAGTGAGACTAATGCGGCAAGTCGATCGTTGTCTCCAAATCGAATCTCTTGAACGCCAACAGTATCGTTTTCATTAATAATAGGAACAACACCAAGTTGGAGAAGTTTAAAGAGTGTTCGCTGGGCATTTTGATAATGCGCCCGACGGACAACATCATCAATTGTTAGTAGAACTTGCGAAGAGATTAGAGAATGTCGAGTGAACGCCTCGTTGTAATACGAGATGAGTAAGCCTTGACCTACAGAAGCGGCGGCTTGTTGTGTCGCAAGGTCTTTTGGGCGCACACTCATTCCAAGTGGTGCAAGCCCTGCCGCAATGGCTCCCGAAGAAACGAGAACGACTTCTTTTCCTTGGGAGCGAAGATATGAGACAACGTCGACAATTGATTCAACGTTTCGTTTATCTAGCTGCTCGCCAGCTTTGCCAGTAAGAGTTGATGACCCAATCTTGATTACGACGCGCGTGGCGCTGCCAATCTGATTACGCTTCACTTTTCTTACCTATTTACCGTCGATGCGTGGAGTGTGAGGATCTGCAACTTTATATTCCCATTGCATTTCAATTTCATCGTCTGTCAATTCTTTAACATCATCTTCGACATAGCGACCAGCCCAAGGAGATTCAATACGTAAATCGCCTCCTCGAGGACCGGCGAGAAGTTCAGCGCCCGCTTCAATGGTTGGTTCCCAATCAAAAATTACTGCGTTATCTCCAACGCCAATTCGTACTTCATCCTTTGCCTTAGCCCCGGCCTTAAAGAGCGCTCTTTCGACTCCAAGTTGGGCAAGGCGATCTGCAAGGTAACCAATTGCTTCGGCATTACCAAAGTCGGTTTGGCGCACAAAACGCTCAGGCTTATTTCCAGTAACAGAGAAAGAGCCGTCTGCGTTAGCAACAACTGTAAAGCCGCCGTCATTGACTGGTGTTGGACGAAGAACTATTCGCACCTTCTCAATCTTTGCCTCAGCTTTTCTATATTCTTGAATAATTCTCGCCATCGCGTAAGTCAGTTCTTGTAACCCCATACGAGCGGCTGCGGAAATTTGGTAAACCTCGAAACCACGAGCTTCCAGCGTTGACTGGACCATGTCAGCCATCGTCTTTCCATCTGGTAAATCAATCTTATTCAAAGCGATAATGCGCGGGCGATCAGCCAAACCGCCGTAATGTGAAAGTTCTTCCTCAATGACATCAAAGTCTTTAATAGGATCTCGATCAGTCTCAAGAGTTCCGCAATCAAGTACGTGAACTAAAGCTGCGCAGCGTTCTACGTGACGCAGAAATTCAAGGCCAAGTCCCTTGCCTTGCGAAGCGCCAGGAATAAGGCCTGGAACGTCGGCCACTGTGAAGCGAGTTTCGCCTGCTTGAACGACGCCCAAATTTGGGACCAAAGTAGTGAAGGGATAATCTGCAATCTTTGGACGGGCCGCGGAAATTGCAGCAACCAATGAAGACTTTCCAGCACTTGGAAAACCGATAAGCCCAATATCTGCAACGCTTTTGAGTTCCAAAATTAGTGTGCGCTCTTCACCTGGTTCACCTTTAAGTGCAAAACCTGGAGCTCTACGTTTGCGAGAAGCAAGCCCAGCATTACCTAATCCGCCTTTGCCGCCTTGTGCTGCAATAAAGCGCGTACCAACTCCGACTAAATCAGCAAGGATATTTCCATGAATATCTTTAACGACAGTTCCGTTTGGTACAGAAAGAATTAAATCTCCACCATCAGCGCCGTTGCAGTAATCGCCATAACCTGGTCTGGCACTTAACGCTTTGCGATGAGGGGAATGGTGAAAATCAAGAAGAGTTGTTTCACCCGAATCTACGACGAGAATAATGTCGCCACCACGCCCACCGTTACCGCCGTCAGGGCCACCGAGTGGAACAAATTTTTCACGGTGAATGGAGACACAACCATCGCCGCCATTACCAGCAGAAGCGTGAAGCGTCACACGATCAACAAAAGTTGTCATTTTCCACTCCTTTACTTCCTAGTTTTTTACTATCTAGTTTTTTACTATCTAGTTTTTTGATATTTTGTCTGAGAAAAAAAATAGCGGGTCCGCATTCCGCGGACCCGCAAAGAAAGATCCGCTGTTAAACGAGTACCGGAACGATATTTACAACCTTGCGACCGCGAGCGCGACCGAACTCAACTGCACCAGCAGTCAGAGCGAACAAAGTGTCATCTTTTCCAATTCCAACATTTGCACCAGGATGAAATACTGAACCGCGCTGGCGAACTAGAATCTCGCCGCTCTTAACTACTTGACCGCCGAAGCGCTTAATGCCGAGATACTGAGCATTTGAGTCGCGACCGTTACGGGTAGAGGAGACACCTTTTTTACTTGCCATTTTTTATTCGCGCCTTTTCTATGACTAGTTCTATGACTTGACTACTTGTTAATTCCGGTGATCTTGACCTTAGTCAAGCTAGCACGAAAACCTTGACGACGACGGTAGCCCGTCTTGTTCTTGTAGCGAAGGATGTCGATCTTCGGACCCTTTGTCTCTTCAAGAACTTCGCCTGCAACCTTTACGGAAGCTAGGGCTTTTGGATCTGATGTCACTGTTGCGCCATCAACCAAGAGAACTGCAGGAAATGACACTGTTGCGCCAATTTTTGCATCGAGACGATCAACGATGATGGTGTCGCCTACGGCAACCTTCTCTTGACGACCGCCAGCTTTAACAACCGCGTACATACATTTCCCTACTTTTCTTCTGGATGGAACTCATGAAATACAAGAGCTGAGCTAGCAAGAGTTTCCAATCGGACTCTCTTGGGCAGGCGCTAAGGGTACGGAACACAGCCCCATAGGGTCAAACTGAGTAAAACTGAGTAAAGCTGAGTAAAACACTAGAGTTGAAGCTTATTCAGGCGTAATGATCCCCGTGCTGACTGCCCGGCGACGCTTTCGAGGGCGTGGAGCGCTCTGTTCGGGGGTGGATTCACTCGACTGAGTAGATGGTTCTGAATCGAGCGGTTCGGACTCTTCTTCGGCGTGTTCAGGCTCACTACTGCTTGACTCATTGGTTGGAACGTATTTCTGATCCAAATCCTTATCCAGCGCCACCTTACGTACTGGCTCAGTATGAATATGAATACCGCGGCCTCCGCAAGATTCGCAGGTTGTTGAGAATGCTTCGATGAGACCTTGTCCGATGCGCTTTCGCGTCATCTGTACCAGTCCAAGTGACGTCACTTCGGCAACTTGATGCTTTGTACGATCACGGCCCAAACATTCAACTAGGCGACGTAAAACTAAATCACGGTTAGATTCAAGTGCCATATCGATAAAGTCGATAACGACGATTCCACCAAGGTCGCGTAGGCGAAGTTGGCGAGCAATTTCTTCTGCTGCCTCAATGTTGTTTTTAGTAACGGTCTCTTCGAGGTTTCCACCTTTACCAACAAACTTGCCGGTGTTGACGTCAATAACCACCATGGCTTCAGTGCGATCGATAACCAAAGATCCACCAGAAGGAAGATAAACCTTACGATCAAATGCTTTTGAAAGCTGCTCTTCGATGCGATGTTCTGCAAAGAGGTCGCGTGGACCTGTCCACTTTTCAATCTTCTGAGTTAACTCAGGAGCAATATGTCCAAGGTATTCGTTGATGTCATCCCAGGCCTGATCACCTTGTACGAGAAGTTGGCGGAAATCTTCATTGAAGATATCGCGAATAACTCGAACGGTGAGGTCTGGTTCGCTATAAAGCAGCGAAGGAGCCGAAGTACTCGGATTCTCTGCCTTCTCTTGAATATCTTCCCATTGCGCTTGTAGGCGCTTAACATCACTAGAAAGCTCATCTTCGGAAGCACCTTCAGATGCTGTACGTACGATGACGCCAGCTTCGTCAGGAACTAGTCCCTTGAGAATGCTTTTCAGGCGTGAACGTTCTTGATCTGGAAGGCGGCGGCTGATGCCACTCATTTCGCCACTTGGTACATAAACCAGGTAACGCCCAGGTAATGAAATCTGACTTGTTAGACGCGCACCCTTTTGACCGATTGGATCCTTTGTCACTTGCACAAGAACTGATTGACCGGTTTTTAGCACGTGCTCGATTTTACGGTTTGAGCTTTCTGCCATTCCTGCTGCATCCCAGTTAACTTCACCAGCATACAAAACAGCGTTACGACCCTTACCAATATCAACGAATGCTGCTTCCATTGATGGAAGAACGTTCTGGACTTTGCCAAGATATACGTTTCCAACATAAGAAATATTTGAATTCCGATTTACATAATGCTCAACCATAATCTTGTCTTCAAGAACTGCAATCTGAGTACGATCACCAGTTTGACGGACCAACATAATGCGATCCACATTTTCACGTCGAGCTAAGAATTCACTTTCAGTAATAATGGTTCCACGGCGACGAACGAACTCACGTGGTTCACGGTCACGTCGGCTGTGTCTATCGCGATCGCGGCCTCTATCTCCACGGTCCCCGCGGTCACGGCGTCCACTTCGGTCTTCTCGTGGTTTTACTTCTCTAGGCTCTCGAACTTTAACAACAGTTTTTACACCGTCTTCATCAATAATTTCTTCAGTGGCGCTAGCGTCTCCACCTGCTGAGCGGCGACGACGGCGGCGGCGATGGTTAGCTGCAGTATCTGAATCTTCTGTTGATGAGGAATCATCTGGTGATTCATCACTTTCATTTTCTGACGTTGAATCGGATCCTTCAGCGCGATCACCTGGACGTCTGCGTCCACGCCCACCTCGTCTACGACGACGACGTTCAGCACTTTCAGCAGTTTCAGTTGAGTCGCTCGCAGCTTCACTTGATTCTGCATTTGTCGCTGCGGCTTTTTTCGAAGTTGCTTTCTTCGTAGCAGATTCAACTGGTGCTACCTTTTTTACAACTTTGGCTTTAGTTGCTTTCTCGGTGATTGGAGCAGCTTGAAAAATTGCTACGGGAATTGCAGCGGCTTTT